>NZ_JAPZLF010000086.1:0-202 GCF_033804645.1 Micromonospora sp. RTGN7 | reverse complement strand
GTACTCGGGGTCGGTGATCTGCTCGACGGTGCCCCAGCCGCTGGTGGGGCGCTGCTGGAACAGGCCTTGGGAGTCGTGGTCGTTGCGGTCGCCGAGGTGGCCGAGGTTCTCGAGCTTCGATTCCTGTAGTGCGGTGCCGATGGAGATCACCGCGGCCCGCTCGTCGAGGCCGGCTTTCTTCGTGGCGGCGATGATGGCCTTG
>NZ_JAPZLF010000085.1:0-218 GCF_033804645.1 Micromonospora sp. RTGN7 | reverse complement strand
ATGGCGGGGGCGGCGATGCCGGTCGCGGTCGCGGCGATACCGGCGGCGGTCAGGGCGGTCTTACGGATCAGATCGGTACGCATGGTGGCGTGCTCCTCTGGTCAAAGGGGGGATACGCGGCGCCCGCACGTCCGGGGAAACAACGACGACGACGCGCCACGAAAACAGGGGAAAGAAGCAGAAGACGGGCTGCCCGGCGGCTCGGCCTGCTCGGGTGT
>NZ_JAPZLF010000084.1:0-220 GCF_033804645.1 Micromonospora sp. RTGN7 | reverse complement strand
GCTGCCGGCCATGGACCGGGAGACCGCCGACGCCGTAAGGCGCATCCGCCGCCGGCTGGCCAGCGGCCACTAGTCACTGAGGGGTAATAGATCTTTGCAATCTCCCACGATCGTGGGAGATTGCAAAGATTGAATACGCCTACCAGCGGAAAAGGGCCTTCACGCGATCTTTCTCCGGCTCCCGCCAGTACGCCGTAGGCCGCACCACCACCCGATCAAC
>NZ_JAPZLF010000083.1:0-223 GCF_033804645.1 Micromonospora sp. RTGN7 | reverse complement strand
GGAGCTGGCGGTGGCGAAGAAGGACGCCGAGCGGGCCAAGAACATGTTCGCCCTCGGTCTGCTGTCCTGGATGTATTCCCGGCCGTACGCCTCGACGCTGCGTTTCCTGGAACGTAAGTTCGTCAAGCGTCCTGAGTTGGTCGCGGCGAACATCGCGGCTTTCAAGGCCGGCTGGAACTTCGGCGAGACGACCGAGTCGTTCTCGGTGCGGTATGAGGTGAAG
>NZ_JAPZLF010000082.1:0-223 GCF_033804645.1 Micromonospora sp. RTGN7 | reverse complement strand
CCGCAACGTCAACCTGAAGATCCTGCTGTTCAACAACCGGATCTACGGCCTCACCAAAGGCCAGTACTCACCCACCTCCGAAGTCGGCAAAATCACCAAATCCACCCCCGCAGGCTCGGCCGACGCCCCGTTCAACCCGCTCTCGCTCGCCCTCGGCGCGGAAGCGACCTTCGTCGGCCGCACCATCGACTCCGACCGCAAACACCTCCAATCGGTGCTACGA
>NZ_JAPZLF010000081.1:0-223 GCF_033804645.1 Micromonospora sp. RTGN7 | reverse complement strand
GCCAGAACTGAACATCCCCCGCGAACGGATCGTCTTCGTCTCCGGCATCGGCTGCTCCTCACGCTTCCCGTACTACATGAACACCTACGGCATGCACTCCATCCACGGACGTGCCCCCGCGATCGCCTCCGGCCTGTCGGTGTCCCGCCCCGACCTGTCCGTCTGGGTCGTCACCGGCGACGGCGACGCCCTGTCAATCGGCGGCAACCACCTCATCCACGCC
>NZ_JAPZLF010000080.1:0-223 GCF_033804645.1 Micromonospora sp. RTGN7 | reverse complement strand
GACGGTGGCGCACTCCTCGTCAAGCCCGGAGGCACCGCCTACCTCGAAGACAGCAACCTGTTCAACAACAACGCCAGCGGCAACGGCGGCGCCATCGCCAACTTCGGCCGCGTCTTCCTCGACCACACCACCGTGGAAAACAACCACGCCAAGGGCAGCGGCGGCGGCATCTTCAACGCCGGCATCCTCAGGATCAAGGAATCCCACATCACCAACAACACCG
>NZ_JAPZLF010000079.1:0-223 GCF_033804645.1 Micromonospora sp. RTGN7 | reverse complement strand
TGGCCGTGCAGGCCGCCGACAAGCCGGACGTCGACACCACCAAGCTGATCCCCCACGGTGTGGACGGCGACCAGTCGACCATCACCCTGAACGACGAACAGAACACCAACGCCAAGGCCATCATCGCCGCCACGAAGAAAGCCGGCCTCGACGAGCGGGCCGCGGTGATCTCCATCGGCACCGCACTACAGGAATCGAAGCTCGAGAACCTCGGCCACCTCGG
>NZ_JAPZLF010000078.1:0-223 GCF_033804645.1 Micromonospora sp. RTGN7 | reverse complement strand
TGGCCGTGCAGGCCGCCGACAAGCCGGACGTCGACACCACCAAGCTGATCCCCCACGGTGTGGACGGCGACCAGTCGACCATCACCCTGAACGACGAACAGAACACCAACGTCAAGGCCATCATCGCCGCCACGAAGAAAGCCGGCCTCGACGAGCGGGCCGCGGTGATCTCCATCGGCACCGCACTACAGGAATCGAAGCTCGAGAACCTCGGCCACCTCGG
>NZ_JAPZLF010000077.1:0-223 GCF_033804645.1 Micromonospora sp. RTGN7 | reverse complement strand
TAGGGGTGGTACAGCCAGCGGAGATCGATCGGCGCGAGAATCACGTTTGCCAGCTCGTCGTCGGCGACAGCTCTCAACAGGATGTCCATCGCGCCAGCTCGCCAGGGGATCACCTCGGCGTAGAGCTGGGTATAGCTGTGGTACTCGGCGTCCTCGTCGGGATTCTCAAGTAACGTCCGCCAGTGCCATGCCTCTGGCGCGATCTCTGAACGCCTCGGCCACC
>NZ_JAPZLF010000076.1:0-223 GCF_033804645.1 Micromonospora sp. RTGN7 | reverse complement strand
GTTCAGGATGGGGGTGATGTCGTTGATGGAGTCGGTGCCGTTCTCGGTGGTGCGCATCTCCTTGGCCATGGCGTCGACGCTGATGGCCTTGCCCTGCACGCTCAGGGCGTTGCGGGCGGCGGCGGGGCCGCAGTAGTAGAAGTTGGGCTGGGCCTCGTAGCGGACGTCGAGCTGCCGCTCACCGGTGGGCTTACGGTCGGCCTGCACCGAGGCGACCGTGGTG
>NZ_JAPZLF010000075.1:0-223 GCF_033804645.1 Micromonospora sp. RTGN7 | reverse complement strand
GGTGCGGTATGAGGTGAAGCCGGCGAAGATGCCGCCGGGCACGTACCGCAACATCACCGGCAACGCGGCGCTGTCCCTCGGTCTGGTGGCCGCGGGCGTGCGTTCCGGCCTACCGGTGTTCCTCGGGGCCTACCCGATCACCCCGGCGTCGGACATCCTGCACGAGCTGAGTAAACACAAGCGGTTCGGTGTGGTCACCATGCAGGCCGAGGACGAGATCGCC
>NZ_JAPZLF010000074.1:0-235 GCF_033804645.1 Micromonospora sp. RTGN7 | reverse complement strand
CCACCGGTGCAGACGCCTCCGCCTCCACCGGCTCCGCCTGCTCCACGATCACATGCGCATTCGTCCCCGAAATCCCAAACGACGACACCGCCGCCCGACGCGGCCGATCCACCGTCGGCCACGCCCGCGACTCCGTCACCAAACTGACCGCACCCGAAGCCCAATCCACCTTCGACGACGGCTCATCCACATGCAACGTCGCCGGCACCACCCCATACCGCATCGCCAACACCAT
>NZ_JAPZLF010000073.1:0-235 GCF_033804645.1 Micromonospora sp. RTGN7 | reverse complement strand
CTACCTCATCCGACTCGAACACGGAAAACCCATCACCTTCGGCACCGACGGACAACTCTGCGTGATCCACCCACCCGGCGGCTTCGGCCTACAGGTACGCGAGACCGCCACAGTCCGCCCCGAGGAAATCGTCGTACACGACACCACCGTCAACGACCCCGCCTACGCATTCGCACTATCCCGACTCCCCGGCCTCGACCTGAGCAACACCCCAATCGGCGTATTCCGCTCAGTC
>NZ_JAPZLF010000072.1:0-252 GCF_033804645.1 Micromonospora sp. RTGN7 | reverse complement strand
CCGACGTCCACGAGGTCGCCGACGTCCACGAGGTCGCCGACGTCCACGAGGTCGCCGACGTCCACGAGGTCGCCGACGTCCACGAGGTCGCCGACGTCCACGAGGTCGCCGGCGTCGTCGGCGCCCGCAGGCTCACCGGTCTCCGCGACCGGCTCACCGGAGTCCGCGACCGGCTCACCGGAGTCCGCGACCGGCTCACCGGAGTCCGCGACCGGCTCACCGGAGTCCGCGACCGGCTCACCGGAGTCCGCG
>NZ_JAPZLF010000071.1:0-258 GCF_033804645.1 Micromonospora sp. RTGN7 | reverse complement strand
CCCCGAATGGAGCCACCCCCATGAACACCACCATCCTGCGTAACAGCGTCCTCAGCATCGCCGGACTCGCGTTCGCCGGCGGCATCGCCGCCGGACCCCTCACCACCACCACCAGCAGCAGTGGTGTGGAGAGCACGCCCGTCGCCGTGGCCGTGCAGGCCGCCGACAAGCCGGACGTCGACACCACCAAGCTGATCCCCCACGGTGTGGACGGCGACCAGTCGACCATCACCCTGAACGACGAACAGAACACCAACG
>NZ_JAPZLF010000070.1:0-269 GCF_033804645.1 Micromonospora sp. RTGN7 | reverse complement strand
ATCTGCCGCGTGGGGCGGATATCATCGTGAACACCGATGAGTTCACCAGGCGTAACCTGGCGAAGGTGGGTTATCAGTCCAGTCCGTTGGACGATGACTCCCTCGCCGGTTTTGTGGTGCATCCGGTGGCGTTGACGTCGATGACGGTCCGGGCCCTGGCGGAGCTGGCGGTGGCGAAGAAGGACGCCGAGCGGGCCAAGAACATGTTCGCCCTCGGTCTGCTGTCCTGGATGTATTCCCGGCCGTACGCCTCGACGCTGCGTTTCCTG
>NZ_JAPZLF010000069.1:0-270 GCF_033804645.1 Micromonospora sp. RTGN7 | reverse complement strand
CCAATCCACCTTCGACGACGGCTCATCCACATGCAACGTCGCCGGCACCACCCCATACCGCATCGCCAACACCATCTTGATCACACCAGCCACACCCGCCGCCGCCTGCGTATGACCCAGATTCGACTTCACCGACCCCAACAACAACGACTCACGCCCATCACGACCCTGACCATAGGTCGCCAACAACGCCTGCGCCTCAATCGGATCACCCAACGACGTACCCGTACCGTGCGCCTCCACCACATCCACATCCACCACCGACAACCG
>NZ_JAPZLF010000068.1:0-290 GCF_033804645.1 Micromonospora sp. RTGN7 | reverse complement strand
GAACCCGGCGGGTGGAATGCGGGCCGGCCACCGGTCGTTACACCTGGACCCCGCCACCACGACCCCACCCCACCCCGGGGCCGTGCGCCGAGCGGCGATAAGCCTTCCCCCCTTCGCACCCTTTTCTGTCGGGCGCCCCACGTGGTGCTCACACCCGCCCCGGCCACCCCCTCCGGCGGCCGTGCGGGTGTCGACCCCCGAATGGAGCCACCCCCATGAACACCACCATCCTGCGTAACAGCGTCCTCAGCATCGCCGGACTCGCGTTCGCCGGCGGCATCGCCGCCGGA
>NZ_JAPZLF010000067.1:0-300 GCF_033804645.1 Micromonospora sp. RTGN7 | reverse complement strand
GATCTCTGAACGCCTCGGCCACCTTTGGGGCGTGGTTGCCGCGCTCTCTGTCCACTCGCTTGTAATGACGACAATGTCGGCGCTCGGATCGAGTTGCGTTAGCACCGTGTAGTGCCGGTGGAGCAGAATCTCGTATTCAGCCTCATCGCCTGCGTAGCGCTTCGATCCTGGAAGGCTGTGGAACCTGACCCATTGGTTTGGATAGTGACTCCGAAGCAGGTGCGCGAACGGCGGAGACTCTGGCCAGCGCTGCTCCCATAGCTCCGTCAGGCGCTGCGCCGTCAGCATCCGGTTCGACGT
>NZ_JAPZLF010000066.1:0-301 GCF_033804645.1 Micromonospora sp. RTGN7 | reverse complement strand
GGCGTCGCCGTCGGGGTCCTCCACCTCGACGTCCGGGACGGGGATGTTCTCGATGCGGGCGGCCCGGGTGCGGACCATGAAGTCGTGGTTCGCCGGGTCGTAGGAGATGTCGCCGGTCTTGTCGGCTTTTTCCAGGCCGCCGATGCGGTGTTCGAGTCCCGGGGTGCCGGGGACGGCCCATGGTCGGGCTAGGGTCTGTGGGTCCCGTAGGTATGGCAGGAAGGTGCCGTTCTCGCCGTTGGGTGTGGTGGCGAACTCGACCCGTAGGTCGGGTAGGGAATCCACGTCGGGTAGGAGCCAC
>NZ_JAPZLF010000065.1:0-301 GCF_033804645.1 Micromonospora sp. RTGN7 | reverse complement strand
GTGGCTCCTACCCGACGTGGATTCCCTACCCGACCTACGGGTCGAGTTCGCCACCACACCCAACGGCGAGAACGGCACCTTCCTGCCATACCTACGGGACCCACAGACCCTGGCCCGACCATGGGCCGTCCCCGGCACCCCGGGACTCGAACACCGCATCGGCGGCCTGGAAAAAGCCGACAAGACCGGTGACATCTCCTACGACCCGGCGAACCACGACTTCATGGTCCGCACCCGGGCCGCCCGCATCGAGAACATCCCCGTCCCGGACGTCGAGGTGGAGGACCCCGACGGCGACGCC
>NZ_JAPZLF010000064.1:0-312 GCF_033804645.1 Micromonospora sp. RTGN7 | reverse complement strand
GCGTCGACGCCATGGCCAAGGAGATGCGCACCACCGAGAACGGCACCGACTCCATCAACGACATCACCCCCATCCTGAACAAGGAAACCGGCAAGACCAACGCCTACCGCAACGTCGAAATCAAGACCGCCAAGGCCGACGACAAGCAGACCAACACCCTGCGCACCGACATCGTCCACACCATCGACCAGGGCCGCGCCATCGTCGCCAACATCGCCGGCACCAGCACCGACACCAACGGCACCACCCACGCCTACGAAGGCGGCCACTACATCAGCGTCGTCGGCTACACCGACAACGGCAACACCGTCA
>NZ_JAPZLF010000063.1:0-360 GCF_033804645.1 Micromonospora sp. RTGN7 | reverse complement strand
CGAATGCGACGCATAATCCACCGGAATCAACCGCGCCCGCACGTCCTCGGCCTGACACGCCTGCACCAGATCCGCCACCGGCTGCGGCGGACCCGACACCACCACCGTGCCGGGGCCGTTCACCGCCGCCACCCCCACCCCGGGGAAACCAGCCAACCGCTCGGTTACCGCCTCGGCCGACAGATCCACCGACGCCATCGCCCCCGTACCCCGCAATACCACCAACGCCCGCGAACGCAACGCCACCGTCTTCGCCGCATCCTCCAGGGTGAGGATCCCGGCCACACACGCCGCACCGATCTCGCCCTGCGAGTGACCGATCACCGCCTGCGGGACCACCCCCGCGTGCTCCCACACCGC
>NZ_JAPZLF010000062.1:0-398 GCF_033804645.1 Micromonospora sp. RTGN7 | reverse complement strand
GATCCCCTGGCGAGCTGGCGCGATGGACATCCTGTTGAGAGCTGTCGCCGACGACGAGCTGGCAAACGTGATTCTCGCGCCGATCGATCTCCGCTGGCTGTACCACCCCTACGATGGCGGAGCCGATGTCATCCTGGCGGCACGAGAGCAGCGAGACGCGCTAAAGGCGCAGCACCAAGACTGGCTGTCCAAGCAGCCGTCGGGACTCTAGAAGACCTTCCAAGCTCGCCGTACCTTGACCAGCGGTCAAGAAGCGCTACGGGACGACGCACTTGACCGCCGTGGTCCCCAGGAAGCCAGAAAGGCCGGCCCGATGTTTCGGACCAGCCCTTTGACCTGCTGTTTCACCTTGTCGGGACGGCCGGATTCGAACCGACGACCCCTTGACCCCCAGGACG
>NZ_JAPZLF010000061.1:0-468 GCF_033804645.1 Micromonospora sp. RTGN7 | reverse complement strand
CTCCGGGCTTGACGAGGAGTGCGCCACCGTCGGCGCCTTCGTCGTAGGTCCCGGGCCAGTCCTTACCCGGCTCGGCTGGCGTCCCCGGCTCAACCGGGGCAGTCCCCGGCGCGGCTGGTGTGGCCGGCGCGGCGGGCATCCCCGGCATGGCTGGTGTGGCCGGCGTGCTCTCGGCGGCTACCGGAGCGGCGGCGGCCGGGCCTGGCTTGGCTACCGGAGCGGCGGCCGGGCCTGGCTTGGCTACCGGAGCGGCGGCGGCCATCGGCGCGGCGGCGGCCCCGGGGGCGGCGGCGCCTGCCGGCGCGGTCCCGGTGGCCGGTGGGGCTGCCGGGTCTGGCTT
Source organism: Micromonospora sp. RTGN7 (assembly GCF_033804645.1). NCBI lineage: Bacteria > Bacillati > Actinomycetota > Actinomycetes > Micromonosporales > Micromonosporaceae > Micromonospora > Micromonospora sp. RTGN7. The sequence goes on along the minus strand of NZ_JAPZLF010000061.1, from coordinate 128 downwards.
GGCGGCCGTCGGTGGGGTGTCGGTCTTCGGTGGGGTGGTGCCGTCGGGTGTGGTGGGCCAGGGTTCGGGTTCGTGCTTCTTCTCGCGGGCGGCGTTGCCGTCCTTGAGGGTGACGCCCTTGAGGGTGA
>NZ_JAPZLF010000060.1:0-532 GCF_033804645.1 Micromonospora sp. RTGN7 | reverse complement strand
ATCACGACCCTGACCATAGGTCGCCAACAACGCCTGCGCCTCAATCGGATCACCCAACGACGTACCCGTACCGTGCGCCTCCACCACATCCACATCCACCACCGACAACCGGGCCGACGCGAGCGCCTGCCGAATCACCCGCTGCTGCGACGGACCATTCGGCGCCGTCAACCCATTCGACGCACCATCCTGATTCACCGCACTACCCCGCACCACCGCCAGAACCCGACGGCCCTCCCGACGCGCGTCCGACAACCGCTGCACCAGCAACACCCCGACGCCCTCACCCCAACCGGTCCCGTCCGCCGACTCCGCGAACGACCGACACCGCCCATCGGCGGAAAGGCCCCGCTGGCGGGAGAACTCCACGAACGCGCCGGGGGTGGACATGACCGTGACGCCGCCGGCCAGGGCCAGGTCACACTCCCCCGACCGCAGCGACTGCGCCGCCAGGTGCAACGCCACCAGCGACGACGAACACGCCGTGTCCACGGTCACCGCCGGCCCCTCGAACCCGAACGAGTACGACACC
>NZ_JAPZLF010000059.1:0-536 GCF_033804645.1 Micromonospora sp. RTGN7 | reverse complement strand
GCGTAGGTGGGCAGGTCGACGGTGTCGGTCGCGGCGAGGACCCCCGTCAGGTCGACGGGCAGGCCGATCGTGTGCGCAGTGGCCAGGTTGGTCAGCAACCGGGTCGGATCGTCGTCACCCCGCCGCAGACTGCCCAACGTATGACCGGTGACACCCGCATCATCCAGAATCGCCGTCACCGGCATCATCAACACCGGATGCGGACTAATCTCCACAAACGTGGTGTGCCCCGCCGCCACCGCCACCCGCACCGCCGCATCAAACCGCACCGTCCGCCGCAAATTCTCATACCAGTAATCGGCGGTCATGCTCTCCGGCTCGACCCACTCACCAGTCAACGTCGACACCAACCGGACGGTGCCGGCCCGGGGGGTGACGTCGGCGAGGTCGGAGCGCAGCCGCTCAGCGACGTCCTGGACCGACTCCGAATGCGACGCATAATCCACCGGAATCAACCGCGCCCGCACGTCCTCGGCCTGACACGCCTGCACCAGATCCGCCACCGGCTGCGGCGGACCCGACACCACCACCGTGCC
>NZ_JAPZLF010000058.1:0-568 GCF_033804645.1 Micromonospora sp. RTGN7 | reverse complement strand
CAGAAACTTTGTGGTTGATCTTGGTGTGGTCCGTTAGGTCGGGTAGGAAGCCCGGCCAGAGGGGATCACGTCATGTCTACGAATCATCGCGCTGAGCAGCCGGAAGGCGAGCGGGGTTCGTCTGTGGACTCGGTGGCGGAGCAGCGGATCGCTGAGCAGTTGCTGGAGCAGGCGCGGGTCGACGGGGTGAGGCTGGTTGGGCCGGGCGGGTTGCTGGCTGGTGTGACTCGTCGGATCCTGGAGACGGCGCTGGAAGCGGAGATGTCGGAGCATCTGGGCTACGACAAGGGCGACCCGGCGGGTCGCGGTGCCCGTAACGCCCGCAATGGTCATTCAGTGAAGACGGTCCACACGGATCTGGGGCCGGTCGGGTTGAAGATCCCGCGTGACCGTCAGGGTGAGTTCGAGCCGCAGGTCATCCGAAAGCATTCGCGGCGGGTCGCCGGGTTCAACGAGATGATCCTGTCGTTGTATGCCAAGGGTTTGACCACCGGAGAAATCCAGTCGCATCTGGCCGAGGTCTACGGCGCCGACGTGTCCCGTGAGTTGATTAGCAAGGTCACCGATG
>NZ_JAPZLF010000057.1:0-581 GCF_033804645.1 Micromonospora sp. RTGN7 | reverse complement strand
CCGGTGTTCCTCGGGGCCTACCCGATCACCCCGGCGTCGGACATCCTGCACGAGCTGAGTAAACACAAGCGGTTCGGTGTGGTCACCATGCAGGCCGAGGACGAGATCGCCGCGATCGGCGCGGCACTCGGCGCCTCGTACGGCGGTGCGCTCGGCATCACCACCACCAGCGGCCCCGGCGTGGCGCTCAAGAGCGAGACGATCTCGCTCGCGGTGGCCCTGGAGCTGCCGTTGGTGATCGTGGACGTGCAACGGGCCGGCCCGTCGACGGGCATGCCGACGAAGACCGAGCAGGCCGACCTCAACATGGCCCTACACGGCCGCCACGGCGAGGCCCCGATCGCGGTGATCGCCGCGAAGTCCCCCTCGGACTGCTTCCACGCGGCCATCGAGGCCGCCCGGATCGCACTGACCTACCGCACCCCGGTGATCCTGCTGTCAGACAACTACGTCGCCAACGGCTCCGAACCGTGGCTCCTACCCGACGTGGATTCCCTACCCGACCTACGGGTCGAGTTCGCCACCACACCCAACGGCGAGAACGGCACCTTCCTGCCATACCTACGGGACCCACAGACCCT
>NZ_JAPZLF010000056.1:0-639 GCF_033804645.1 Micromonospora sp. RTGN7 | reverse complement strand
CGTCCGTGGATGGAGTGCATGCCGTAGGTGTTCATGTAGTACGGGAAGCGTGAGGAGCAGCCGATGCCGGAGACGAAGACGATCCGTTCGCGGGGGATGTTCAGTTCTGGCATGAACTGTTGCACGGCGGCGAGGACGGCGTAGTCGCCGCAGCCGGGGCACCAGCGCACCTCCTGGTCGGACTTGAAGTCCTTCGTGGTGAGTTTGAGGGCGAGGGGCTCAGACATTCTTCAGGACCTCTTCCAGCATCGTCTCCAGCTCGATGGCGGTGAATGGTAGGCCGCGGACCTGGTTGTAGCCGATGGCGTCGATGAGGTATTTGCCTCGGATCACCTGGGCGAGTTGGCCGAGGTTCATCTCGGGGATGACGACCCGGTCGTAGGAGCGCAGTACCTCGCCGAGGTTCGCCGGCATCGGGGACAGGTGTCGTAGGTGTGCCTGGGCGACGGAGAGGCCGCGTTGGCGTAGCCCCCGGCACGCGGCGCCGATCGGCCCGTATGTGGAGCCCCAGCCGAGGACCAACACCCGGGCGTCGCCGTCGGGGTCCTCCACCTCGACGTCCGGGACGGGGATGTTCTCGATGCGGGCGGCCCGGGTGCGGACCATGAAGTCGTGGTTCGCCGGGTCGTAGGAGATGTC
>NZ_JAPZLF010000055.1:0-751 GCF_033804645.1 Micromonospora sp. RTGN7 | reverse complement strand
GCCGGCGGCATCGTCAACAACGACGGCAAAGTCCGCCTCGACGACGAAACCATCGTCATCGACAACGACCCCACCAACTGCACCGGCCACATCCCCAACTGCTTCGCCTGATCCGGAGCTGCACCACATAGAGGAGACGGCCCCTCCCGACCGCCCACCGGCGGCGGGAGGGGCCGTCCTCGCGTACCCGGCGAGCTACGTCCGGGTTAGGGCCGCCCTAGGCGTGCCGTACGCCTAATGTGCGGTTTCTTCTGATCTGCCCCCTCCACGAAGAACATTCTCATACGGTGTTCTTGAGCAGCTACAACCGATTTGTAGCCAAGGCGCCTCGCGATGGCGAAGCACCTTGTCTGGTACGAGGAGAGAGCAGAGAGCTCCGATGTCCAACTACCTTCCGAAGAACACCGATACGGCGCGGGAAACCGGGACGGCGCCGCGCCGCCGCAAGCTGTGGCTCGCCACCGGCGTCGCCGGCCTGACCGGCGTCGTCAGCCTCGTCACCGTGGGTGCTGCCACCGGCGCGGGGGCGGCGGGGATGAACCAGCTGGAAAACCTCAAGTGGTCCACCGCCGAGCAGGTCGTCAAGGACGACGGGCCCGGCCGGGACGATCGTGACGAGCACCGCGACAAGGACCGGGACGGTCGGGGTGAGCGTGACGGGGAGGGCCGGGTTCGTGAGGTGCCCTGCGACGACGACGCGTTGGTCGAAGCGGTGGTACGGGCCAACAACGAACTGGGCGGCACGCTGAAG
>NZ_JAPZLF010000054.1:0-814 GCF_033804645.1 Micromonospora sp. RTGN7 | reverse complement strand
CGGGGAGGCCGAAGAAGTCGTGCCATTTGGTGGTGGGGGTGAAGGTGGTGCCGGTGGAGAGGGCTACGTGGACGTCGTTGGTGTTGTTTTTGGTGAAGACGATGATGTCGTCTTTGCCGTCTCCGTTGACGTCGGCGAGGTAGGGGAATTCGCCGGGGATGCAGAAGTAGTCGTGCCATTTGATGGTGGTGCCGGTGAAGCCGGTGCCGGTGGAGGTGGCGGCGTAGACGTCGGCGTCGGTGTTGCAGGTGAAGGTGACGATGTCGTCTTTGCCGTCGCCGTTGATGTCGCCGACGCGGGGTTGTTCGTTGCCGACGGCGAAGAGGTCGTGCCATTTTTGTGGTGGGCCGAAGTTGGTGCCGGTGGAGAGGGCGATGATGACGTCGGAGGCGGTGGCGGGGCCTTGGGTGAAGGTGATGATGTCGTCTTTGCCGTCGCCGTTGACGTCGCCGAGGGCGGGGTATTCGCCGGGGATGGAGAAGTAGTCGTGCCATTTGTTGGCGGTGCCGGTGAAGCCGGTGCCGGTGGAGAGGGCGACGTAGACGTCGGCGTTGTTGTCGTGGGTGAAGGTGATGATGTCGTCTTTGCCGTCGCCGTTGACGTCGCCGATGGCGGCGACTTCGGCTCCGGGGGCGAACCAGTCGTGCCATTTGGTGGCGGGGTTGAAGCTGGTGCCGGTGGACAGGGCTACGTAGACGTCGGCGAGGGATCCGTGGGTGAAGGCGACGATGTCGTCTTTTCCGTCGCCGTTGAAGTCTCCGGTGGTCAGGGTTTCACCGTTGAGGCCGAAGAAGTCGTTCCACTTCACCGACGT
>NZ_JAPZLF010000053.1:0-839 GCF_033804645.1 Micromonospora sp. RTGN7 | reverse complement strand
TCAGGCGAAGCAGTTGGGGATGTGGCCGGTGCAGTTGGTGGGGTCGTTGTCGATGACGATGGTTTCGTCGTCGAGGCGGACTTTGCCGTCGTTGTTGACGATGCCGCCGGCGATGTCGTAGGGCTTGTTGGTGTCGGTGGCGGTGTTTTTGGTGACCTTGGTGTTGGTGAGTTGGACCTGGCCGCGGTTGTTGAAGATGCCGCCGCCGTTGCCGGCGGTGTTGCCCTTGACCTCGCTGTTGCGGAGGGTGAGGGTGGCGCGGTTGTCTTTGTTGGTGCCGGGTTTGAGGTCGGGGTCGCCGTTGAAGATGCCGCCGCCTCGGCGGCCGGCGGTGTTGCCGCGGATGGCGCTGTCGTCGATGGTGGCGCTGCCGCGGTCGTTGTTGTCGTATTCGGTGGTGGTTTTGGGCTTGTTGGTGGTGCTGGTGTTGAAGATGCCGCCGCCGTCTTGGCTGGCCTTGTTGTTGTCGATGGTGACGTGGCGGAGGTGGAGGTTGGTGTTGGTGGCGTAGATGCCGCCGCCGCTGTGGCAGGCGGTGTTGTCCTTGATTTCGGTGTTGGTGATGTCGAGGAAGCCGTTGGCGGTGTAGATGCCGCCGCCGTTGTGGTCTGCGGTGTTGTTGTTGATGGTGCTCTTGGTGATTTCGACGGTGCCGGTGGCGGTGGTGCCGATGGTGATCTTGGGTTCGTAGGTGTTGCCGTTGGCGATGCCGCCGCCGTTTTTGCCGGCGGTGTTGTTGGTGATGTGGGATTCCTTGATCCTGAGGATGCCGGCGTTGAAGATGCCGCCGCCGCTGCCCTTGGCGTGGTTGTTTTCCACGGTGGTGTGGTCGAGGAAGA
>NZ_JAPZLF010000052.1:0-1152 GCF_033804645.1 Micromonospora sp. RTGN7 | reverse complement strand
CCCCCCCCCCCACCGCGCCCCCCCCCCCCGGGCGGGCCCGGGGCCAACCCCCCCGGGGGCCCGCGGGGGGGGGGGGGGGGCGGGCCCCCCCCCCCCCCCCCTCGGCCCTACTCAGGTCCTGATCAGGCCGTCTCGGCGTCGACCCGGGCGGTGTCGTTGTCGAGGTCAACCGGGGCCGCCTCGGCCTGGCCGGTGTCGCGCAGGTGCTTGTTGTGCCGGGGCTCCTGCTTGGTCTTGGCGTCGTTGAGCCGGCGGCGCAGGTCGTCCCGCACGTCGTTGAGCGCGGCGTGCAGGTCCTCCTCCGAGGAGGTGGTGACGATCTTCTGTCGGCCGGCGATCCAGCACTCCAGGGTTACCTTCTGTCCCCGGGCCTCCCGGTCCTTCACCGACACCTCCAGCTCGGTGACGTCGGCGTGGAAGCCGGCCAGCCGGGCGTCGAGGGTGGCGAACTGCTCGGCGATCCAGTTCCGGTCGCCCTGGGAGAACCCGGTGCCGACCCGCAGGCACTCACCCACGGTCGCGGGGTTCGCCACGGCGCTCATCGGCGGGCCTCGCCCTCGGTGCGGACGGAACCGGTCGTACGGAGTCGGCAGAAAGTCATCTTCCGTGGCCCTTCTGATCGGACGACATGCCGCCTGTTGTGGGCCGGCGTGCCGTCGGTGGTGCTCGCTTGATCACTGCTGTACCCAGTCATGGTCCGTCCGGAAACGTCCCTGTTACGGGCTCCGTCAGGTGGTAGCCGCGCAGGATCGCCCGGGTCATCTGGGCGTGCCGGCCGCCGGCGCTGGCCGCCGCCGTCTGGGCGTCGAGCCGAAGACCGTGGCGAACATCGCCGCCTTCGTCGCCAAGGTGACTGCCTGACGCGGGCGTAGCACACCGGAACCTTGATCAGGCTGTTGTCCACAGGACCCTCCGTTATCCACAGGTTGGGGCACCGGTGGTGGCGGGGGAGCGTCGGGGCGGCCAGGCTCGGCGGCGAGTCGACTCACCACCGCAAGCCCGGATCTCCCTGGAGGGGCGATGTTCGACACGTACGTAACCATCGTGGGAGATTGCAAAGATTGAATACGCCTACCAGCGGAAAAGGGCCTTCACGCGATCTTTCTCCGGCTCCCGCCAGTACGCCGTAGGCCGCACCACCACCCGATCAAC
>NZ_JAPZLF010000051.1:0-1393 GCF_033804645.1 Micromonospora sp. RTGN7 | reverse complement strand
GAGGTGGCGACGTACACGTCGTTGAGCGTTCCCTGGTTGAACGCGACGATGTCGTCCTTACCGTCCCCACTGAAATCCGTCGACGAACCCCCCAGATACCGACCACCCCCACCACCACCGGCGTTCACCAGGGAGATGTAGTAGTTCCAGTTCCAGTTGGGTCCGGGATCGGTGTGGTCGTTGCCCGGCAGCTCGTTGTGGCCCTTGATGGCGCTGCGGTCCCTGGGCAGGCCGTACTTGTCGCACAGGTAGCGGGTGAGCGCGGCCGACGAGCGGTACATCGCGTCGGTGAACCAGGCCGGGTTGTCCACGAAGCCCTCGTGTTCGATGCCGACCGAGTACGGGTTGGCCGAACGGGCGTGGTAGGCGGTGTCGCCCTCCCGCACCATCTGGGTGATCTCTCCGGTGCTGGACCGGACGACGTAGTGTGCGCTGACCCCGGACGACGGGTTCTGGAACCAGCTGACGGTCCCGGCGTACGAGCCCTGGGTGACGTGGACGACCACGGTGGTGATCCGGGCCGACCGCCCCGGCTGGTAGTTGCCGCCGTTGGCGGCGACCCACCGGGCCGGGCCGTACTCGGGAACCGCCGCCAGGGCGGCCGGGGACCCGGTGGACCGGCTCCCGGCGGTGGCGACCGTGGCGTACCGGCCGAGCTCCGGCCGCACTGACCGGGCGGCCACGCCGATCCGCTGCCCGGTGGGCGTCCGCGCCTCGAGGCCCTGTCGCAGCAGGTCGTAGACGTGGTCGGCGTAGAGGCGGGCGGTCGCGTCGTCGCCGGCGTGGGCGTAGCGCGCCACGACCGGGTACCAGGCGGCGATCCGGTGGCGGTCGGCGGGCCGCAGCCGCGCCGCGTCGGCATAGGAGCGCAGCACGGCCGCCGCACCCCGGACGTTCGCCTCCGGCCGGGACCTGAGCTGGTCCACCGGCACACCGGTGAGCCCGGCGGCCTCGTCCAGGGACCGGTTGGTGGGGTTGCTGACCAGATGCATCGGGCCGTAGCCGTTGGCGGCGCTGGGCTGACCGCCGTGGTCGTCGAGCCGACTCTCGCCGTAGCCCACCGCCACCAGCAGGTCGCGCGGCACGTCGTAGCGGCTGCCGGCGGCGGCGAAAGCGGCGGTAAGGCCGTCGGCCCGGTCGGTCGGGGCGGCGGTGGCCGGCGCGGCGGCGGTGAGGGTGACGACGGTCAGGGTGGCGACGAGGACGCCGGCCAGCGGGGGCGGCTTCCTGCGTCCCGGGGAACGATTGAACATGGCGACTCTCCGGCGGGGGTTCGGGTGTTAGAGGGTGGTTTCTCCGGGGAGGCCGAAGAAGTCGTGCCATTTGGTGGTGGGGGTGAAGGTGGTGCCGGTGGAGAGGGCTACGTGGACGTCGTTGGTGTTGTTTTTGGTGA
>NZ_JAPZLF010000050.1:0-1435 GCF_033804645.1 Micromonospora sp. RTGN7 | reverse complement strand
ACGACATCATCGTCTTCACCAAAAACAACACCAACGACGTCCACGTAGCCCTCTCCACCGGCACCACCTTCACCCCCACCACCAAATGGCACGACTTCTTCGGCCTCCCCGAAGAAACCACCCTCTGAACCCACCACCGCCCCGGCCTGACGCACCCCACCCACCGGCTGCGACACGAGACGTGCCGATGCCGAAGCCCCGGCGGACGTGACCAATCCCGTCGCAACACGCGTACGGCTTCACCCGAGGAGAATCAATGGAGATCACCCCTGATGGCGCGCGGCCCCTCACCCGACGGCGCCTCCTGACCGGTGCCGCGGGAGTGGCTGCCGCCGGCGCGCTGGCCGGCACGTTCGCCGCGCCGCACCCGGCCCAGGCCGCCGGCGACGGGTACGGCCTGCGCATCGTCGACCGCAACGAGAACGGTGGCCGCCTCCAGTACTACCGCTTCGCCACGGACGCGATCGAGTGGGACCCCGGGGTCAACGTCCTGCTGCCCGACGGCTACCACACCAGCAACAAGCGCTACCCGGTGCTGTACCTGCTGCACGGCGGGAACGCCGACTTCCGGGCCTTCCACATGAACGACAACATCATCAACCTCACCGCCGGCCGGGAAATCATCATCGTCATGCCGGACGCCGCGACGGGGTGGTACTCCAACCCGGTCAGCAGCAACACCGGGCCCCGCAACTGGGAGACCTTCCACATCGCACAGCTGCTGCCGTGGATCGAGCAGAACTTCCGCACCTTCCCCGAGTACAACGGCCGCGCGGTCGCCGGCTTCTCGATGGGCGGGTTCGGCGCCCTGAAGTACGCCGCGAAGTACTACGGCCACTTCTGCTCGGTCAGCTCCCACTCCGGGCCGGCCAGCCTGCGCCGGGACTTCGGCCTCGTCGTGCACTGGGCCAACGTGAGCGCGGCCGCGGTCGAACTGGGCGGCGGCACCGTCTACGGCGCCCCGTTCTGGGACGAGGCCCGGGTCAACGCCGACAACCCGGTGCAGCGCATCGGCAGCTACCGCAACAAGCGGATCTTCCTTGCCGCCGGCACCTCACCCGATCCGGTGAACTGGTTCGACACCGTGAACGAGACCCAGGTGCTGGCCGGCCAGCGCGAGTTCCGGGCGGCTCTCGGCCAGGCCGGGATCCCGCACGAGTGGCGCGAGGTGCCCGGGGGGCACTACTTCCGCCACGAGCTCTTCGTCCAGGACCTCAACGGCATGCTCGGACGCCTCCGCCGTGCGGGCTGACCGGGTCCCGTTGACTCGGCGGTAGACACACCTGAGGGCCACCCCGATCGGGGTGGCCCTCAGGTGACCGAGCCGGGAAACGCGTCAGGGCCACCCCTTTGAAGGGGTGGCCCTGACGGAAAGATTGTCCGGCGGTGTCCTACTCTCCCACACCCTCACGAGTGCAGTACCATCGGCGCTGGA
>NZ_JAPZLF010000049.1:0-2685 GCF_033804645.1 Micromonospora sp. RTGN7 | reverse complement strand
CCCAGGAAGCCAGAAAGGCCGGCCCGATGTTTCGGACCAGCCCTTTGACCTGCTGTTTCACCTTGTCGGGACGGCCGGATTCGAACCGACGACCCCTTGACCCCCAGGACGCTTCGCCACACGTCCACGGACGTCAAACACGCTATGCCCGAGCTCAGGCCGTGTGGTCGACGGCATGCCGACCACCATCGCGCACACCGTGTGGTCCCCACCTGGTCCCCAGGCGCCGACTGCTTGACGACCGCCGCAGCACGCGGTTTAGGAGGTGTTGTCAGCGGCCCGTTCGGCGTGGGGCTGACCTGTCTTGACCTGCCCCGTCGTCTCTGCCTCGACCCGCCGAAGCTGACCGCCATTGCCCTCACCGCCCGTGCGATCGGCACGCGACGGGCACGCCGCACTCCCCTCGACGCACGGGCTCTACGCTCGGCGCGTGCAGCCAACCGAGAACAGCCGAAGGATGCGCTTCAGGGATCCGCGGAAATCTCTGTACGCCTTCACGGACGACATCCAGGTGAGATGCCCGCGCTGCGACCAACGTGCCTCCATCCGCCCAGACCCGCATTCCGACTTTGACCGTCGCTACGGGCTACGGCGCCGCCTCGCCTGTCAGGCATGCGGGCATGTCGCGGTGTGGGAAGCTTCTCGCATCCCTGGATCCGCCGGACGCCGCCTGCCGCATCTGTCGGGCCCACTGGATCCCTACTTTGGTCAGCCTCTCTGGCTATCCACGGCTTGCGTAGGGCGGGTGCTCTGGGCCTACAACGCCGAGCACCTCAACGTCCTGGAGGCGTACGTGTCTGCGCATCTTCGGGAGCGCGGTCACAACATGACCAGCATGACCATGCTCGAACGCCTCCCGAAGTGGGCAAAGGACGCAAAGCACAGAGATGAGGTCTTTAGAGCGATCAGCCGGCTCCGGGCGTCGATGGCCTGACCAGGCCAACATAGCCGCGCATCCGTGGTCGAGCTTCAGTTTGGAAGATCGCGCTCAACGAGCCGCGATGCCCGAAACGCCTGCTGTCGGCGGCAGAGCTCGGTGCCGCTCGTGCCCGCTCATGACCGCTGGGCGCCACGGTTACTGGCCCGTGGATGGCCCGCGTCGGTACGAGCGGGTTACCTGCCCATCGGATAACTTGCCCTATGCCCGTCATCGATCTAAGTGCACCCGCCCCCCCGTCGCCTCGCAGGACGACAAACCCGCGGCTCGTGGCAGCGCTGGCAGTCTTGGGGCTCGGGTGCCTCAGCGGGGAGCCGGTGAACCCGCCGCAGCTTGCCCCAGAGGTGCGGTGCGAGTCATGGCAGGAATCCATCGCGGGTGAGGTCGGTCCGGCCACCGCTTCGGTAGGAGGCGCCTCACCAGGGGCAACCGCGAGAGTGCGCGTAGTGGCCGTTGTGGATGGTCAAACCAAATGTGTCGTTTCAGTGCAACGGTGGCGTGAACCTTTGGAGGTCCAGCCCGGGGATCACGGCCTAGTCGCCATCGTCAAGATGGACGGTGAACGCGAACGGGGGCGCTGGACGGTGCTGGGGTCGGGCAAGCCGCTGGGCGGGGAACTCGTGCGGTGGGACGGCGACGACCTGGACGCCGGGCTGTCGCGGGTGATGGCCAAGCTTCGGGAGCGGGTTCCGGGACTGCTGACTGAGCTACGGCCTGGGGGTTAGAAGAAGATCGGAGCGGGCTGGTAGGGGAGCCGCTCACCTGCTCAGCCCGTCCGTCACTGTCGGATGTCGTCGGCGTTGGCGGGCGGTCTGGGCTGTACGGATGGCTGTACGACACGCCGCTGCCCCGATCAACTGACGACGCGAGGAAGGAAATGTCTCACGGATGGAAATCGTTCGACTCGAGGTCGCGGGACACGACTGGAAGTCTCTGCGCTGCGGGTGCGGCAGATCCGCAAAGCATCTCGGCAAAGACCTGTTGAGTCTTGCCCGGGCCGAGACGGATGCTGAAGCGGAGCGCATCGCGCTTGAGGGCCATGTCTGGCAGCCGTCGGTGGTCTTTGAGCCGGCCCTGCCGGTGGTCTCCGTGGCACTGGCGGCCTTGGCCGACAATGCTTCTCCGGCCGCGCGTTTCATATTCCTGGAGACGTTGCTGTTCCTCGTCGGGGACAACGGGCAGACGGGGGAGCTCGCGCGTCAGGGGAGGGACCTCCCCGCCGAGTGCGTTGCCGCCGCCCAGAGCGGCATCTGGCTGCTGTACCGCGAGGTCTTCTCGGGCGCGACGGTGGGGGCGTCGAGTTACGCCTACGAGATCCTGACGATCATCGACGAGGGCAGCGACCGACTCGACCGGGTAAAGGCTGCTCCATGCGCGCGGTTGAGATTTGATCTGCGCTGACTCCTTTCTGGCGGATCTCCTCGTCGGGCAGTCGTAGACTTGCCAGCCTCCCCGTCCGGGGAGGCTGGAGGCCCTTATGGTGCTCGGCGAGGTGAGCCGCGGCGGCATCTCTGAGGAGGGCCGGGGTTCGGGGCGGAGCCCCGAGGTCTTCATGGTCCTGGCGTCCGTCAGCATGGCCGGCCGGCCCGGCCGATGCCGGCCGGAGGTCGCCAGCAGGCCGGGGCCGGGCCGGCGGGGGGGGGGGGGGGGGGGGGGCGGGGGGCGCGGCGGGGGCCCCCCAGGGGGGGCGGCCCGCGGGCGGGGGGGGGGGGGGCAGGCGCGGGGCGGGGCGCCCCCCCCCCCCCCCG
>NZ_JAPZLF010000048.1:0-3228 GCF_033804645.1 Micromonospora sp. RTGN7 | reverse complement strand
GCCGACTCCGCCAACCCCGACCACGCCAGCTACGACATCACCACCGACAACCTCGCCGACTGGATCGCCACCCGCGGCTACGCCACCTCCTGACCACACCACACACACCACCACAACGAAAGGGCCGACCCCCACACGGGGGCCGGCCCTTTCAGCATGTCCACGCGGCGGAGGCCGAACCGCCGGCCGCAGCACCCGCCCTACCGACCACCGTTCGCCCGCCACCGGTCCGGCAGGACCGGCGGCGGGACGAGGAGCCGGAGGCAGGCCGCGGGCGACGCTGCGGCAGGATGGGCCCGTGGCGAAACGACCCACCCGTGGCGGCGCACCCCGCGACCCGGCCGGCCCGTGCCCGTGCGGGACCGGCCAGCCGTACCCGCAGTGCTGTGGCCCGACGCACCGGGGCGAGGCGGACGCAAGCACCGCCGAGGCACTGATGCGGTCCCGGTTCAGCGCCTTCGCCGTCGGCGACACCACCTACCTGCTGCGCAGCTGGCACTCCTCGACCCGCCCCGCACGGCTGCACCTAGACCCCGGGCAGCGGTGGACCCGGCTGGAGATCCTCGACGCCGAGCGGGGCGGGCTGTTCGACAGCACCGGCACCGTCGCCTTCCGGGCCCACTACCGCCAGGCCGGACGGCCCGGAACGCTCGCCGAACACAGCCGATTCACCCGCGAGGACGGCCACTGGGTCTACCTCGATGCGCTGCCCGGCTGAGCCCCGAAGCCCGCCCCCCGACCGGTCGGCCCGGTCACCATGTCGGCGGGCGTTCAGCGAGCGGAGGCGTCCCCGCCCGGCCGGGGAATGACCACCGTGGCGTCCCCCACCGACTGGTCATGGTCGCCACCGTGCTGCGAGTACGGCGGCGTCTGCCCGGACGCGGGCCGGCTCACCGGCTGGGTACGCTCCGACCCCACGTACCCACCCTCGGTCGGCAGGGGCACCACCTGCGTCCGGTCGGCGTCGTTCTCGGCCGGCGTGACCACCTGCGTCCGGTCGGCATCATCGTGGGCCGGCGTGACCGTGGCCGCCAACCGGTCCGCCACGTCCCGCCGACCGGCCTGGTACGCCCGCGCGTGCGTCGCGATCATCTTCGACTCCCGCTCCGCCCGGCTCAGCCACGATTCCCACCGGCTCTGCATCGGACGCACCAGCCCGCCACCGACGCCGACAACGAGGATGCCGCCGACGGTCGCCAGCACCGCCACCAGCACCGGTGTGGTCACCGCCGTCGCCACACCGATCTGGTCGAGTGCCGCGATGACACCCAGTCCGAGGATGAACACCGACGCGACACTCGCCAGCACCCGCCCGTACGACAGGCCCCCCAGGGCGCTGCTGATGATGTCCTTCACCGCATGCGCGATCGCCGCGGCTACCACCACGATCACGATCGCCACGACGGCCCGGGGCAGCCATGCGATCACCCCGGCGATCAGGTCCGAGATCGGGTTCGGCCCCCAGATGCCAAACGCGAGCTGCAACGTCACCAGCAGCACCGCGTAGTAGGCCAGCTTCGCCACGATGTCACTCGCGTCGTACCGGGACCGGGCCAGCGCGGCCTTGATCCCGCCGCGCTCGACCGCCCGGTCGAACCCGACCCGCTCCAACACCTTGTCCACGACCTTCAGCACGGCCTTCGCGATCAGCCAACCGACCACCAGGATCGCCACGAAACCGATGGCCTTGGGCAGGAAGAGCAGCACCGCACGCAGGGCGTCCCCCACGGCGTCACCGAAGTTGTCTCTCATCGAAAAGGTCCTTCACAGCAGAGGGCGCAACGTATCCGCCCGGACTACCCCGCCCGGCCCGTGCGGAAACGCCGCCGCCCTCCGGCGGGCGCGCCCTCAGCGTCGACGACAGACGTACCGGACCTCCGTGCTCGCCTGCGCCACCGACGGCTCGACGATGTTGACCGTCGCCGTCTCCCGCGTCGTACCCACCCCGGCGAAGGACCACTTCAGCGGCAATGTCACCGTCCGCTGCCCCCGCCCGACCCGCTCGCCGACCAGCGCCCCCGGCGCCGCGCCGGACCGCAGCCACTGATAGCGGATCGTCCCGGCGTTGCCGTTGGTACGCACCGTCGCCACCACCTCCACCGTCACGTCGCACCGGTTCCCCGCAGGCTCGGCCACCGCCACGGTGACCCCCTCGACCTCCAGAGGGCTGAGCCACTGCCAGATGAAGAACCCGACCGCCACCACCAACACCACCGTGCACAGGGCGGACAGCACCGACACGACCCGCCGCCAGGCCGGGCGGGGCCGTCGGGCCGGGCCCGCCTGCCCCCAGGTGGGCACCGCAGCAGCACCCGGCACCCCCGGCCCGAACCGCAGTTCGCCCCCCGGGACCGCACCGGGCGGCCCCACCGGCCCACCGGCGGTCGACCCGGCCACCGCCGTCGGCGTGCTCCCCCCGGTCGGGCCCGTCCAGTGCGCCGTCGGCTCGGCCGCACCCGCCAGGTGCGCCGTCGGCTCGGCCATGCCGGACGACGACCACGGCCGTTCCGGGCCGACCGTCCGGCCCAGGTCCGTGGTCCGGCCCAGGTCGACCGTGCGGCCCAGGTAGGCGGTGGGCTCCGCCGCGCCCGGCGACCCGGGGACGCCCGGTGTGTCACGCTGGGGCAGCGCCGTCGTCGCCTCGTTCGGATCGCTCATCGCCGGCCTCTCGTCATCGTCGTCGAACCGCCCACGGTCAGCCCGGCGTGCAGAACGACTGAAGGCTCACGTACGCCGGCCCGACCGGCCCGGCGGAATTACCCGCAGCGTCGACGGCGGTGACGTGCAGCGGGATGCGGACGGTCTCGGCGGGCTGGTCGAACGGGCCGAGGGTCCCCTGGAACACGCCCCTGCCGACCGACGACATCGCCACCGTGCCGGAGGTCCGGCCGACCGTGTAGCGGAACGTCACCCGCAGCCCGTTGTCGGCCGACCGGTCGTCGGTGACCGTGACCGTGACCGGCGTTGACGTCTCCCCGTACGGGCAGCCTCGCGCTTCCAGGGTGGTCCATCTGGTGCCCGGTGACCCGACCTTGGGGGCGGTGACGTCCGACGGCGGTGGAGTGCTGCTGACCGACGCGGTGGGGGTCGGCTTCACGGTCCGGGTGGGCGTGCTGGGCCGGCCCGTAGGCGTCGGCGGCCGGGACGTCGGCGCGGCCGTCGTCGGGCCTGCGGAGGTCGGGGCCACGGGTGAGGGGGTCGGCGTGATCACCGCCGGGGTCGGCGGCG
>NZ_JAPZLF010000047.1:0-3274 GCF_033804645.1 Micromonospora sp. RTGN7 | reverse complement strand
GGTCGGTCCGCCGGGCCGGCGGGCCGGGCGGGGGCCGGCGGGTGGGCGCCCGCGGGCGGGGGCGGGGCGGGCGCGGCCCGCTTTGCGGGCCGCCTTGACGACGCGAAGAGACCAATTCGGCAGGGAACAGGGCTGGTCACATGCCTTGACCAGCGGTCAAGGAGCGCCAGCCACCGCCAACTTGACTGATCTTGGTCCCCAGATCGCCAAAGAGGGCACATCCATCGATCGAATGTACCCTCTGACCTGCGTCGGGACGGCCGGATTCGAACCGACGACCCCTTGACCCCCAGGACGCTTCGCCACGCGTCCACGCACGTCACGCACGCTATCCCCAAGATCAGGCCGTGCGGTCGACGTCCTGCCGCGCACCATCGCGCAGGCCGTGTGGTCCCCACTTGGTCCCCGGGACGCTGACACGCTCGACGACCTCAGCACACGGTTTAGGAATGGAGGACGGGTCGAGCCGGGTACGGCCCGGTGGCCTGCACAGACGGATCAACCTTCGGGGCACCTAGCCAAGATCAGTCCGCGTATGGTCCGTGAACTCGGTAGGCGCTGCGGGCTGACCGAGGACGGCCGGAGGCCGCCCGCAGGGCGAGGCCGCAAGCGCGCAGAGCAAGCCATGAACCGGCCCCTGCCTTGCAAAGATCAAGACAACTGTCGGCCAGCGTCGGCCACTGCCACTGGCCTGCTCCCCGTGTCGCCTCCCGTCGACCTCGGGTCGCCTCCGTCGGCGGGCTTGGCTGTACGCATGGCTGTACAGCCGAAGCACCCCCGTTCGCCAGATGATGCACTGGCCGGTAGCAGGCATTACGTTGATTGCCCTGGGGTCGTGTGCTGGCGTCGACGGGTGCAGTCTTAACTTCGGCCTCCCCCTCCTGCTTTCCTTGCGTATGCGCAGTGGAGCCAACCAGGGCCTCCCGTACCGGCACTTGTCATACCCGAAGGCTAGGCTAGGTGTTCGGGAGGAGCATAATGCCTGAAATTTTCGGAGACGAACCGCGCCCCTGGGTGATTGTTGACGGCATCGATCCAGACGATGACATCCGTTTGGCCATATTGAAAAATGCCACTAAAGTCACCTTTCTCGATTCAGAAAAAGAGATAATCGACCAAGTCCGGCAGGCCGACTACGACGCATACGTAGTAGTCGGTGAAGCTGGTTATCCCGTCGAAGAGCACCTTTTTGTTCTCCAATTCGGAGGCTCCGGACCGGAAGATAATCACACATTCCAAAACGGCATGCTAACCCTTTACGCAAGATATGACGTCTTGCCCAATAACGGATGTGCTGAGCGGCTTTTTGGGCCAGACGAGAGCATTTTCAACGAGGCGCGAGAACTCGCGAGAATATCGCTCGCACCGTTCCTACAAACTAAGCGGCCACGCGATTTGCTGTACCGCGTCATACCGTTTGGCGGCTTCCAACCGGACTTTCATGGCATTACACCGCTGGTGAGTGAACAGGGGGGCGCACCCTGCGCCGGCTACTGGAGCCGCCCATCCGGCGCTAGCCAGTGGTGGTGGCTTCCCGAAGACACCCCAGACGCCGGCCAATGGATTTCCGCAGTCTTTGCCGCGTGGCGGCGAACCGACCCCGCCCGTTTCCCCTCAGGTCCTGACTGGTCCGAGCATCCGATCTGGATGACTCAAGGAGAGCTCGCTGCGCAGACAGCTCTCGAAGACCACCTTCGTTTCGAGCAACGGACCATTCTGGAAATGGCTGACAGTCGCCGAAGGCTACAGCGGGAGAGGGTGTCAGCGAAAGAGGGGGCTGACACCTCGGAGCGTCTCCTGCTGACCGCACAGGGCGATATTTTAGTTGGCGAAGTTCAGTCGGCCCTGATCGAGGTCGGCTTTACGGTCATCGACGTTGATTCTCTACCGTCTCGGCAGAGCGAGAAGTTGGAGGATTTACGAGTATCCCATGGGAACTGGGTGGCCCTAGCAGAGGTCAAGGGTTACGGCCGTCGGCGAACGGCAAAGACAAACGACCTACAGCAGGTGCAGCGGGCGGTTGTCCGCTACGTGCTGAGCGAACAGAAGGAGCCTAACGCTCGGTGGTATGTGGTCAATCAGATGGCTGGCTCGGACCCAGCGAGCAGACCTCGGCCACTGGCGTCAAGCCCAGAAGATGTGACGACCTTCGCCAAAGACGGCGGCCTCGTGATTGATACCGCAGAATTGTTCAAGCTTAGGGAGGGTGTTCGGAGCGGCGACATTAGCAGCGAAGAAGCTCGGAACCTTCTCTGTAACACGAAGGGCGTTTTTTCGTATCCCGCTGCTACGCCTGAATGACGGCCCTGCAACTGTGCTGCCATCCCGTCTGCCGCCGACCCACACACCCTGGCCCTGGTCTGCTCGGCTCTGCCTGGGTCGGTGGCTGGCGGGATGGCATCCCTCCTCAACCGCCCACCCACCGGAACCATTCGGCAACCCCATCCCGGAGTCGTCTGGCCCCCGCCGAAGGCGCTCTAACCCGGCGTCCGCCGACCACCCGCGCCGTCCGCGGAACCGTTCGGCAAATCCCACCTCGGCCAGACCAGCCACCGAATGACAGCCCCGACGTACCCGGCGGCTGCCTAACCGGCGTGAGGAGTCACCTCGACCGGGCCGGCGGGTGACCACTCCATCGGTCCTCAAGCCATCGACCACCTGGCGGTAACGCGCGGGCAGCTCCCCACCCGCACCTCCTCCCCACCCCCGCCCCCTCTCCCACCTCTTCCCCACCCGGAACCCGAGCGGCCTCGTGATCCGTTCGGCAACTGCACTGCGGAGTCTCTGTGCGGCTTCGAGGCTTGCCGGAGTGGATGACGACCGGCGGTCGGCTTCGTCGTCGCCCTGGTCGAGCCAGGCTCGTCACCGGGTCACCTCACTGACCCCGGGGATGACGCGCGGGGCGTGGTTTGCGGGCCGGCTGACTTTCCGCCCCGGCGCCGTAGGCGGCCGGGGCGGCGGCTCCGCAGGAGCCGGTTGCCGCGCCCCGCGCCGCGCGTCAGCGCCTTGATCCATCGAACGAACAATTCGGCAGGTGACCCGGGGAGCCACCTGAAACTTGACCGGCGGTCAAGCAGCGCCAGGTCGGCTCCAACTTGACCGATCTTGGTCCCCAGGACGCTGAAAGGGCCGACCCGATTTCCGGATCAGCCCTTTGACCTGCGTCGGGACGGCCGGATTCGAACCGACGACCCCTTGACCCCCAGGACGATCCGCCACACGTCCACGCACGTCACACACGCTATGCCCATGATCAAGCCGTGCACCTGACCGC
>NZ_JAPZLF010000046.1:0-3944 GCF_033804645.1 Micromonospora sp. RTGN7 | reverse complement strand
CGACTGCGCCGCCAGGTGCAACGCCACCAGCGACGACGAACACGCCGTGTCCACGGTCACCGCCGGCCCCTCGAACCCGAACGAGTACGACACCCGCCCCGACAGCACGCTTGCGGAGGCGCCGGTGGCCCCGTACCCGGCGAGCTCTTCACCGCCGTGCCGGATGAGGTTGTCGAAGTCCTGCCCGTTGGTGCCGGCGAAAACGCCGACCCGGCCGCCGCGCAGCGAGAGCGGGTCGATCCGGGCGTCCTCGATCGCCGCCCAGGACACCTCCAGCAGCAGCCGCTGCTGCGGGTCCATCGCCACGGCCTCGCGGGGCGAGATCCCGAAGAACTCCGCGTCGAAGGTCCCCGCGTCGTGCAGGAACGCCCCCTGCGACACGTACGACGACCCGGGGTGTTCGGGGTCGGGGTGGTGCAGCGCGGCCAGGTCCCAGTTCCGGTTGGCCGGGAGGTCGGACATGGCGTCGACGCCGTCGGCCAGCAGCCGCCAGAATTCCGCCGGCGATCCGGCTCCGGCGGGGAAGCGGCAGCCCATGCCGACGATGACGATCGGGTCGTCGTCGACGGGGCGTACCGTCGGGGCCTCTGTCGCGGGCAGCGCGTGCCCACCCAGCAGTTCCGTGCGGACGTGGGCCGCCAGGGCGGCGGGGTTGGGGTGGTCGAAGGCGAGCGTGGCCGGCAGGGTGAGCCCGGTGGCGGCGTCGAGCCGGTTGCGCAGCTCGACGGCGGTCAGCGAGGTGAAGCCGAGGTCCCGGAACGCCCGCTCGGCCGGCACCCGGTCGGCGCTGCCGTGGCCGAGCACGGCCGCCACCTCGGCGCGCACCAGGTCGCGGAGGGCGTCGAGCTGCTCGGCGTCGGTGCGGCCGGCGAGGCGGTGCCGCAGGGCCCCGCCCCCGGTGGCCCGGTCGGCGGTGGCGGCGTCGGTCACCTGCGGCGCGGTCAGCAGGCCCCGGATCAGCGGGTCGGAGCGGCGGCCGGCGGCGGTGCCCGCCACCCGGTCCCAGTCGACGTCGGCGATCACGAGGTGGGTCTCGTCGTCCTCCAGCGCCCGGGTGAGCGCCCGGACGGCCGTGGCGGGGGCCATCGCCCCGAAGCCGCTGCGGGCCATCCGGCGTTCGAAGTCACCGGCGCTGACCCCGCCGTCGGCCCACAGCCCCCACCCGATCGAGGTGGCCGGCAGCCCCTCGGCACGGCGGCGCTGGGCGAGGGCGTCGAGCCAGGCGTTGCCGGGGGCGTAGTTGGCCTGCCCGGGCCCGCCCATCGTGCCGGCGAGGGAGGAGAAGAGGACGAACGCCGACAGCTCGTGGTCGCGGGTCAGTTCGTCGAGGTTGCGGGCCGCGTCGACCTTGGCCCGCAGCGCGGTCGCCAGTTGGGCGACGGTGAGGGCGTCGACCACGTTGTCGTCGAGCGCCGCCGCGGTGTGCATGACGGCGGTGAGCGGCAGGTCGGCGCGGACCGTGGCGAGCAGGTCGGCGAGCGCGTCCCGGTCGGCGACGTCGCAGGCCGCCACGGTGACCCGGGTGCCGGTCGCGGTCAGCTCATCGATCAGCGCGGTGACGCCGGGGGCGGCGGGGCCACGGCGGCTGACCAGCAGCAGGTGGTCGGCGCCGGCCGCCGCGAGAGCGCGGGCGACGTGCCCGCCGAGCGCGCCGGTTCCGCCGGTGACGAGCACGGTGCCGCTGGGGGTCCAGGCACGGCCGGGGCCCGCCGGCTGGCCGGCGCGGACCAGTCGGCGGGCGTACGCGCCGGTGGCGCGCAGCGCGAGCTGGTCCTCGGCGCGGTCCCCGCCGAGCAGCCGGCGCAGCAGTCGTACGCCGCGCGCGTCGGCGGCGGCGGGCAGGTCGACGAGGCCGCCCCAGCGCTGCGGGTGCTCGGCGCGCAGCACACCGCCGAAGCCCCAGAGCAACGCCTGGTCGGGGTCGACGGGCTGGTCGCGGTGGTCGACGGCGACCGCGCCCCGGGTGGCGATCCAGAGCCGGGCGGGGAGCCCGGTGTCGCCGAGGGCCTGGGCGAGGGCGACGGTGTGGGCGAGGCCGGCCGGCACGGCGGCGGCGTCGGGGTACGTGCCGGACGCGAGGCCGAGCAGCGACAGGACGGTCCCGGGCCGCGCGTCCCGCTCGGCGTACGCGTCGGCGAGGGCGCGGGCGAGGGCGTCGCGGTCGTCATCGGCGGCCACCCGCAGCACCCGTACGCCGGGCGCGGCGAGCGCCGCCACCCACTCCTCGGCGGCGTGTTCGGGTGCGACGAGCAGGATTTTGTCGGTCTCCCGGCGGGCGCTCTCCGGCAGCGGCTGCCAGGTGACCCGGTACCGCCACGAGTCGAGGGTCGACTCCGCCTCCCGGCGGCGTCGCCACGCGGAGAGGGCGGGGAGCACGGCGCCCAGCGGGGCCTCGGGGTCGACGGCGAGGGTGGCGGCGAGGGCCTCGACGTCCTGGTTCTCGATGACCTGCCAGAAGGCCGCATCGTCGGGCGCGGCGACGCCGCCCTCGGGGCCGTGCGGCCGGGTACGGGCGTTGAGCCAGTAGCGCCGGTGGTGGAAGGCGTAGCTGGGCAGGTCCACGACGCGGGGCCGACCACCGCCCTGGGTGAACCACGCCGCCCAGTCGACCGGGGTGCCCGTCACATGCAACCGCGCCAACCCGGCGACCAGAGCGGCAACCTCCGACTGGTCCCGCCGCAACACCGCCACCTGCTGCACCGACCGGCCGGCCGGCGTCTCGGCGGCCATCGCCGTGAGCGTCGCATCCGGGCCCAGCTCCACGAACGTCGTCACGCCCAACCCATGCAGCGTGACGATCGCGTCGCCGAAGCGCACCGCCTCCCGCACATGCCGCACCCAGTACTCCGGACTGGTGATCTCGACGGCGTCTACCAGGCCCCCGGTCAGGTTCGACACGAGCGGCAACCTCGGCGCCCGCCACTCCAACCCTTCGAGAACCGCCCGGAACTCGGCCAGCATCGGCTCCATCAACCGCGAGTGGAACGCGTGACTGACCGACAGGCGCTTCGCCCGCCAGCCCCGGCCGGCACACTCCCGCGCGACCCGGTCCAGGTCGGCAACCGGGCCGGACAGCACCACCGAAGCCGGCCCGTTCACCGCAGCCACATCCACGGCCTCGCCGGCCAACTCCCGCACCAACTCCTCGGCCGCACCCACCGCCAACATCCCGCCACCGGACGGCAACGCCTGCATCAACGAACCCCGCGCCGCCACCAACACGCAGGCGTCCTTCAGCGACAACACCCCCGCCACATGAGCCGCCGTCACCTCACCAATCGAATGCCCGACCAGGTAATCAGCGGTCACCCCCCACGACGACAACAACTCATACAACGCCACCTCCACCGCAAACAAACCCGCCTGCGTATACGCCGTCTGATTCAACAACCCCGCAAAATCGGTGCCCGGCTCGGCGAACACCACCTCCCGCAACGGATGGTCAAGCCGACCCACGAACAACGCACACACCCGATCGAACGAATCCGCGAACACCGGAAACGCGTCGTACAACTCCCGGCCCATCCCCGCCCGCTGCGCACCCTGACCCGAAAACAGCAACGCCCGCCGACCCGAGACGACCTCGCCGGTGACCAGGCCGGGAGCCGAGCGGCCGTCGGCGAGGGCGGCCAGGCCGGCGAGCAGGCCGTCCCGGTCCGGGGCGACTATGGCGGCGCGGTGTTCCAACGCGGCCCGCGAGGCGGCCAGGGACCAGCCCACGTCGACCGGCGACACCTCGGCGTGCCCCCGGGCGAACTCCGCCAGCCGCCCCGCCTGACCCGACAGCGCCTCCGCCGACCGCCCCGACACCAACCACGGCACCACCGGCAACACCACCGGTGCAGACGCCTCCGCCTCCACCGGCTCCGCCTGCTCCACGATCACATGCGCATTCGTCCCCGAAATCCCAAACGACGACACCGCCGCCCGACGCGGCCGATCCA
>NZ_JAPZLF010000045.1:0-5046 GCF_033804645.1 Micromonospora sp. RTGN7 | reverse complement strand
GAGGGATCCGTGGGTGAAGGCGACGATGTCGTCTTTTCCGTCGCCGTTGAAGTCTCCGGTGGTCAGGGTTTCACCGTTGAGGCCGAAGAAGTCGTTCCACTTCACCGACGTGCCGGCGAACGAGGTTCCGGTGGAGGTGGCGACGTACACGTCGTTGAGCGTTCCCTGGTTGAACGCGACGATGTCGTCCTTACCGTCCCCACTGAAATCCGTCGACGAACCCCCCAGATACCGACCACCCCCAACGCCACCGCCGCCGCAGTTGTCGCTGACGAGGTACTTCTGGTGGTACTGGCCCGGATAGGGCGCGAGCGAGACACCGTTGATGACGATCGACTGCCCCACCCCGTTGTAGAGCTGTTCGTAGTGGAGGTGCGGGCCGGAGGAGTTACCGGTGCTGCCGGTAACGCCGATCTGCTGGCCCTGCTCGACGTACGCCCCGTCGGGCACCGAGTAGGCGCTGAGATGGAAGTAGTAGGTGGTCCAGCCGCCGCCGTGGTCGATGACCACGTAGTTGCCGGCGCCGCTGGGCTGCGAGTAGCGGCGGGCCACGCCGGCGGCGGAGGCGACCTGCGGCGTGCCGCCGGTGGCGCCGCCGTCGGCGCGCACGAAGTCGAGCGCCTGGCGCACCTCGGCGCTGTGGTGGTCGTAGGTCCACTGCTGCCCGCACGGAAACGGCGCCTTGAAGTTGGGCGCGGCCAGCGCGGCCGTCGGCGCCGACACGGCACCGGTCAGGACGGCTGCAGCCAGGGTGACCAGCGCGACGAGGTAGCGACGGAGGGTTCTCGGGTGCCGGGGCATGGCGGCTCCTGTCAGGGGAGGCTCGGGCGGGGAAGATCGGAGCCGGGAGCGATCTGGTCGCTCCACCGCCAGCCGTTCTGCACCAGGCGGCTGCCGTTGGAGAGCGACACGTAGGCATCGGCGGTCGCGCCCCGGGTGAAGGTGACGGCGTCGACGCGCCCGTCGCCGTCGAAGTCGCCGACGCCGGGCAGTTCGGTGCCGACGGCGAAGTTGCCGTGCCAGGTCGCGGGGGCACCGAGGCCAGCGCCGGTGGAGGGACGGACCAGAACGTCGGCGCTGATGCCCCGGGTGAAGGCGACGATGTCGTCGCGGCCGTCGCCGGTGACGTCGGCCAGCGCGGGAACTTGACTGCCGGTGGCTACGCCGTCGCCCCACTTCCAGGACTGCTGGACGAAGCGGCTGCCGTCGGAGAGCGAGACGTAGACGGCCCCGCCGGTGCCCTGGACGAAGGTGACGATGTCGTCGCGCCCGTCGCCGTCGACGTCACCGACGGCGGGGATCTCGGTGCCGACGGCGAAGAAGTCGTGCCACTTCACCCCTGGCCCGAAGCCGCTGCCGGTGGAGAGCGCGACGTAGACGTCGGCGGTGGAGCCCCGGGTGAAGGTGATGATGTCGGCTCGCCCGTCGCCGTTCACATCGCCGGTGAAGGGCAGTTCGTCGTCGGCCGCGAAGAAGTCGTGCCACTTGGCACCCGGCCCGAAGCCGCTGCCGGAGGAGATCGAGGTGCGGACGTCGGCGGTGGAGCCCCGGGTGAAGTCGACCACGTCGTCCCGGCCGTCTCCGTTGACGTCGCTGGTGTTGCGGGCACGGCTGACCGAGGTGGCTGCAGCCGACGAGGGGCCGGCGTTACCCACCTCGTCCAGCGCCACGACCCGGTAGTACCAGCGTTGCCCGGCGCCGAGCGGTCCGTGCCGGAAGCTGGTGGTCCGCACGGTGCCGAGCAGGTTGGCCGGGGTGGTCGGCACGTCGGCGGCACGTGCGCCGTAGACCCGGTAGCCGGCCACGCCCACGTCGTCGGTCGCCGCCGGCCAGCTCAGGGCGACCGCGTGGGTCCGGGCGACGACGGTCGGCGCGGCGACCGTCGTCGGCGGTCGGGTGTCGGCGTACGGTCGCATCAGGTTCGACGCGGTGTAGGAGCTGGCGGTCCAGGCGGGCCGGTCGACGGCCGGGGCCAGCGTCACGGTGATCGAGGAGCGGCCGGCGGTCACCGACGCGGGCAGGACGAACTCGTCGCTGCGCCACCGCTGCGTGCCGTTGCCCTGTGGCTGGGACCAGGTGCCCACCGCCACCCCGTCGACGGCCACCGTCACCTGCTGACCCGCCGCGCCCTGTTCGCCGGTGCGTCGCAGCCGTACGCCCTGGTTGTCCGGGGCGACGGCGAGGCGGAAGCGGACCGGGGCCGTGGCGGCGCGGACCTGCCCGGTGACCGTCGCCGCATCGTCGTCGCCCTCGAAGACCGAGGTGAGGGGGAACTGCGTCGCGGCGCCGTCGGAGTAGTCGTGGGCCGCGCGACTCGCCGCGTCACCGACGGTGACCGTGTCGGTGAGCGCCTGCCCGACGGTGGGTTGGGTGTAGAGGTAGGCCGTGGAGCCGTACTCGGCGGGCATGTCGTTGGCCGGGCCGTGCTCGATGCCGAAACGCAGGCTGGTGCCGTAGTCGATCGAGTCGCCGATCATCAGCCGGTAGGCGGCGTCGCACTCGTACGCACAGCCGCCGGTGCGCAGCTGGTGCCCGGGGTTGCCGGTGAAGACGCCGGAGTAGGTGCCCCGGTTGAAGTACCAGCCGGACTCGTAGAAGTCCTCGGTGCCGGTGCCGTGCAGCTGAGGCGTCGCCGAGCCGTCGACGTGGATTCGCTCGTCGCCCTCCAGGTAGTTGCGGGTGTTGCCGTCGGCGACGTGCCCCCGCATGGTCTGTGACACGCCGACGAGGCGCCCGCGCCCGCCCTGCTCGGCCACGGCCCAGTCCTGCCCCGGGGAGGTCGTCCCCCGCCGGGACTGGGCGGTGAAGTAGCCGGCGTCGCCGTCGGCGGCGAGGGCGTCGGTCCACTGGGTGCCGGGTGCGGAGGTGATCTCCCAGCCGACGCCGGCGAGGTCGACGCCGTCGGTGTTGACGAGGGTGACGGCGGCGGCGGTCCGGAACGGCATCGACCACCAGGAGCTGTACCAGCCGCCCGGAGCGGTGTCCATGGCGGACATCAGCGACCGGACCGACCGCTCACCGAGCCCGGAGCCGAAGAACTCGGCCACCGGCGAGTCCACTGTCGTCCGGCCGTCGAAGGTGATCCGAAGCCGCAGCCGCCCGAGGCGGGAGTCGGTGGCGCTCGCGTCGGGCACCCGCAGGCGCAGCGCCGTGAGCGCCCGGGGACCGGTCAGGCTGGCGAGGGTGACCTGGCCGTTGGCGGGGACGGGGTGGGTACCGCCGATCGTGGCTGCGCCGGGCTGCGCCGGCTTGGGATCGCGGGTGCCGGCGGCCCGCAGCAGGTTCACCACGTCGGTGGCGGCGTCCGCGGGGTCGAAGGACGGGATCCCCTGGGCGTCGGCGAAGCTGCGGTAGGTGACGTGGTGGAAGAGCGGGTTGTGCTGGGTGGTGACGCGCATCGAGCGCCGGTAGGGCATCGGCACCTTGACGGTCACCCCGCCGGACGTCTGGTCGGCGTTGCTCACCAGGGGGAAGACGAAGGGTGCGCCGAGGCCACCGTCGACGAGGTGCTGCAATCCGGTCTGGACGACGGTGGCGCCGTCCAGCTCGATGCGGATCCACCCGGTGGCGTTGACCGCCCCCTCGTCGCGGGTGAACCAGATCGACTCGATCTCACCGGCGCCCTGGTCCTCGGCGATCACGCAGCCGTCGTCGGTGCGCAGGCAGGAGTGGGTGCCAGTGAATCCGTCGTCGTTGCCGCCGGCCCGGTCGTAGCTGGAGAACTGCCGGGTCCGGGCACCGTTACCGAGGTAGGGCAGCCGGTCGAGGCGACGGTAGACGTCCCAGCCCACCATGCCGGGCCCGGGTGGGGCCGAGGCGGTGGTAGCGGGCACGGCGACGGGGCGCGGCGCGGCGGACGCCGCAGGCGGTGTGGAGGCGACGGAGATAGCGAGGACGGCGGTAAGAACGACGATTCGCAAGCTGCGGGGCCAGGCCATGTGTCACCTCGACGAGCGGGCCCCTGAACGGCGCCACTAGCGGAAGTGAAGCCAACAAGTTCGAATTCTGTCAATACCACGCGGCGCGGCGAAGGATGGGGAGTCACCCCGCCGAGCGCATTTACGCAGGTGGGAAAGCATATCCAGGCAACCGGCCGGCCCGGAGGTTTTTTCCTTGACTGCGCCGTCGAGTGGTCGTAAGTTTCATCCATCCATCGACTCCTGTCGTCGCTATGCTGCACCGCCCGCCTTCCCCGCTCGTCGCCACCCGCTCGCCCTCGCCCCGGGACGGCGGCCCTGCCGCCACCCGGACCACCGCTCCCGGCCTCCGGAGGCCACCATGGACACTCGCACCCGAACGCCCGCCCCCGTCCTCCGCACGATTCGGCTGGCCGCCGCCGTCGGCCTCGCCCTCGCCGTGACCGCCCCGCCGGCACCCGCCGCCGCGGCACCCTCGGACGACAAATTCGGCACGCTGGCCTGCTCCTCGATACCCGCGAACCACGACCCGTCGATCATCGTGATCGTGCACCGGGTGGGCCTCGGCCTTCGCGTCAGCGACAAGGTGATGCTCGCCGGCTTCGAAACCGGCTGGGTCGAGTCGCACATGAACAACCTGCCCTGCGGGGACAAGTCCTCACTCGGGGTGTTCCAGCAACGCTGGGACTACGGCTGGGGCACGCCCGAGCAGATCATGGACCCGGTCTACTCGTCGACGCAGTTCTTCACCCGGGCGATCACCTGTGAACGCAACAACCCCGGCTACACCGCCGGCCAAGTCGCACAGTGCGTCCAACGCTCCGGCTTCCCCGATCGCTACGACCAGTCACAGGCCAAGGCCCGGTCGATGCTCGCCGAGGCCGGGCGCGTCACCGGCATAGCGGCGGGTTCGCCGACGGATTTTAGTGGTGATGGTCGGGATGATGTGGTGGCGTTCACGCGGGGGTCGCTCAACGACGTGTATGTGGCGACGTCGACGGGGTCGTCGTTTTCGGGGACGTCGGTGAAGTGGAACGACTTCTTCGGCCTCAACGGTGAAACCCTGACCACCGGAGACTTCAACGGCGACGGAAAAGACGACATCGTCGCCTTCACCCACGGATCCCTC
>NZ_JAPZLF010000044.1:2500-5393 GCF_033804645.1 Micromonospora sp. RTGN7 | reverse complement strand
GGAAAGATTGTCCGGCGGTGTCCTACTCTCCCACACCCTCACGAGTGCAGTACCATCGGCGCTGGAGGGCTTAGCTTCCGGGTTCGGAATGTGACCGGGCGTTTCCCCTCCGCCATGACCGCCGTAACTCTATCGACATATCAAACACGAGTCGTCGTGTTCGTTTGTCGGGAGTTGCACAGTGGACGCGTAGCAGCTTCGTAGTCAAGTCCTCGGCCTATTAGTACCGGTCAACTCAACTCGTTACCGAGCTTACATTTCCGGCCTATCAACCCAGTCGTCTAGCTGGGGGCCTTACCCCACAAAGTGGGTGGGATACCTCATCTTGAAGCAGGCTTCCCGCTTAGATGCTTTCAGCGGTTATCCCTTCCGAACGTAGCTAACCAGCCGTGCCCTTGGCAGGACAACTGGCACACCAGAGGTTCGTCCGTCCCGGTCCTCTCGTACTAGGGACAGCCCTTCTCAAGTATCCTACGCGCACGGCGGATAGGGACCGAACTGTCTCACGACGTTCTAAACCCAGCTCGCGTACCGCTTTAATGGGCGAACAGCCCAACCCTTGGGACCTGCTACAGCCCCAGGATGCGACGAGCCGACATCGAGGTGCCAAACCATCCCGTCGATATGGACTCTTGGGGAAGATCAGCCTGTTATCCCCGGGGTACCTTTTATCCGTTGAGCGACACCGCTTCCACTCGCAAGTGCCGGATCACTAGTCCCGACTTTCGTCCCTGCTCGACCTGTCAGTCTCACAGTCAAGCTCCCTTGTGTACTTGCACTCAACACCTGATTGCCAACCAGGCTGAGGGAACCTTTGGGCGCCTCCGTTACCTTTTAGGAGGCAACCGCCCCAGTTAAACTACCCACCAGACACTGTCCCTGAACCGGATAACGGCCCGAAGTTAGATACCCAAATCAACCAGAGTGGTATTTCAAGATTGCCTCCACCCATACTGGCGTATGGACTTCACCGGCTCCCACCTATCCTACACAAACTAATTCGGATACCAATGTCAAGCTATAGTAAAGGTCCCGGGGTCTTTCCGTCCTGCCGCGCGTAACGAGCATCTTTACTCGTAATGCAATTTCGCCGGGCCTGTGGTTGAGACAGTGGGGAAGTCGTTACGCCATTCGTGCAGGTCGGAACTTACCCGACAAGGAATTTCGCTACCTTAGGATGGTTATAGTTACCACCGCCGTTTACTGGCGCTTAAGTTCTCCGCCTCGCCCCGAAGAGCTAACAGGTCCCCTTAACGTTCCAGCACCGGGCAGGCGTCAGTCCATATACATCGAATTACTTCTTCGCATGGACCTGTGTTTTTAGTAAACAGTCGCTTCCCCCTGCTCTCTGCGGCCATACAACGCTCCACCCGCAAGGGGCTTCACGTCTCCGGCCCCCCTTCTCCCTAAGTTACGGGGGCAATTTGCCGAGTTCCTTAACCACAGTTCGCCCGATCGCCTCGGTATTCTCTACCTGACCACCTGTGTCGGTTTGGGGTACGGGCCGCTAAGAACTCGCTAGAGGCTTTTCTCGGCAGCATAGGATCACTGACTTCACCTGAATCGGCTCGGCATCACGTCTCAGCCTTAATGCACCGCGGATTTGCCTACGGTACGGCCTACACGCTTACCCCGGCACAACCACCGGCCGGGCTCAGCTACCTTCCTGCGTCACCCCATCGCTTGACTACTACCCGCCAGGTTCCCACGCTCCCCACCATCAACCCGAAGGCATCAGACAGTTCGGGCGGTTAGCACAACGAAGTTCATCATGGGCGTTCTTTCGCGGGTACGGGAATATCAACCCGTTGTCCATCGACTACGCCTCTCGGCCTCGCCTTAGGTCCCGACTCACCCAGGGCGGATTAGCCTGGCCCTGGAACCCTTGGTCATCCGGCGGAAGGGTTTCTCACCCTTCTTTCGCTACTCATGCCTGCATTCTCACTCGTGCCGCGTCCACAACTGGGTCACCCCGCTGCTTCACCCGCGGCACGACGCTCCCCTACCCATCCACACACCTGCACAAGGAATCAAGTCCAAGCGAGGTTAAAATGTGAATGCCACAGCTTCGGCGGTGTGCTTGAGCCCCGCTACATTGTCGGCGCGGAACCACTTGACCAGTGAGCTATTACGCACTCTTTAAAGGATGGCTGCTTCTAAGCCAACCTCCTGGTTGTCTAAGCGACCCCACATCCTTTTCCACTTAGCACACGCTTAGGGGCCTTAGCTGGTGATCTGGGCTGTTTCCCTCTCGACTACGAAGCTTATCCCCCGCAGTCTCACTGCCGCGCTCTCACTTACCGGCATTCGGAGTTTGGCTGATTTCGGTAAGCTTGTGGGCCCCCTAGATCATCCAGTGCTCTACCTCCGGCAAGAAACACGCGACGCTGCACCTAAATGCATTTCGGGGAGAACCAGCTATCACGGAGTTTGATTGGCCTTTCACCCCTAACCACAGGTCATCCCCCAATTTTTCAACATTGGTGGGTTCGGCCCTCCACGCGGTCTTACCCGCGCTTCAGCCTGCCCATGGCTAGATCACTCCGCTTCGGGTCTAGGACACGCGACTGAACGCCCTATTCAGACTCGCTTTCGCTACGGCTCCCCCACACGGGTTAACCTCGCCACATGCCACTAACTCGCAGGCTCATTCTTCAAAAGGCACGCCGTCACCCCGCAAGGCTCCGACGGATTGTAGGCGAACGGTTTCAGGTACTATTTCACTCCCCTCCCGGGGTACTTTTCACCATTCCCTCACGGTACTTGTCCGCTATCGGTCACCAGGAAGTATTTAGGCTTACCAGGTGGTCCTGGCAGATTCACGGCAGATTTCAGGGGTCCGCCGCTACTCGGGAACACCCACAGAAGGTCAGCAACTTTCACCTACCGGACT
>NZ_JAPZLF010000043.1:0-7174 GCF_033804645.1 Micromonospora sp. RTGN7 | reverse complement strand
CCAAGGCCTGTTCCAGCAGCGCCCCACCAGCGGCTGGGGCACCGTCGAGCAGATCACCGACCCCGAGTACTCCACCCTGGCATTCCTCAAGGGCCTCAAGCAGATCGACGGGTGGCAGGACATGCCCCTGACCCAGGCCGCCCAGACCGTGCAGGTCTCGGCATACCCCGACGCCTACGCCCAGTGGGAACAGCAGGCCGCCGACCTCGTCACCAAGCACTGGAACAGCTGACCCCCCACCCCGAAACACCACCACCGGCCGGACACCCCACACAGGGTGCCCGGCCGGCGGCGTCGTCGCGTACCGAGCACGCCGGCCACGGGGGTGCCCGTCATCAGGTGGCGGAGAGGGACCCGGTCATCAGGAGGGCGAGGACCAGGGTGCCCAGGGCGACCCGGTACAGCACGAAGACGTACAGGGTGTGGTGGGCGACGTAGCGCAGCAGCCAGGCGATGGCCGCGTATCCGATGACGAAGGCGATCAGCGTGGCGACGACCATCTGCGCGCCGCTCGGCGCGGAGGTGCCGGGCGCCGACGGCTCGAGCACGTCGGGGACGCTGAACACCCCGGACATCACCACGGCCGGGATGGCCAGCAGGAACGAGTACCGGGCTGCCGTCTCGCGGGTGAGATTGAGCAGCAGGCCGGCCGTCAGCGTGCCGCCGGAGCGGGACACACCGGGGATCAGCGCCATCGCCTGGGCGAAGCCCATCACGATGCCGTCACGCATCCGGAAGTCCTTCAGGGTGCGGGTCTGCCGACCCCAGTACTCGGCGAACGCCAGCACGAACGCGAAGACGATCAGCGTGGTGGCCACCACCCACAGGTTGCGGGCCGTGTCGCGGATCGCGTCCTTGAACAGGAAGCCCAACAGGCCGATCGGGATGGAGCCGACGATCACGTACCAGCCCATGCGGTAGTCGAGGCTGCTACGGACCGAGCGGTCGAAGAGGCCGACCACCCAGGTTCGGGCGATCCGCCAGATGTCCTTGGCGAAGTAGATCAGCACGGCGGCCTCGGTGCCGAGCTGGGTGACGGCGGTGAACGAGGCTCCGGCGTCCCGGTCGAAGAAGATGGCCGAGGTGATCCGCAGGTGCCCCGACGAGCTGACCGGCAGGAACTCGGTCAGTCCCTGGACGATGCCCAGGACGATGGCTTCGATCCAGGTCACTCGCCGACCCCGGCGAGGTCCAGCGCCTCGGCGACGGTACGCAGGGTCTGCACGCCGCTGTCCCGGTCGGCGACGAAGAGGGTCACCGACAGGGTGGTGACGCCGGCCGCGGCGTACTCCCGCAGCCGCTCGGCGATGCGCTCCTTCGGCCCGAGCAGTGAGGTGCGGTCGATGAACTCCATCGGCACCGCGGCGGCGGCGTCGCGTTGCCGCTTGGCCAGGTAGAGGTCCTGCACCTCGCGGGCGGCGTCGCCGTAGCCCATCCGGGTGGCGAGCTGGTTGTAGAAGTTCTGCTGCCGGCTGCCCATGCCGCCGACGTAGAGAGCGGCGTAGTAGCGGACCAGTTCGGCGCAGGTCGCCACGTCGTCGCCGACGACCACCGGCACGGAGGGGACGACGTCGAAGCCGGCGAGCTCCTTGCCGGCCTTCGCGCGGCCGGCCCGCACGGCGGCGAGTTGCTCCTCGGCGAACTCGGGGGCGTAGAAGACAGCCAGCCAGCCGTCGGCGATCTCGCCGGCCAGTTCCAGGTTCTTCGGGCCGACCGCAGCGAGGTAGATCGGGACCTGCTCGCGGGGCGGGTGGAAGCCGAGCCGCAACGCCTTGCCGGGGCCGTCGGGCAGCGGCAGGGTGTAGAACTCGCCGTCGTACGCGACCGACTTGCGGGCGATGGCGAGCTTGACGATGTCGACGTACTCCCGGGTGCGGGCGAGGGGCTTGGCGAAGCGCACCCCGTGCCAGCCCTCGGAGACCTGGGGCCCGGAGACGCCCAGGCCGAGCCGGAACCGGCCGTCGGAGAGCGCGTCGATGGTCGCCGCCGTCATCGCGGTCATCGCGGGCGTACGGGCGGGGATCTGCATCACCGCGCTGCCCACGTCGATCCGTTCGGTCTGCCCGGCGATCCAGGCCAGCATGGTCGGCGAGTCGGAGCCGTAGGCCTCCGCCGCCCACACCACCGAGTAGCCGAGCCGGTCCGCCTCCTGGGCAAGTGCCAGGTGGTCGGCGGGTGTGCTCCACGCCGTCTGGTATCCGAGGCTGAGTCCGAGTCGCACTGGTCCTCCCCATCCCGCACCACAGGTCGCATCAGGGTACGCAATGCGGGCGGCCGGGCCGATCACCGGCTCATGCCGAACGCGTCACACTGGCCCCGGGGGCGGGCCGGCCCCGAGTGGGAGCAGGAACTTGACGGAGGCGAGGATGTCGGTGGCGACGGGTTCGAAATAAGGTTCACCCATGCAACAGCGACCGCTCGGCCGAAGCGGGCTGGCGGTTTCCCGGCTCGCGCTCGGCACCATGACCTGGGGCCGGGACACCGACGCCGACGACGCGGCCGCCCAGCTGAAGAGCTACCTCGACGCGGGCGGGAACCTGGTCGACACCGCCGACGTGTACGGCGACGGGGACGCGGAGTCGGTGATCGGGTCGCTGTTGGGCAGCCTGGTCCCCCGCGACGAGATGCTGATCGCGACGAAGGCGGGGCTGCGGCCGGGCACCGGCCGGCGCCGGGACGGCTCCCGGGGACACCTGCTGCGGACCCTGGACGCCTCGCTGCGCCGGCTCGGCACGGACCACGTGGACCTGTGGCAGGTGCACGGATACGACCCGGACACCCCCCTCGACGAGACCCTGGCGGCGCTGGATCACGCGGTGTCCAGCGGCCGGGTCCGCTACGTCGGGGTGTCGAACTTCTCCGGCTGGCAGACCGCGCGGGCCGCGGCCTGGCAGGCGGCGTGGCCGGGGCGGGCACCGGTGGTGGCCGCCCAGGTGGAGTACTCGTTGCTGGAGCGGGGTGTGGAACGAGAGGTGCTGCCGGCCTGCGACGCACTGGGCCTGGGGGTACTGCCCTGGTCTCCGCTGGGCCGGGGGGTGCTCACGGGCAAGTACCGGCACGGGCGGCCGGGGGACTCGCGGGCCGCCTCGCCGCACTTCGAGGCGTTCGTGGCGACCTACCTGGAGCCGCGCTGCTCCAGCATCGTGGAGGCGGTCGCCACGGCCGCCGGCGGGCTGGGCGTGTCGCCGCTGGAGGTGGCGTTGGTCTGGATCCGGGACCGGCCGGGGGTCACCGCCCCGATCATCGGTGCCCGGACGGTCGGGCAACTGCTCGGCGCACTCCAGGTGGAGCGGATGACCCTGCCGGACGAGATCGTCATCGCGCTCGACGACGTGTCGGCCGTGCCGGTGGGTTACCCGGAGCGGGACGGCTGAGTCGGGCCGTCCGGTGGGGCGGCGGCGGTCACCCTGGCAGGGGTGGCGAACAGGCCCGCGGGCTGGGCAGCATGGAGGGCATGGACTACGAATACGCGCCGCTACGGTTGCCCTCGAACGTCGACCGGCTGACCGCCGCGGCGCAGTTGGCGATCCAGGCGGAGTTCTCGGGCTGGGAGCTGGCCCGGGTGCGGCTGTACCGGGACGGCACCCGGCAGGTCATGCTGCGCCGCCGCCGGGTCAACCAGCCCCAGCCGGGCCTGTCGTACTGACCGTCGCTCGCCGGCGGGGCGAGCACGGCGCGGCGGCGCCCCGGGGCCCGGGCGGTGGGCTCGGGCCCCGGGGCGGTCGTGGCCTACTAGTGGCGGTGCCCCGCGTGGTCGTGCTCCTCGTCCTCGAGGTCGAGGAACGGGTGCTCGTCGAGGCGACCGACCAGCCGGTCGTCGTCGGCGGGCTGGAACGGGCCCACCGGGTCGTCGTCGTCGAACGACTCCAGGTCGACCGAGGCGCCGACCTCGCTGACCATCACCACCCCGTCGAGCGGTTCCAGCTCCGGGACGTCCAGGGCGCTGAGCGAGCCGTCGCCGCTCTGCAACAGCTCCAGCACCGCCTCACCGACACCCTCGACGGCCACGGGCTCGTCGTCGGTGGGGGTGCCCTCGCGGCGGGCCGCCTCGGCGACCCGGATCAGCGCCGCGACGCTGGGGACCCGGTAGTCGCGGCGCTGGCGCACCGAGATGACCCTCGGGTGCGGGTCGGTGGCCTCGACGCCCTCGGCGGCGGCGCCGAAACGCTCGTCGGCCTCGTCGGGGTCGATGGACTCCACGTCCCAGGGGGTCACCTCGCCGAACGCGTCGAGCAACTGCTCGTCGTACGCGCAGGAGGCGTTGTTCAACGCGACGTACGCCTGCCAGACGTCGTCGTCGTCGACGCGCCCCTGGGCGGTTCGGACGGCGGTCAGGTGGGCGCGGGCGGCGTCGATCACCCGCTCCAGGGCAGCGTCCAGCTCACCGTGCTGGTCGGTCATGTGCGTTCCCTTCACGATGGGGAATGATCCGCGCCAAATGGTAGGGCGACGGACACGGTCAGCAACTCCGGAGGAACCGGTCGAGAACCCGCACGCCGAACTGTAGTCCGTCCACCGGAACCCGCTCGTCGATGCCATGGAAGAGGCCGGAGAAATTGAGATCGGCGGGCAGCCGTAGCGGCGCGAAGCCGAAGCAGCGGATGCCCAACCGGGAGAAGGCCTTGGCGTCGGTGCCGCCGGAGAGCATGTACGGCACTGGCCGGGCGCCCGGGTCCTCCGCGCGCAGCGCCGCGGACATTGCCTCGACCAGGTCGCCGTCGAAGGTGGTCTCCAGGGCGGGCTGGCGCTGGATGTACTCGATCGCGATGTCCGGGCCGACCAGCTCGCGTAGCTGCCGCTCCAGCAGCTCGGACTGGCCGGGCAGGCTGCGGCAGTCGATGGTGGCGGTGGCCCGGCCGGGGATGACGTTGTCCTTGTAACCGGCGGCGAGCCGGGTCGGGTTGGCGGTGTTGCGGATGGTCGCCCCGATGATGTTGGCGATCGGGCCGAGCTTGGCGATGGCGGCCTCCGGGTCCTCCGGGTCGAGTTCGACGCCGAGCAGGTCGGAGACCTCCTCCAGGAACGCCCGCACGGTGTCGGTGACGACCACGGGGAAGCGGTGGCGGCCGATGCGGGCGACCGCCTCGGCGAGCGCGGTGACGGCGTTGTCGTCGTGCACCATCGAGCCATGGCCCGGCCGGCCCTTGGCGTGCAGGCGCAGCCAGTCGATGCCCTTCTCCGCGGTCTCGATGAGGTAGAGCCGCTGGGACTCGTTGATCGAGTACGAGAAGCCGCCGACCTCGCCGATCGCCTCGGTGCAGCCGTCGAAGAGGCCGCGGTGGTGCTCGGAGAGGAAGTGCGCGCCGTAGTCGCTGCCGGCCTCCTCGTCGGCGGTGAACGCCAGCACGATGTCGCGGACGGGGCGGACCCCGGTGCGCTGCCAGTGCCGCACCACGGCCAGCACCATGGCGTCGAAGTCCTTCATGTCGATCGCGCCCCGGCCCCACAGGTAGCCGTCGCGGATCTCCCCGGAGAACGGGTGGACCGACCACTCGTCGGCGTCGGCGGGAACGACGTCGAGGTGGCCGTGGACGAGCAGCGCGCCCCGGCCGGGTTCGGTGCCGGGGATGCGGGCGACGAGGTTGGCCCGGCCCGGCGCGGACTCGTGGATCTCGGCGCTGACGCCGACCTCGGCCAGTTTCTCCGCGACGTACTCGGCCGCGACGCGTTCCCCGACGCTGGTGGCGTTGTCCCCGGTGTTCGTGGTGTCGATGCGCAGCAGGTCACGGCAGAGGTCGACGACCTCATCAGTGGGGTCGGGTCGGGCGGAGGCGGCGTCGCTCGTCATCGGTTCTTCATACCAGCCGCGGGGGCGGGCCGGACCGCCGGCGGGACCCTGGCGTTTCGCGCGGGCCCGGGCCGGGTATCGCCGGTGCCGTCCCGTACCGCCCACTGGGCCGTCCCCGCTCCCCTTCGGGGCCGTCGCGCCCGCCAGCCGAGGAGGGCACCATGACCGTCCCCCTGCCCCCGTTGCCGCCCGTGCCCGACGAGGGCTACCGGCCCGGCGGACGCAGCCTCGCCGAACTCGTCGACGACGAGCACCGGCAACTGCTGGACCTGGCCGATCGGGCCGACGACCCGGTCGGCGGTCCGCAACTACTCGGCTCGGTGGTCGAGGTGCTCACCGCGACGGTCTCCCGACACCTGTCGGCGGAGGAGCAGTACCTGTTCCCCGCCGTGCGGGCGGCGCTGCCGCAGGCCGGTGAGCTGGTCGACCGGGAGATCGCCGAGGCCGCCGCGCTGCTGACCGCCCTGAAGGCCCTGACCGGCCCGGCGGATCCCGCGCTGGCCGACGTGGCCGAGCGGCTGCGTCGGCACGTCGCCCGGGTCGACGTGCTGGTCGCCCCGCTGCGGGAGGTAGCCACCGACGCCGAGCTGATCCGGCTGGGCAACCGGTGGGAGATCGCCGAGGAGGCCGCGCCGACCCGGCCGCACCCGGGCACCCCGGCGACGCCGCCGTGGAACCGGATCGTCGAGCCGGCGATGGGCGTGGTGGACAAGGTACGCGACGCGGTGACCGGAAGGCCTACGTACGTGGCGGATCTGGACCCGGGAACCGACCGGCCGCAACGGCAGCGGCCGCCGGGCTGACCGGATACCGGGCGGGTCGCCCTGAATATCGGTCAACTCCGATCCCCCCGAGGCCTTCCGTCGATCCCACAGTGGCCATACCGTCACCGTATGAATCTGGAGCTGCGACACCTGCGGGTCGTCTGCGCCATCGCGGAAACGGGGAGCGTGACCAAGGCGGCGTCCACCCTCGGCCTGGCCCAACCAGCGCTCACCGCCCAGCTCCAGCGCATCGAGCGGGCCCTGGGCGGGATGTTGTTCGAGCGGGACCGTCGGGGTGCCCGGCCCACCGCCCTCGGCGAGTTGGTGCTGTCCCGGGCTCGGGTCCTGCTGCCTGCGATGCAGGGGCTTCAGGACGAGGCGGCCCGACTGGCCGGGGCCGGCCCCACGCCCGCCCGGTACCGCTTCGGCGGAGTGAACAGCCCCATCCTCGGCCGGCTGGTGCACCGGCTCGCCGCCGTGCACCCGCAGGCCCAGATCACGACGTACGCCTCCTGGTCCGGCGCCGAGCCGTCCCCCGCCCGGCGGCGGGGGCCGGTGGGCGACCCCCCGGGCGGGGGGGGGGGCGCCCCCGCCCCCCCCCCCCGGCCCCGGCGGCCCGGGG
>NZ_JAPZLF010000042.1:0-7912 GCF_033804645.1 Micromonospora sp. RTGN7 | reverse complement strand
TGGCGGGGGGCCCCTGCCCCGTGGTCCCCGACCACCCCGGGGCCGCGCTCCCCGCCGGGCGCGGGCCGGGGCCCGGCGCCCCCCGCCCCCCCCCGCGGGGGCCCGGGGGCCGGCCGCGGGGCGGGGGGGGCGCCCCCCGGGGGGGGGGGCCGGCCCCCCCCCCCCCCCAGCCGGTCAGCAGGTCGTAGTCGCGGCTGTCCTTCGGTTCGGTGATCGGCTCGGCGGCGTGCCGGGCGTGATGCTGATACCACGCCAGGGTCATGGCGGCCCGCTCGGCCGGCGGCCGCGGGTCGGCCCGCTCGGCGGCCGTCACAGCCTTCTCGTCGGCGTCGTCGGGCAGCCCGAGGGCCCGACGCTTGGCCCGGTCCAGCCGGACGCCGACGTCGTACCCGCCGTGGTCGCGGAAGTTCCGGGCGTAGAACTCAACTTCGTCAACCTTGCCCAGCGGGTTGAGCACCCACGCCGGCCCGGTCGGGGTGTCGGCCGCCGCGGCGGTGTCTCGGGCGGTGGCCTCGGTCCGCCGGTGCTGTTCCTCGCGCAGTGCGGCCAGCCGGGCCTGCCTGGGCCTGTTGGTGTTGTACCCGTCGGCCTCGATGTCGGCGATGCCGGCCGCGACGTCGGCATCGGTGAGGCTGGCCAGCGGGGCGCTCGCCCAGCGGTTGCGGTCGGCGGCAAGCTGGCGCAGCCGGTCGGCCTCGGCGGCCGCGGCGCGGTCGCGTTCCTCCTTGCGTTCCCACGCGGCGCCGACCCGTTCCATCTCGGCGACGTCGCCCAGGTCGGAGGCGTACGCACTAGCCTGGGCCAGCTCGTCGTCGCTCATCGCGTCGAGATCCCTCGCGAGGTACGCGCGGGCCGGAGCCTCCCGGCCGGCGACCTCCACCGCCAGGCGGCGGTCAAGCTCGGCGCCCAGCCGGTCGAGCGTCGGCATGTCCGGATCACGGTCGACCGCGGCCACCTGGGCATACAGATCCATCACGTCGGACTCTGGCAGGGCCTGCAGCTCCTCGCCGTCGGGCACCGACGCGACCAGCGCCCGGTACATGGCGGCCGAATCGCGCCGGTCCAGCTCATCCCCGAGCAAATGAAACACTCGCTCGTCCTCGGCCGTGCTGGGGTCGTTGCTGAACTCGTGGAACAGCTGCGACAGCCGGCGATCCGGCAGCCGGTCGACCGGCACGGTGCCGTCGACCAGGTCGGGAGCGCCGATGCGACGGAACCTGCCGCGGCCGTCGCGGGGATGGAGGTCGGCATCCCACGCGCGCAGCAGCTCGTCGAGCAGATCCCACAGCCGAGCGCGCCGCTGCTCGTCCCCGCCGTCGTCCTGGTCGTCGTCGGCGTCGGGGTCGTCCTGGTCGCCGTCGGCATCATCGGCGGGCGGGCCGTCGCCGTCGTCGACCAGGTCGGCGTCGGGGGCGGGGTCTGGAGGTGGGGCGGCCGGGTCGTGCATCTGGACGGACACCAGGCCGGAGTGCCGGAGCAGCGCCAAGTCGCCGGCGATGATCGCCGCGGTGACGGTGGCCGGCTCGAACCCGGCGGTGATCAGGGTCGACGCGGTCGCGGCCTGCGTCTGCATGGCCGTGGCCGACTCGGTCTCGCTGTCCTGCAGCGCGGCGATATCGCCGACGTCGAACCACAGGCGGTGCCCATCGGGGACGTCGACGACGCGGGCGAGCGCGGCGCACGCCGACCGCCAGTCCGGCCGCACGACGGTGTCGGCGAACGCCCTCATCGCCTGCCGGTACATCGACCAGGCGGCCGCGTCCTGGCCCTGCTTGAGACCGGCGACGATTGCGGGCACGCCGATGGCCACCGCGATGCGGTTCTCCCCGGCGGCCATGATCTCGTCAAACTGGGCGTCGCTAAATTTCGACCCCACGATCATGGGGTCCGCGCCCTCGTCGAGCACCAGCGTGCCGCCGGCGTTGGCCGGGCCGGAGTGCCGGGCGGCGACGCTGTCGCGGATCCGGTCCCGCTGATCCGGGGCCAGCTTGTTGGCGTACTTGATGATCAAGTTCGGGGTCGCCGCGTTGCGGAAGAACTTGTCACGGTGCTCGGTCATGGCCAAGTCCGCGTTGATCTCACGCAGGGCCGGCGTGAGCGCGGACATGCCGCGCCAGTTGGCCAGCGGGTCGGGGATCGGCGCCCAGTGGGCGACTTCCTCGACCGGGTAGAACTCGGTGGCGCGCTCAGTGTCGCCGATCGGCTCGTACAGGTAGCCCACGACTTCGCGCAGTTGCCGGCCGTCGGTGCCGTCGGTCACCCAGGACACGATTGTGATCCAGTCCGGGCGGAGACGCTCCAGCCGGTCGTCGCCGACCCGGCGCACGTAGGCGTTACCGGCCA
Source organism: Micromonospora sp. RTGN7 (assembly GCF_033804645.1). Taxonomy (NCBI): domain Bacteria; kingdom Bacillati; phylum Actinomycetota; class Actinomycetes; order Micromonosporales; family Micromonosporaceae; genus Micromonospora; species Micromonospora sp. RTGN7. The sequence continues at coordinate 5,569 of NZ_JAPZLF010000042.1, read as the reverse complement.
GAGTGGCGTCCTGGCGCATCCGGGCGAGCAGGTCGCCGGTCGTGCCGTTCGGCCACGGCTCGTGCAGCAGCCGCAGACACTCGTGGTCGATCAGCTTCTTGTCGGCGTCACGCAGCCTGAACGTCGCTTCGGAGAAGAGCCTGACGAGGGCGTTGACGATGCCGAACACGGCGGCGTTGCCGCCGTATGCGCGTTCGGCGTACTGCTGGAAGCTGGTCAGCACCTTCTCGGCGTTGGGCTCGCCGTAGGTGCTGAACATCCGCCAGTCGGCCGGGCGGGCGGCCCGCTCGATCAGCCCCACCCCGGCGTCCCACGCGGTACGGATCCGCTGCATGATCGCCACGGCGGCCTCCTCAGACGTAGAACGCGGACGGGTCGAAGTCCTCTTCAACCGCCAAGTGCTTGCGGGTCTCCAGCGCCAGCAGGGCACCGCCGAACGCGACCCATGGGCTGATGTCGACGGCGCCCAGCCGGCGCGCGAAGGCAAAGCGGTCGCCCAAGGGGCGGGTGCGGGCGTTCTGGAACGCGGCCGTCATCGCGGCCTGGCCCTCGTGGCGGATGGTGTCCTGCCGGATGCCGTCGACCAGCATCCCGGCGGCCGCCGCGGCCTCCCCGGCGTTGAGCACGACCAGGTCACCGCGCTCCGGATCGCCGGTGCGCCTGACGATGCCGACTTCGGCCAGGTCGGGCACCAGGGACATGGCGGGGCTCGCGCCGTCGATCGCCCAGCCGACCGGCGTCCACCGCTCGGTCAGCTCGGCGGCCCGAGCGGGCACCCAGTCGCTACCGGGCCGGTACTCGACCAGCTTCCCGTGACGGTGCGCCCCCGCCTGCTCGGTGCCGTCGTCGTAGGCGGTCCGGGTCGGGCAGCGTTCGATCTCGCACAGCCACACGGCGACGATGGCCGTGGCCGCCCGGCTCGGCGGCATGTCGATGGCGAACGCGACGGGGTCGCCGGGTGCCGCCCGGTCGTCGAGCCTGGCCGCCCACTCCTCGGCGGTGGGCATGTTCGGGTCCGGCGCCAGACTCGATCCCTTGCGCCGGTTGAGATACGCGCGCCCGAACTCCTCACGGCCCAGCTTGCCCAGCTCGGCGAGGACCGCGGCCAGGCGCACGGTGTGTCGCCACCGCCGGCGGCCGGTGCTGTCGACGCCGCAGATGCACTCACCGGCCAGCTGCGGGCACAGCGCAGGCATGCAGGACAACCAGGTGTCCGGGGCGGTGTACGGGCCATCAAGGTTCGACCACTCGAAGTAGGCCGTCGACGCCTGCAGGCCGCTCTCGACGATCTCGCGTCCCTTCTCCACCTTGTCGGCCAGGTAGAGAGACGCCTCCGTGCCCTCGGTCGAGACGCGCCAGTGCTGCGGGGACCACCGGGTGATCATCGCCGGGGAGAAAGCCTGCTCAAGCCGGGCGTCGACCGCAGCGAAGAATTCGTCTTCGAAGCCCAGATCCAAGACCTTGCCGTGCCCGGCGGTCTCGGTGTTGCTGGTGATCCCGTCGTACGCGCCCGTCCGCCAGATCAGCGCTTCCGACCCGTTGGCCAACCGCTTGCGGTACTTCGCGCGGAACGGGGACGCCTCCAGGATCGGCAGCTGGTCGTCGACCCACTTCTCTCGGGCGTCCTGGCGGCGCTGGGCGGCGTACAGGATCCGCTGCCGGCCCTGCTGATGGGGCGCGTACTTGCGGACCTCGGCCGGCATCGCCACGGCGCGGTGAACGCGTACGGGCAGGACGACGGTCGTCTTGCCGGACTGGCGGGGCAGCAGCGCGGTCACGTCCCGGTACACCAGGGCGTGCGTCGCCGGGTCGACCTCCAGCGAGGTGTCGACGATGTACCGCTGGTGCGGCATCATCGGCTGGCCCAGCTGCGAGGAGATCCGGGCGACGGCCGGGCCGTAGGTGCGGCGGGACGGGTCGCGCAGCGTGGCCACCCGGGGCGGGCACGTCAGCCCGTACGCCTGGTAAATCTCCTCGCGGGTCATCCCCGGCCGCAGGTCGATTTCCTGCGGCGCGTGCGGGTCAGGTCGGGCCGTAGTCCTCCCCTTCGTCTTCGTCTTCACCGTCGCGGCCCTCCCACAGCTGCGTGAGCGCGGCGCGCAGCTCCTTGCTCACCGCGGCGGTTGCCATGCCGGCGCCGTCGTCCAGGGCGCGGGCGTCGGCCAGCGCGATGGCGGCCAGCGGGGCCTCGATACCGTCCAAGTCGCCGAGAGCCTCGATCGCCTTGAAGGTCGCGGCCTCCACCTCCCCGCCGATCGGGACGGCAGAGGCGGCAGGGGCGTCCGGGCCGAAGCGGGCGACGTACTCGCCGAGCAGGTCGCGGGGCGAGACGTCCAGGGCGCCGGCCAGCTGCACCAGCTCGTCGACGGTGACGCCGCGGCGGCCGATCTCGATGTTGCGTAGCGCGGACGAGGTGAAGGTGCCCGGGCCGCCGGCGGCCTGCACGGCCGCGGCCAGCTCGTCGCGGGTGAGGCTCTGCCGACGCCGCTCGGCGACCACCTGGGCGGCGATCACCGCGCTGATCCGATCGGTGATCGGCCCGCTCACCTGCTGATCACCAGGCACGATCACGGCCCCCCCTATGGCCCAGGGGGGAGAAAAAGGGAGACGGGGGCGCGGGGTCTCCGGCGCTCACGTTCAAACTTCCCACCCCTACCCCCATGTTTACGCAGGTCAGAGGCGTGATGCATTGCGTTGCGTTGATGCATGTGCTCACCAGTCAGGCGAGGTGACCCACAACGAGGGCACCTGCTTGGCCTGCCTGCTGCTGTTGCACCCGTAGTGCGCTGGCCGGCAGTTGGACAGGTCATACACAGGGCCACCCTTGGACCTGGGCACCACATGATCCACGCTGTAGCTCTTGGGGTGGCGTGCTGGCCAGCACTCGCCGATGGGCTGGTGACACAGCCAGCACACCCAGGGATAGACCCTCTTGACCTCGGCCACCAGGGCCCGCCAGCGGTGCCCGCTCAGGCCCCCCGCCACAGAGGACCCCCTCAGAAGCGCCGAGGGGCGTACCACCCGCAGGAAACACAAGGGCCCCGACCGGTGGTCGGGGCCCTTGAAAGCCGTCGTGGGCACACTGGTCCCACTGGGAGGTGAGCGTACGCCCTGCTCAGCCGTTGATCAAGCCGGCATGGTCGAGAATCAGGGGCATGGGTGCTACTCCTCTCAGCGGCAGGTGCACCGAGTGGTCGCCTTGAGGCAGCCGTGGCAGCGCAGGATGTATCCGTCGTGGTCGTAGACACCCATGTACGTCTTCCACATCCGGCAAGGACAGCGGGGCAGCGCGCCGCGCCGGGCGAGTTCGGCGGCCAACTCTTCGGTGGTGGCGTTATCCCTCATGCTGCCCGTCCTTCCGGGTCGGTGGGTCCATCATGAGCGGCCTCGGCATTGGCGGCCCTCTCCGCCGCCCGCCGGGCACGATCCTCCGTGTCCAAGCGGCGCTGCTCGGCGACCTGGTCGAGCACCTCCAGGACGTCGCCGAAGCGGTAGCGGGCCCGCCGCCACTCGTCCCGGTCTGGCTCTTCCGGGCCCTCCGTCCCGTCCTCCAGCGGCAGCGTGGCAGGCAGCAAGCGGCCACGCTGGGCCAGGGCCCGCAGCTGCCCGGCGGTGCAGGCCCGTCCGAGCCGGGCCGCCGCGGTGGCCAGCTGCGTGGCGGTGCCGCGGACATCTCGTGCCTCGTCGAGTAGCCACCGGATGCGCGGCCCGGTCTGATGCACCGCCCGGCAGCCGGGGCAGCGGACCCACATCACGCCCGGCCAGGCGTACAGCTCGGTGGTGCACAGCTCGCCCGGCGCGTCGGAGAGCGGCTCGCAGCACGTCCCCGCATACCAGCGGTCAGCAGGGTTCTCGACGACACGGCGCACGGCGGCCGCGGCACCCAGCAGCTCTTCGCCGGCGTCGGCCGCGTCGGGAGTGTGTCGTAGCCAGTCGAGCTGTTCGGCGACGAACTGCGCGGCCGCGGCCACGGGGTGTTCGGGCCGGTGATGGCGGATCGCGTCGCATGACGGGTGACCGCACCGGCCGGGCAGGGCGGCCCACCCGGCGCCGGCGCACAGCGGGCCGACCGGCCGCCGCTCGCGCGTGGGCAGCGGCACGCCGCGGACGGTGGCGATGTGGTCCATCCACGTCACGACGACGTGAGCAGCGGCCCACGCGGCCGCCGAGGCGTCCAGGTCCACGGGGATGGGCGGCTCGGCCGACCGGGGCCCGTCCGTGGAGCCGTAGCGGGCCTGCCGGGCGATGTTCACGGCCGGCTCATCGGCCAGTCGGACCATCTCGCGCAGGGCCTCGCCCACGGGCCGGTAGCAGGTCGGGCAGACGTAGCCGCGGGTTGGGTCGGGCCGGGCGCACCAGGTGCAGGGAGGCGGGTTCGTCATTGGTGCTCCTGGTCGGGCTGTGGAGGGTGTCCGGCGTGGTGTTCAGGGGCGGGGCGGGAGGTGCGCAGGTACGGGGAGCCGTGGATAGGTCCGCGGGGTGTGGTCGGGGGTCCGATGCGGTAGGCCGTGGGTTGGCCGGGGCGGGGGGGATCTGTAGAGGGAGCGGTGCCCGACCCGACCCGTCCCGTCCCGGGAGACGCGGGGACCTGAGTCGGAGCGCTGGTCTCGGCGCTGCTCTGGGGATAGACCGATGCGTCGGTGCTGGTCGTGGGTGCTGTGACGGGTGGCGGAGTTGGGTCCGGAACTGGGTTCGTACTTGGGTCCGGACCTGGGTCGGGACTTGGGTCCGGACCTGGGTTCGACGTAGGTCCGGGTGCAGGTTGCGCGTCGCCGGGCGCGGGCAGCAGCACCAGGCCGGCGGCTTCGGGGGTGCGTTTGCTCTTGCGCCGGTTGCAGCCGCGGCAGGCCACCACGAGGTTGGACATGCCGTCGGCCACTTCGGGGTCGACGTGGTCGAACGTGAGGCCGGCGTCGCTGACGCGGTCGGAGTGCTGGCAGGTGCGGCCGCAGTACCGGCAGATGTCTCCGTCACGGGCCCGGACGGCGGCCTTCAGCGCGGAGTTCTTCAGCTCCTTGGCCTTGGCCCGGTGGACGTCGTTTTCGGACCGGGACGGGTTGCGGTCGAGGTAGTCGTGGATCAGGAAGTCGAAGTCCTCCACCCACGTGCGGCCGGTCATGCACTCGCACTGTTCGCCGTCGTCGCGGCGGTGCAGCAGGGGCGCCCGGCCGTAGCGGGCGCGCAGGAGTCGCGCATTGGCCTCGTCCCAGCCGAACAGGTCGAGGATGTCGGCGGTGACGAATCCGTCGGACCGCTCCCCGGAGACCCATGAGAGCAGCTGAACCCACACGCCGAGGGACTCGGCGCGCTGCCGCTTCGCCCGCAGCCCGGTGGCGCCCGGGTCTGCCAGCCCACGAACCTTGACCGACATGGCCAGCCGATCGTCAACGCGTCCCCACGGCATTAGGGGCCCTCCGTCCGGACGCACTGCCCACTGATCGACATCTATTGATCTCCCGGTATGGTGAGGCGGGGGGGGGCGCGCGGGGGGGGGGGGCGGGCCGCGCCGCGGCGGGGGGGGGGGGGGGCGCCGCCGCCGCGCGCGGCGTCCCGGGGGCGCCGGGGGTGG
>NZ_JAPZLF010000041.1:0-9666 GCF_033804645.1 Micromonospora sp. RTGN7 | reverse complement strand
ACCGATCACCGCCTGCGGGACCACCCCCGCGTGCTCCCACACCGCCGCCAGAGCAATACCCACGGCCCACAACACCGGCTGCACCACCTCCACCCGGTCCAACCACGACTCGTCCGCGCCGGTCAACACCGACACCAAATCCACATCCAGGTACGGAGCCAACGCCCGCCCGCACTCCGCAAGCCGCTCGTCGAAGACGGGGGTGCGACCAACCAGGCCGGCAGCCATCCGCGCCGACTGCGCACCCTGACCCGGGAACACGAACACCGGCCCGGGACCATGCGACGCGGCCACACCCGACACGACATTGCCGGCCGGGGCACCCGTGGCCAGGGCGTCCAGGCCCGCCAGCAACTCCCCGACGCCCGCGCCGACCACGGCAGCCCGCTGGTCGGACAGCGCGCGGGTGGTGGCCAGGGACCAGCCGACCGCCGCCGGGTCCACGTCGCCCCGCTCGCGGACGTACGCGGCGAGGCGGGCGGCCTGGCCGGCGAGAGCGGCCTTCGACCGCGCCGACACCGGCCACACCGTCGCGTCGGTGGAGGTGAGCAGGCCCGGGGTGGCCTCGGCACCGGTCGGCGCGGGCGGCTCGTCGGCCTGCTCGATGATCACGTGCGCGTTCGTGCCGGAGATGCCGAACGAGGACACGGCGGCCCGGCGGGGGCGGTCCAGTGTCGGCCAGGGGCGGGCCTCGGTGACCAGGTCGACCGCGCCGGCGGACCAGTCGATGTGCGGGGACGGCTCGTCGACGTGCAGCGTCGCGGGCACGACCCCGTGCCGCATCGCCTGCACCATCTTGATCACCCCGGCGACGCCGGCCGCCGCCTGCGCGTGCCCGATGTTCGACTTGATCGAGCCGAGCAGCAGCGGCCGGTCGGCGGGCCGGTCCTGGCCGTAGGTGGCGAGCAGCGCCTGCGCCTCGATCGGGTCGCCGAGCGTGGTGCCGGTGCCGTGCGCCTCCACCACATCCACGTCGGCCGTGGAGAGCTTCGCCGAGGCGAGAGCCTGCCGGATCACCCGCTGCTGCGACGGCCCGTTCGGGGCGGTCAGCCCATTCGACGCGCCATCCTGGTTCACCGCGCTACCCCGCACGACGGCGAGGACCGTGCGGCCCTGCCGGCGGGCGTCGGAGAGCCGCTGCACCAGCAGCAGGCCGACGCCCTCGGACCAGCCGGTGCCGTCCGCCGACGCGGCGAAGGACTTGCACCGCCCGTCGGCGGCGAGGCCGCGCTGTCGGGAGAACTCGACGAACGCCGTCGGGGTGGCCATCACCATCACGCCGCCCGCGAGGGCCATGTCGCACTCGCCCCGGCGCAGCGCCTGGCCGGCCCAGTGCAGCGCGACCAGGGACGACGAGCAGGCCGTGTCGAGGGAGACCGCCGGCCCCTCCAGGCCGAACGTGTACGCCACCCGGCCGGAGATCACGCTGCTGGTGAGCCCGGTCAGCGCGTAGCCCTCGGTGCCCTCCGGCGCGTACGCGAGCAGCGAGGCGTAGTCCTGTCCGCTGGTGCCGACGAAGACGCCGGTGCTGCTGCCCCGCGCGGTGGCCGGGTCGATCCCGGCCGACTCGAAGGTCTCCCAGGTGGCCTCCAGCAGCAGCCGCTGCTGCGGGTCCATGGCCAGGGCCTCGCGGGGGCTGATGCCGAAGAAGCCGGGGTCGAACCGGTCGACGCCGGCGAGGAAGCCGCCGCCCCGGGCGTAGAAGGTGCCGCTGGCGTCCGGGTCGGGGCTGTACAGCCCGTCGAGGTCCCAGCCCCGGTCGGTGGGCAGGTCGGTGATCGCGTCGACACCATCGGCGACGAGGCGCCACAGGTCCTCGGGCGAGGCCACCCCGCCGGGCAGCCGGCACGCCATGCCGACGATGGCGAGGGGCTCGTCGTCGCCGATCGCCACGGCGGTGGTCGTGGGCCGCACGGGCACCGGGGTGCCGGCGATCTCCGTGCCGAGGTGGGCCGCCAGGTCGTGCGGGGTCGGGTAGTCGAAGACGAGGGTGGCGGGCAGCCGCATCCCGAACGCGTTGTTGAGCCGGTTACGCATCTCGACCGCGGTGAGCGAGTCGAAGCCGAACTCGCTGAACGCCCGGCGCGGCTCGATCGCGGTCGGGTCGGGGTAGCCGAGCACGGCGGCGGCCTGCCCCCGGACGATCTCGACGAGCGCGGCGACCCGGTCGGCGTCGCCGAGCGCGGCGAGCTGCTCGGTCAGGGTCGCGCCGGTGGTGGCCGCGGCGGCGGCCCGGGCGGGGGTACGGATCAGCGCCCGGTACAGCGGCGGGACGCTGCCGCCGGCGAACTGCGCCTTCATCGCGGCGAGGTCGAGGCGGGCGGGGACGAGCGCGGCGTCGGGGGTGCGGCACGCGGCATCGAAGAGCGCGAGGCCCTCCTCGGCCTCCATCGCGGCGACGCCGGAGCGGGAGATCCGGCTGAGGTGAACGTCGTCCAGCTCGGTGGTCATGCCGCTGCGGTCGGCCCAGAGGCCCCAGGCGAGGGTGAGCGCGGCGAGGCCGTGCGCCCTGCGGTGGTGGGCGAGGCCGTCGAGGAAGGCGTTGGCGGCGGCGTAGTTGCCCTGGCCAGGGCCGCCGGCGGTGGCCGCGAGCGACGAGTAGGAGACGAACGCCCGCAGGTTGAGGCCGGCGGTCAGCTCGTGTAGGTGCCAGGCGGCGTCGACCTTGGGCCGCAGCACGCCGTCCATCCGCTCGGGGGTGAGGGAGGAGATGACGCCGTCGTCGCGTACCCCGGCGGCGTGGATGACGGCGGTGAGCGGGTGCCCGGCGGGGATGCCGGCGAGCAGTTCGGCGACGGCGTTCCGGTCGGCGACGTCGCAGGCGGCGACGGCGACGGTCGCGCCCAGCGCCTCCAGTTCGGCGCAGAGTTCGGCGACGCCCCCGGCCGCCCGGCCGCGCCGGCTGGTGAGGATCAGGTGCCGGACACCGTACGTGGTCACCAGGTGCCGGCTCATGAGCTGGCCGAGGGTGCCGGTGGCGCCGGTGATCAGGACGGTCCCGTCGGCGTCGAAGGGGGCGGCGGAGGGCTCGGCGGAGGCCGGCACGCGGGTGAGGCGGGCCCCGGCGGCGACGCCGGAGCGGACGACGACCTGCGGCTCGTCAGTGCCGAGGGCCGGGACCAGGGCGGCGGCGCAGCCGGCCACGTCGTCGACGTCGGCGAGCACGAACCGGTCGGGGTTCTCCGACTGGGCGGAGCGGACCAGGCCGATCACGGCGGCACCGGCCAGGTCGGTCAGGTCGGCGTCGGCGCCGGTGGCGACCGCGCCCCGGGTAAGCATGACCAGCCGGGAGGCCGCGTACCGGTCGTCGGCGAGGAACCCCTGGAGGACGGCGAGCGCCCGGTGGGTCACCTCGGCGACGGCCCGGGGCACGTCTGCCGACGCGGGCGGGTCGAGGAACGGCACGACCAGCACGCCGGGCACGTCCGCACCTTCGTCGAGCGCGGCGGCCAGGGCCGTCAGGTCGGGGTACGCCGCGACGGCGGTCCCGGTGGCGGCGACGGCGTCGGCGAGGCCGCCGGCGTCGGAGACGACCGCCCAGCCGACGGTGGACGGGCCGGCGGCCAGCGCGAGCGGGGCCCACTCGACGCGGAACAGCGACTCGGTGCCGGCACCGGAGGCGGCCCGGAGCTGGTCGGCGGAGACAGGCCGCAGCACCAGGGAGCCGACGGAGACGAGTGGGGCGCCGGTGACGTCGGCGAGCAGCAGGGAGACGCTGTCGGTGCCGGTGTGCGAGACGCGGACCCGGGCCGCCGCCGCGCCCGCGGCGTGCAGGGCCACGTCGTTCCAGGAGAACGGCAGCCGGCCGTACCCGGGCGGGATGGTCGCACCGGACGGCTGACCGGCGGGCGCGGCGAGGCCGAGGGTGTGCAGGGCCGCGTCGAGCAGGGCCGGGTGCAGTCCGTACCCGCCGGCCTCGGCTGCCGGGGCCTCCGGCAGGGCCAGCTCGGCGAAGAGGTCGTCGCCGCGCCGCCAGGCGGAGCGCAGCGCGATGAAGGACGGGCCGTAGTCGTAGCCCTGGGCGGCGAGGTCGGCGTACAGGTCGTCGGTGCCGACCTCGGTCGCGCCCGGCGGCGGCCAGGCGGTCAGATCCGACCAGCCGGGCGGGCCGCTCGGGGTCGCCGGCCCGCCGGCGAGGACGCCGCTGGCGTTGCGGGTCCAGGCCCGCTCGGCGCCCTCGGCCGGCTCGCCGTCCTGCCCGGAGTGCAGCGACACCGACCGGCAGCCGGTCTCGTCGGCCGGGCCGATCCAGAGCTGGATGTCCACGCCGCCGGTCTCCGGCAGGATCAGCGGGGACTCCAGGGTCAGCTCCCGGACGTGGTCCGCGCCGACGTGCGCGCCGGCCTGGAGCGCCAGCTCCACGAAGCCGGTGCCGGGCAGCAGGACGGTGTCGAAGACGACGTGGTCGGAGATCCACGGGTGGGTGCGCCGGGCCAGCCGCCCGGTGAACAGGAAGCCCTCGGCGTGCGCGACGCCGACGGCGGCCCCGAGCAGGGGGTGCTGGGCGGGGCGCAGGCCGACCGCGGTGACGTCACCGGTCCACCCGGCGCCGGCCTCGGGCCAGTACCGCTGGTGCTGGAACGCGTACGTGGGCAGGTCGACCCGGCGCGCGCCGGTGCCGGCGAACCACGGCCCCCAGGTCACGGCCACGCCGTTGACGTGCAGCTCGGCCAGGGCTGTGAGCAGCGCCTGGGCCTCGGGCCGGTCCCTGCGCTGTGCGGCGACGGCGAGCGCGCCGTCGTCGCCGGGCAGGATGTCGGCGGCCATCGCGGTGAGGACGCTCTGCGGCCCGATCTCCAGGAACGCGGTCACCCCGGCGGCGCGCAGGGCGGCGACCCCGTCGGCGTACCGGACGGCTTCGCGCACGTGCCGCACCCAGTAGTCCGGGGTCCGCAGCTCGTCGGCGTCGGCGAGCGCGCCGGTCAGGTTCGACACGACCGGCAGCAGCGGCGCCTGGAAGGTCAGCCCGCTCAGGACCGTGCGGAACTCGTCCAGCATCGGCTCCATCAGCGGGCTGTGGAAGGCGTGGCTGACGGTGAGCCGGCGGGTCCGGGCTCCCCGCTCACGCCAGCCTCGCTCGACCTCGTCGAGGGCGTCGACCGCACCGGAGACGACCACGGAGGTGGGCCCGTTGACGGCGGCGATCCCGACCCGGTCGGCTAGCCCGGCGATCGACTCGGCCACGGCCTCCTCGGCGGCGTTGACGGCGAGCATCCCGCCGCCGGCCGGCAACGCCTGCATCAGCCGGCCCCGGGCGGCCACCAGGGCGCACGCGTGCTCCAGGGACAGCACCCCCGCCACGTGCGCGGCCGTGACCTCCCCGATCGAGTGCCCGCCGACGAAGTCCGGCACCACCCCGAACGACTCGACGAGGCGGAACAACGCCACCTCGACGGCGAACAACCCGGCCTGGGTGAACAGGGTTTGGTCCAGCAGCTCCGCGTCGGCGAACAGCACCGGCTTCAACGGCTGCGGCAACGCCCGGTCCAGGTGCCCGCACACCTCGTCGAGCGCCGAGGCGAACACCGGGAACGCCTCGTACAACTCCCGGCCCATGCCGGCGCGTTGCGCGCCCTGACCCGAGAACAACACCGCCAGCGGACCCCGCTCGACCACCCGCCCCGCGACCACCGCACCCGACGGCGAGCCCGCCGCCAGCGCCCGCAGCCCCGCCAACAGCTCATCCCGCCCGCCGGCGACCACCACCGCCCGGCTGTCCAGGACGGACCGAGAGGTCACCGACGAGAAGGCCACGTCGAGGGGGCACGCGTCGGCGTCGGCGTCCAGCCACCCGGCCCAACGGCCGGCCTGCGCGGCGAGCGCGGCGGCGTCCCGGGCCGACACCGCCACCGGCACGACCGGCCGCTCGACCGGCGGCGCGGCGGCTGCCGGGACGGGCTCGGGGGCCGGGGCCTGTTCGACGATGATGTGCGCGTTGGTGCCGGAGACGCCGAACGACGACACGGCCGAGCGGCGGGGGCGGTCCACGGCGGGCCACGGCGTGGCCTCGGTGACCAGCTCGACGGCGCCCGTGTCCCAGTCGACCTCAGGGGTCGGGGCGTCCACGTGCAGGGTGGGCGGCACGACGCCGTGCCGCATCGCCATGACCAACTTGATCACACCGGCCACCCCGGCGGCGGCCTGCGCGTGGCCGATGTTCGACTTCACCGAGCCGAGCAGCAGCGGCGCGGCCCCGCCCCGGTCCTGCCCGTACGTGTTCAGCAGCGCCTGCGCCTCGATCGGGTCGCCGAGCCGGGTGCCGGTGCCGTGCGCCTCGACCACGTCCACGCCGCCGGCGGCGAGGCCGGCGTTGGCGAGGGCCTGCTGGATGACCCGCTGCTGGGAGGGCCCGTTCGGGGCGCTCAGCCCGTTGGACGCCCCGTCCTGGTTGACCGCGCTGCCCCGCACCACGGCCAGGATCGGGTGGCCGTTGCGCTGCGCGTCGGAGAGCCGTTCCAGCAGCAGGACGCCGACGCCCTCGGACCAGCCGGTGCCATCGGCGGCGGCGGCGAACGCCTTGCACCGGCCATCGGCGGCCAGGCCGCGCTGGCGGGAGAACTCGACGAACGCGGCCGGGGTGCACATGGCGGTGACCCCGGCGACGATGCCCAGGGTGCACTCGCGCTGGCGCAACGCCTGGGCGGCGAGGTGCAGGGCCACCAGGGAGGACGAGCAGGCGGTGTCGATGGTGACCGCCGGGCCCTCCAGGCCGAAGGTGTAGGCGATCCGCCCGGAGACGACGCTGCCGGCGTTGCCGGTCATCAGGTGCCCCTCGAGGCCCTGCGCGGCGCCCATCAGCACGCTGCCGTAGTCCTGGCCGGTGCTGCCGGCGAAGACGCCGGTCCGGCTGCCCTTGAGCGAGTGCGGGTCGATGCCGGCCCGCTCCAGCGCCTCCCACGAGGTCTCCAGCAACCAGCGCTGCTGCGGGTCCATGGCCAGGGCCTCCCGGGGGGAGATCCCGAAGAAGCCCGGGTCGAAGTCGGGCAGGTCGTGGACGAAGCCGCCCTGCGCCGTGTACGTGGTGCCAGGCCCGCCCCCCTCCTGGTCGGCGTCGTACAGGGCGTCGAGGTCCCAGCCCCGGTCGGCCGGGAAGTCCGTGATCACGTCCCGCCCGGACGCCACCAACTCCCACAGGTCCTCAGGCGAGCGCACCCCGCCCGGGAAGCGACAGCTCATCGAGACGATGGCGACGGGTTCCTGCTCGCCGGCCTCCACCTCACGCAGGCGCTGGCGCACCTGGTGCAGGTCGGCGGTGACCCGCTTGAGGTAGTCGAGAAGCTTCGCCTCGTCAGCCATGGACCGCCCCATCCTTGTGTTGACCCGTGCACGCGGCAGCGATCACGTCAGGACACCCCCAGCTCGCGGTCGATGAAGTCGAAGACCTCGTCCGGCGTGGCGTCCTGGAGCTTCTCGGCGACGGCCTCTCCGCCGCTGCCCGGGGCGTCGACCTCGTTGAGGGAGGCCAGCAGCCCTCGCAGCCGCTCGGTGATCCGAATCCGGGCGCTGCGGTCCGGCGCCGAGCCGGCCAGCGCCGCTTCCAACCTGTCCAGTTCCCCGAAGACCGGCGCGACACCGACCACCCCGCCGTCGACGACCGCCGCGCGGACGTACTCGGCGAGGCCGGCAGCGGTCGGGTAGTCGAAGACGACCGTGGCGGGCAGCCGCACGCCGGTCGCGGCCGAGAGCCGGTTGCGCAGCTCGACAGCGGTGAGCGAGTCGAAGCCCAGTTCCCGGAACGCCCGGCCCGGCTCGACGGCGTCCGCCGAGGGGTGGCCGAGCACGGCGGCAGCCTGGCCGCGTACCAGGTTGAGGAGCGTCTTGCGCCGCTCGGCGTCGGTCTGCCCGGCCAGCAGGGCAGCGAGGGACTCCGCCGACGTGCCGGCGTCGTCGGCCCGCTCGGCGGCGGCCTGCCGCGCCTCGGGGACGCCGGTCAGCAGCGGGCTGGGCCGGACGGCGACGAAGCCCGGCACGTACCGGTCCCAGTCGATGCCGGCCACCAGCGTCGCCGGTTCCCGCCGCGCCACGCAGCGGGCGAGGGCGGCGAGCGCGGTCGCGGTGTCGAGGCGGGCGACGCCGGTGCGGCGGCGGCGCTCCTCCACGGCCTGGCCGGCGGCGGCCATTCCGCCGGCCGCCCACGGGCCCCAGGCGACCGAGGTCGCCGGCAGGCCCTGCCGGTGCCGCTGCTCGGCGAGCGCGTCGAGGTAGGCGTTGGCCGCCGCGTAGCTGCCCTGCCCGGCCGCACCGAGCTGGCCGACCAGGGCGGAGAAGAGCACGAACGCGCGCAGCGGCAGGTCGGCGGTCAGCTCGTGCAGGTGCAGCGCGCCGAGCGCCTTGGGCCGCAGGACGGTGGCGAGCCGGTCGGCGGTGAGGCCGTCGAGCACCCCGTCGTCGAGTACCCCGGCGGCGTGCACCACCGCGGTCAGCGGCGCGTCACCGGGCACCTCGGCGAGCAGCTTCGCCAGCGCCGCCCGGTCGGCCACGTCGCAGGCGGCGACGGTCACCCGGGCACCGGCGTCGGTCAACTCCCGGGCGAGGTCGGCAGCGCCGGGGGCGTCCGGCCCTCGGCGGCTGACCAGCAGCAGGTGCTCCGCACCTCGGGCGGCCAGCCAGCGGGCCACCTCCGCACCGAGGGCCCCGGTGCCGCCCGTGACCAGCGTCGTGCCCGGGTGATCGGGCTCGTCGTCGGTATCGGCGCCGCCGGGGGCGCGGACCAGGCGGCGGACGAGGATCGTGGTGCCGTCCACGGCGATCTGGTCCTCGCCGTCCAGGCCGGCGAGGGCGGCGCAGAGCAGGTCCCAGCCGTGGTCGTCGAGGGTGGCCGGCACGTCGACCAGGCCGCCCCAGCGCTCCGGGTGTTCGAGGGCGACGACCCGGCCGAGGCCCCAGAGCAGCGACTGCTCCGGCCGGTGCGGCGTCGCGTCCCGGGTGGTGCCGGCTGCGCCCCGGGTGACGCACCACAGCGGGGCGGCCACGTCGAGGTCGCCGAGGGCCTGCACCAGGGCGAGGGTGCGGGCCAGGAACGGCGGCACCGGCTGGGTGTCGTCGACCGGGCCGTCGGCGAGGGCGAGCAGGGACAGCACGCCGTCGACGCCCGCGCGTTCGTCGTCGCCCGTACGGGTGGTGGGAGCCAGGTGCGCGGCGACGGCCGCCCGATCGGTCAATTCCTCGGGCAGCGGCACCAGCCGGGCGTCGGCACCTCGGCGGGCCAGCTCGGCCACGGCGGCCGCGCCCTCCTCGGCGCGGCGCTCGTCGACGACGACCCACCAGGCACCGGTGAGGAAGCTGACGGGGGTGCCCGGGTACGGCTGCCACACGCCCCGGTAGCGCAGGTCGTCCAGCTTGGAGCGGTCCCGCTGCTGGCGCCGCCAGGAGGCGAGCACCGGCAGGGCGGCGCCCAGCCGTTCGAGCGACTCGGTGGCGCTCTGCGCGGTGAGTTCCGCGAGCGCACCGAGGTCCTCCCGCTCGACGGCAGCCCAGAACGCGGAGTCCACGCCGGTCGGGGCGTCGTCGCCCCGAGCCTCGGCCGTCGTTGGCCAGTACGCCTGGTGGTCGAAGGCGTAGGTGGGCAGGTCGACGGTGTCGGTCGCGGCGAGGACCCCCGTCAGGTCGACGGGCAGGCCGATCGTGTGCGCAGTGGCCAGGTTGGTCAGCAACCGGGTCGGATCG
>NZ_JAPZLF010000040.1:0-9808 GCF_033804645.1 Micromonospora sp. RTGN7 | reverse complement strand
CGGTGTTGTTGGTGATGTGGGATTCCTTGATCCTGAGGATGCCGGCGTTGAAGATGCCGCCGCCGCTGCCCTTGGCGTGGTTGTTTTCCACGGTGGTGTGGTCGAGGAAGATGCGGCCGAAGTTGGCGATGGCGCCGCCGTTGCCGCTGGCGTTGTTGTTGAACAGGTTGCTGTCTTCGAGGTAGGCGGTGCCTCCGGGCTTGACGAGGAGTGCGCCACCGTCGGCGCCTTCGTCGTAGGTCCCGGGCCAGTCCTTACCCGGCTCGGCTGGCGTCCCCGGCTCAACCGGGGCAGTCCCCGGCGTGCTCGGCGCGGCTCCCGCGGCTACCGGAGCGGCGGCTACCGGAGCGGCGGCCACCGGAGCGGCGGCTACCGGCGCGGCGGCTACCGGCGCGGCGGCTACCGGAGCGGCGGCCACCGGAGCGGCGGCCACCGGCGCGGCGGCAGTCCCCGGCTTGTCGGTCTTCGGTGGGGTGGTGCCGTCGGGTGTGGTGGGCCAGGGTTCGGGTTCGTGCTTCTTCTCGCGGGCGGCGTTGCCGTCCTTGAGGGTGACGCCCTTGAGGGTGAGTTCGCCGCCCTCGCCGACGGTGAAGATGCGGAAGGCGTCCCGGGAGTCGCGTTTGATGATGGACTTGTCGCCCTTGATGGTGATCCGCTGGCGGATCGTGGGCAGGGCCGAGCCGTTCTTGCGGTCGTGGTCGTCCAGTTCGTACTTGCAGTCCCGGGCCAGCTTCAGCGTGCCGCCCAGTTCGTTGTTGGCCCGTACCACCGCTTCGACCAACGCGTCGTCGTCGCAGGGCACCTCACGAACCCGGCCCTCCCCGTCACGCTCACCCCGACCACCCCGATCCTTGCCGGACCAGTCGTCCTTGCCGGACCAGTCGGCATCGCTCCAGTCGTCCTGCTTGCCGGGATCCCGGCCGTCGTTCTCCTTGCCGGGTTTCTCGTCGGCCCGGCCGGCGTCGCTGACGTTCTGCTTCGCGGTGGACGAGTGCTGGTCCGACAGCCGGTTCGCGTCGTCGGACTTGTCGTTGCGGGCGGCCAATCCGCCGAGCGCCGCCAGACCGACGACGCCGGTCAGGCCGGCCACGCCGGTGACGACCCAGAGGGCTCGCCGCCGTTTCGCCAGCGGGGTGGCATGCACCCCACCGCCGGGAGTCGTTTCGTCGTTGGACATCAGAACCTTCCGCCCTTTCCTGCTACCAGACGGGGCCGCACCGCCCGAGGGGGCACGACCAGCTACAAATCGGTTGCAGCCTGCTGATCCCCACCGTATGAGAAGGTTCCTCGCGAGGAGGACGTATCCGAAAAAACCCCGCATTGCTCTCGGATCGGGCGCGAGTCCGCAGTCGGGCGATGGCGTGCACGAAGGTGCCGCAGGGCGGAAATGGCGGCGGGCCCCGCCACCGGTGCGTCGACGGTCGAAACGTCGCGTACCGGCGGCGGGGCCCGCCGTGGTCGTACCTGAGGATCAGCCGGGCAGGCGGGGGCCCGCCTCACGCTGCTCCGCCAGCCAGGTCTCCACCTCGTCGGCCCGGCGCGGCAACCCGGCCGAGAGGTTGACCGCGCCGGTCGCGGAGACCAGCACATCGTCCTCGATGCGGATGCCGATGCCGCGCAGTTCCTCGGGGACCAGATCGTCCTCCGGCTGGAAGTACAGACCCGGCTCGACGGTGAGCACGTAACCCTCGCCGAGGGCGCCCTCGCGGTAGTTCTCCTTGCGGGCGTTGGAGCAGTCGTGCACGTCGATGCCGAGCATGTGCCCGAAGCCGTGCAGCGTCCACCGGCGGTAGACCGTCGACTTCTCGTCCATCGCCTCGTCCACGCTCACCGGCAGCAGGCCCAGGTCGTGCAGGCCCTCGGCGAGCACCCGCATGCAGGTCAGCTGGACGTCCTTGAACTGCACCCCCGGCTTGATGAACTCGATGCCGGCCTGCTGGGAGGCGTACACGATGTCGTAGACCTGGCGCTGCAACGGGGTGAACCGGCCGTCGACCGGCAGCACCCGGGTGACGTCGGCGGTGTAGAGGTGGCGGTTCTCCACGCCCATGTCCATCAGCAGCAGCTCGCCCGGCCGGGTGACGCCGTGGTTGTGCACCCAGTGCAGGATCGTGGCGTGCTCGCCGGCCCCGACGATCGAGCCGTAGCCGACGTCGTTGCCGTCGTGCCGGGCGCGCAGCGCGAAGATCCCCTCCAGCAGCCGCTCGGAGACCGCTCGGTCGGCCGGCAGCACCCGGGCCACGTCCTCGAAGCCCCGCACGGTGGCGTCGATCGCGTCCTGGAGCTGGGCGATCTCCCACTCGTCCTTGACCAGCTTCAACTCGGCGATCGAGATCGCCAGCTCCCGGTCCCGGGCCGGCTGGTCCTCGGCGCGCGGCCCGTCGTACGGGCGCACGGCCGCGTCCACCCGGGCGTCGAAGCCCCGCAGCACGCGGGTACGCCCCGGCGCCAGCTCGGCCAGCGCCGCGTCCAGCTCGGTCAGGTCGGCGGTGGGCAGGCCCAGCTCAGTCGACTTCTCGGCCAGGGTGTGCCGCCGGCCCACCCACAGCTCGCCGTGCCGGCTGCGGAAGAACTCGTCGTTGTCGCGCGAGCAGCGGGGCCGCGTGTACAGGGTGGCGTCGTGCCCCGAGCCGTTCGGGCGCAGCACGAGCACGCCGTCCGGGTCGTGGTCGCCGGTCAGGTACGCGAAGTCGCTGCCCGGCCGGAACCGGTACTCGGTGTCGTTGGCGCGTACCTTGTCGCCGCCGGTGGGAATCACCAGCGTCTCGCCCGGGAAGGCCGAGGAGACCGCGGCCCGCCGCTTGGCGTGGTTCGGCGCCTCCACCCGGGGGTCGACGGGGAGGGGCGTGTCCTGCCAGCCCTGGCGCATGAACGACAGGTACGCCTCCGGAAAGTCCGGGTCGTGTGACTCGGTGCCGTCCGCCGGCTGGTTGCCCGTTACCTTTTCGCTCATGGTTCGCCCCCTGCGGCCTCGTCGCTGGCCCCGACGGTACCGCGCGCGTGTGAGACAGGGTGAGCCTGCGGTGCCCGCGACGCCCTCCCCGGCCGCGTGGAAAGATGACCACCATGTGCGGACTCCTGGCCTTCTTCAGCGCGAACGGCAACGCCGCCGCCCACCGCGACCACATCGCGGGGGCGTTGGAATGCCTGCACCACCGCGGACCGGACGAGACAGGCGTCGAGGTGATCGGCGACGCGAGCGGCCACTACGCCGACGGGGTGTTCGCGCACAAGCGCCTGGCGATCATCGACGTGGCGTCCAGCCACGAGCCGCTGCCGTACGCGGGCGGCCGCTACCTGCTGACCTTCAACGGCGAGATCTACAACTACATCGAGCTGCGCGACGAGCTGGTGCGGACCCACGGGGCCCAGTTCGCCACCGCCGGTGACGGCGAGGTGATCGTCGCCGGCTACCACTACTGGGGCGAGCAGGTGCTCACCCGGCTGCGCGGCATGTTCGCGTTCGTCATCTGGGACCGGCAGGAGCGCCGGGCGTTCGGCGCCCGCGACTACTTCGGTATCAAGCCGCTGCACTACCTGGAGACCGCCGACGGGCTCTACCTCGCCTCGGAGAAGAAGGCGCTGCTGCCGTTCGCCCAGTCCGCGTACGCCGGGGACGCCGGGATCGACCCGGCGAGCCTGAGCCACTACCTGACCCTCCAGTACGTCCCGGAGCCCGGCACCCTGCACCGGGGGATCAACCGGATCGGCTCGGGGGAGTACCTGACCTGGACCCCGGGCGGCCGGATCGACGTGCGCCGGTGGTACCGGCCGGTGTTCCGGCCGGCGCCGGTCAGCGACGAACAGCGGCTCTACCACGAGATCCGGGAGACCCTGCGCGAGAGCGTCCGGGTGCACATGCGCTCGGACGTGCCGGTCGGCTCGTTCCTGTCCAGCGGCATCGACTCCACCGCAGTGGTCGCCCTGGCCCGGGAGTTCAACCCGAACATCCTCACCTTCACCGTCGGCTACGACGTCCCCGGGTACTCGGAGATCGACGTCGCCCAGGATTCGGCCCGGCACCTCGACGTGACCATCATGCCCACCAAGATCGGGCCGCAGGACATGATCGACGCGCTGCCGAAGATCGTCTGGCACCTGGACGACCCGGTCGCCGACCCGGCGCTGGTGCCGCTGTACTTCGTCGCGAAGAAGGCCGCCGAGCACGTCACCGTGGTCCTCTCCGGCGAGGGGGCCGACGAGTTCTTCGGCGGGTACACCATCTACCGGGAGCCGCTCTCCCTCGGCACCGTCAACGGCCTGCCCGGCGGGGTGCAGAAGGGCCTGCGCGCGGTCTCCAAGGCCATCCCCCAGGGGGTGAAGGGCAAGAGCTTCCTGGAGCGCGGCACCACCCCGATCGAGGAGCGCTACTACGGCAACGCCCGGATGTTCACCGAGGAGGAGAAGCAGCACCTGATGCGCCGCTACGACCCCTCGGTGCGCTACACCGACGTCACCGCACCGATCTACGCCGAGTGCGCCGAGCTCGACGACGTCACCAAGATGCAGTACGTCGACCTCTACACCTGGCTGCGCGGCGACATCCTGGTCAAGGCCGACCGGATCTCGATGGCGCACTCGCTGGAGGTCCGGGTGCCGTTCCTGGACCGGGCGGTGTTCGACGTGGCGGCCACGATCCCGGTGGACCTGAAGCTCCCGCCGCGCTCCGACGCCACCAAGTACGCCATGCGCCAGGCCCTCCAGGGTGTGGTGCCCCCGGCCATCGTCAACCGTAAGAAGCTCGGCTTCCCCACCCCGACGCGGGTGTGGCTGCGCGGCGAGATGTACGAGTGGGCCCGCTGGGTAATCTCCAACTCCGGCGCGGGCGAGCTGCTCGACCTGTCGTACGCGATGCGGCTGCTGGAGGAGCACAAGCGGGAGGAGGCCGACCACTCCCGCAAGGTGTGGACGGTGCTGATCTTCTGCATCTGGCACGCGATCTTCGTGGCCAAGACGCTCGACCCGGGCATCCAGCGCAACCAGTCGGCGCTGCTGACCAAGCCGGTGGTCGGCTCCATGGTCCGCTGAGCCTGGTCAAGAGGGGCCCCCTGTCAACGCCTGGCGTATGGCAGGGGGCCCCTCTCAACATGCCTCACCCGACGAGCGGGCGGCGTGGTGTCACGCCCGGGTGCAGCTCACCGTGGGCAGGGCGTTCGTCCCGGTGCTGTTGGCGACGAAGCCGAACGTCGTCGTCCCCTCCGGGGCGACCGTCCCGTTGTACGCCGCGTTGGTCACCGTCGTGGTCGACCCGGATGTGGTGTACGAGCCGTTCCACAGGTTGTTGATCGTCTGGCCGCCGGGCCAGACCAGGGTCGCCTTCCAGCCGGCGAACGGCGTCGTGCCGTGGTTCATGATCGTGACCTCGGCCTGGAACCCGCCGGACCAGGCGCCGACCACCTTGTAGACCGTCATGCAGTCGCCGCTGTGCGGCGGCGGCGTGGTGGTGGGGCTCGGCGGCGGGGTCGTCGGGTTCGGCGGGGGAGTCGTCGGGTTCGGCGGCGGGGTGGTCGGTGCGGGCGTCGTCGGGTTGGGCGAGCCGCCGTTGCCGACCCCGGTGACCTCGCCGTTGCCGCCGTCGAAGGCCACGTCCGAGCAGCCGAAGAAGTTCTCCTGGCTGTCCGAGCGGACCCAGCGCGAGTAGATGAGGTGCCGGCCGTTCTTGCTCGACGGCAGGTTGCCGCTGAAGTAGTAGTGCCCCTCGTTGGTGCCCGGCGAGCCGTTCTGCGGCGGGTTGGTCACCGTGAGGAAGGGCTGCTCCTCCAGGTCGTTCCAGGCCAGCGGCCGGGTAGGGCTCCAACTGTCCTTCGTCACGTAGAAGTAGAAGGTGCCCGGGTGGTGGGCCCAGTTGCTGTACTTGAAGTTCAGCCTGGCCCCGGACGTCAGGTGGGTGAGCGGCCAGTCGGTGCGGGCCAGGTCGTACCCGGTGTAGCCGGGGTTGCCGCCGCTACACAGCTTGCCGTCGGGGATGAAGCCGACGGTGCGGCCCCCGGCGTCGGAGCGCAGCACGCTGAACCAGTTGTACAGCGAGTTCGCCCCGCTCTGCGCGACCGCCGCCGTGCAGGCCGGGTTGATCGGCTTGATCTCACCTGTGCTGGAGAGGCCGTCCTTCCAGCACAGGTAGGTTCGGCTGCCGGGGGTCATCGGGGTGCCGTGGGCGGCGGCCGGTTCGGGGCCGGATGCCACGGCGACGGCGCCCGCGGCGAGGGTGGCGGCCGCGATGAGTAGTGCGGCCGTGCGGTAACGGGTCACGGGGATCTCCTGACTCGCGGGACGAGGCGCATCGAACGTCCCGCTGCGAACGAGCGGATGGGACGATCACGGTGCCGCGCCCGGGTCCCCGGAGGGCGCACGGAGTGCGGGTCACCGGCGGTCCGCCTCGGCGGACCGGCGTGCCCCTCGCGCTGGCTCTCTCCCGGCGCCGGCGACGCGGCAGCCCCCGCGCCCACCGGCAGCGCCATCTCATCACGCCGAAGCCACCGCACGCAATAGCCCACCGTCAATGAATCGCCCCCTGTCAACCGCCCTCACCCAGCACCCCACCGGCCCCCTCGCCCGCCGCCGCCGGGGGCCTGGGATTGTTCCCCGGCGCGTCCGGGCTTGATCGGTGACACGGTTCTGGTCCTCCTCGTCTGCGCCCCGGGGGAGTAGGACAGGATCGGAGTACGGCAGCGGAGCGACGGAAGGACCCACGATGGGATACGCGGTGGTGCTCGGTGAGGCCCTGGTCGACCTGCTCGACGCGGAGTGCGACGGCCGGCCCGTGTTCCGCCAGGCGATCGGCGGCGGGCCGCTCAATGTCGCGGTCGGGGTGGCCCGGCTCGGCGGGCGGGTGCAGTTCGTCGGCTCCCTCGGCGACGACGCACTCGCCGAGCGGATCCGCGGGTTCCTGGCCGACGCCGGGGTCGGCCTCCACGGCGCGGTCACCGTGCCCGCGGCGACCGCGCTGGCCGTGGCCACCCACTCCGGGGCCGAGCCGGACTTCCGCTTCTACGGCGAACCCCCGTCCTACGGGCTGCTCACCGCCGACGACCTGGACATCGGCCTGGTCTCCGGCGCCGACGTGCTCTACTGCGGGTCGATCGTGCTGCTCCGCCCAGCCGTGCTGGCCGCCGCGCGCCGGGCCTGGTCGGCTGCGGGCGGGCTGCGGGTCTTCGACCCGAACGTCCGGCCCCGGCTGCTCGACGGCCCGGCTGCGCTGGCCGGTCTCCGCGAGACGGTGGCGGAGTTCGCCGGCTCCGCCCACCTGGTCAAGCTGAGCGCCGCCGATGCCGAGCTGCTCTACCCCGGCGAACCGGTCGAGGGGGTCGCGGCGTACCTGCGCGAACTGGGGGCGGCGGCCGTGGTGGTCACCCTCGGCCCGGCCGGCGCGGTGGTCGCCACCGCCGGCGCCGATCCGGTACGCGTTCCCGCGCCGAAGGTCCACGCGGTGGACGCCACCGGCGCCGGCGACTCGGTGATGGGGGCGCTCATCGCCGAACTGCTCGTCGACGGCGAGCCCACCGACCCGGCCGACTGGCACCGACGGGTGGCGTTCGCGCTGCGGGTAGCCGGCCTGGTGTGCGAGTCACCGGGCGGCGCGGTCGCCATGCCCACCCGCGCCGAGGTGCGGCGCCGCTTCGCAGGCTGAGTGCCGTCTGGCACTGCCGCCTCCCGCGCCCGGTCCGGGCTGGTGCTGGTCGGTCGCGAGCCGCGCCCGGTCCGGGCTGGTGCTGGTCAGGTGCGGGCAGGGCGGGCGAGGGTGAGCACGGCGGCCAGGGAGAGGGCGGCCGCTCCGGCGATGACGGCCGCCATCGGCACTGCGCTGCCCTCGCCGCCCAGCCCGACCACCGGGGCGGCCAGCGCGCCGATCACCGACTGGAGGGAGCCCATCAGCGCCGCCGCGGTGCCGGCGTGGCTGGCTTGCCGGTCCAGCGCCAACGCCGTGCTGTTGGGCATCACCATGCCGATGGTGCCGACGAAGAAGAACAACGCCACGGCGATCGGCCACACACTGCCGGCCACCGCGCCGGTCAGTACGCCAACGGCGGCCACGGCGCCGACCAGCAGGACGGCGACCAGCAGGACGCGTGGGCTGAACCGGTCGAGCAGGCGGGCGTTGGCCTGGCCGGCGGCGACCAGGGCGAGCGCGTTGAGGCCGAAGATCAGACTGAACGTGCCGCCGGAGATGCCGAACACGTCCTGGAAGACGAACGACGACCCGGAGATGTACGCGAACAGGGCGGCGAAGGCCAGCCCCTGAGTCAGCACGTACCCCATGAAGACCCGGTCGGTGCCGAGCGACCCCATGGTCCGGATGGTGCCGGCCAAGCCGCCGGTGCTGCGCCGCTCGACGGGGAGTGTCTCGGGAAGCCACCAGGCCGCCGCGGCGGCGAGCAGCAGCCCGATCACCGCGAGGGTGACGAAGACCGTCCGCCAGGACCCGAACTGCAGCACCAGGCTGCCGACACTGGGGGCGGCCACCGGGGCCACCCCGAAGACCAGGGAGAGCCGGGAGAAGTACTTCGCGGCAGCCCGGCCGGCGTACAGGTCACGGACGATCGCCCGGGCCACCACCACGCCCATCCCGCCGGCGAAGCCCTGCACGAAGCGGGCGGCGGCGAGGATGCCGGCGTTCGGGGCGAACGCGCAGGCCAGTGCCAGCAGCGCGTACGCGACGAGCCCGATCAGCACCGGCCGGCGTCGGCCCCAGCGGTCGCTGAGCGGGCCGGTGACGAGCTGGCCGACGGCCAGACCGATCAGGCAGGTGGTCAGCGAGAGCTGGATCTGGGCCTGGCTGGCGCCCAGGCCGCGGGTCATGGCCGGGAACCCCGGCAGGTACATGTCCAACGAGAGGGGGCCGATCGCGGTGAGCGCCCCGAGCAGCACCAGCAGCCCGACCCCGGTGCCTCGGCCGTCGCCGGTTGCCCCGGTCGGCGTGGTCGCCCCATCGCTCACCGGGGCGGTGCCAGCGCCGGACCCGGTCGGCGATGCCGGCTTGCCGGTCGACTGCACCACACGCGCCACAACGCCCCCAGGAAAGTTGGTTTCCGGCTAACCTTAGCTCTGTCCGCAGAGGTATTTCGTCGTGAGGTGGGTGACATCGTGCCGGCCGACGAGACTGCGGCGCGACTCGGCGCCGTCGTGAGCGAGCTGCACCGGCTGCTGCGCCGTTCGATCAACGGGCGGGCCAACCGCGCGGCGTTGGCCGAGGCGCAGGTGGAGTTGATGCTGGCGGTCCGCGCCCACCCCGATGTCAGCGTCAAGGAGGTGGCCCGGCGGTTGGGCACCGCGCCGAACACGGTGAGCACCCTGGTCGGCGGCCTGGCCGACGCCGGGCTGCTGCACCGCGAGCGGGACCCGGACGACCGCCGCCTGGTCCGGCTACGGCTCACCGATGCCGCGCAACACCGGATGGCCGACTACGAACGCCACCGCGCCGAACTGCTCGCCGCCGCCCTCGCCGCCCTCGACCCCGCCGGCCGCGCCGCGGTCCGGGCTGCCCTACCCCACCTCACCCACCTGATCACCCTCATCGACCCCCCCACCTAACCCCACCCCCACCCCCACCCCGTCCCACCCACCCCCGCCCCCGCCCCGCCCCGCCCCCGCCCCCACCCCGCCCGCCCGTCCGCCCCGCCCCGCCCCCACCCCCCCCCCCCCCCCCCCCCCCCCCCCCCCCCCCCCCCCCCCCCCCCCCCCCCCCCCCCCCCCCCCCCCACCCCCCCCCCCCCCCCCCCCCCCCCCCCCCCCCCCCCCCCCCCCCCCCCCCCCCCCCCCCCCCCCCCCCCCCCCCCCCCCCCCCCCCCCCCCCCCCCCCCCCCCCCCCCCC
>NZ_JAPZLF010000039.1:0-16375 GCF_033804645.1 Micromonospora sp. RTGN7 | reverse complement strand
TGGCCCGGGGGGGCGGGCCTTGCCCCCCCTGAGGGTTGGGGGTCGGGGGCGCCGGCGCGACAACCCCCGGACCCCCGGGGGGGGCGGGGGGGCCCCCCCCCCCCCCCACGCGCGGGTGGCCCCGAGCGCGGTGCCGTGGTCACCGGTAGGCGTTCGCCTGGACGGTGAACAGGTCCGCGTAGAGGCCGCCCGCGCTCATCAGCGCGGCGTGGTCGCCCGCCTCCCGGACCCGGCCGGCGTCGAGGACGACGATCTGATCTGCGGCCCGGACGGTGGAGAAGCGGTGTGACACGAAGACGGTGATCACCCCGTCGCGGCTGCGCACGTCCGCGTCGGTGTGCACGAGTCGTTCGAACAGCGCGTCCTCGGCCAGGGCGTCCAGGGCCGCCGCCGGCTCGTCGAGAGCCACCAGCAGTGGGTCGGGTCGCATTCGGGTGCGGGCGAGCCCCAGGGACTGCCACTGACCACCGGACAGCTCCGCGCCGTCGGCGTAGCTGTGCCCGAGCAGGCCGTCCAGGCCGCCGGGAACCCGCTGCACGATGCCCCGCGCGCCGGCCCGGTCGAGCGCCGTCATGATCTCCTGATCGGAGTCGAGCGCCGCCAGCCGGCCCGCACCGACGTTCTCCCGAAGCAACAGCTCGAAGCGGGCGAAGTCCTGGAACAGCGTGGCGACCCGGGAGCGCCACTGTTCGACGGTCAGCTCACGCAGATCGATGCCGTCCACGGTGACCCGACCCGAGGTCGGCTGGCAGAGGCCACAGATGATCCTCACCAGCGTGCTCTTGCCCGCGCCGTTCTCACCCACCAGCGCCACCGTGCTGCCGGCCGGGATCTCCATCGAGACGTCCTGGAGCACCGCCTCGTCGGCGCCCGGATAGGCGAAGCACACCTGTTCCAGCCGGATGCCCTGACGCAGCCGGGCGGGCATCCGCGACACCGGCCGACCGGGGGCGGGCACCGGGCCGGGCCGCTCCTGCCGCCGGGCCGGACCGATCGCGGGGGCGGGCCCCGGGCCCGCCGTCAACTGCCGCAACACGTCGATTCGCTCGACGGTGCGACCCATCTGCTGCAACAGCCCGAGCATCCCCAGCAGGCCGGACACCTGCACGCTGACCTGGACCGCGAGGGTGAGCACCAGGACGACCTGCCCGATGTTCGCCTCACCGCGAACCGCGCTGCGGATGACGAGGAAGATCGCCGTCCCGTACGCGGCCGCGAAGAGCAGCTGCCCACCGGCACGCAGCAGGGCGCTGCGCCAGTGCGCCCGCCACAGCCGGCCGGTCGTCGCCGCCCAGGCCGCCCGCTGCCGCGAGATCACCGCATCCCGGGCGCCGAAGAGCCGGATCTCCTTCGCGGAGTTTCCGGTCGTCGCCACCTTCACCAGGTGCCGGGACACCTGGATGTCGACGGCGGCGGCCTCCTGGGCGACGTCGATCACCCGCTGTGCGCGGTTGCTGAGCAGCACCGGCGGCAGGGCGGCCAGCGGCAGCATGACGAGCCACGGGTCGACGCTGACCAGTAGGACGGCGGTGACGCCGATCTGCAACACGACCCCGCCCAACTGCAGCGTCGACTCGAGCGCATTCCGCACCCGGATCAGGTTCTCGGTCACCAGAGTCAGGGTCTCGACGAACGCCGGATCGTCGAAGTGGTCGATGCCGGCGCTGCCGTTGACGATCGAGGCGACCTCGTCGGTGAGGACCAGCTGCTCCAGGTCCCCCAGTTCGAAGTAGGACAGGTGCGCGAAGTGCATCATGGTCAGCTCGAAGACCAGCAACAGGGCCGCGGCCAGGGCCAGCAGCACGGCTGTCGTGCCGTCCCGGCCGAGCGCGGCGTTGGTGAAGGCCGCGAGGACCACACCGATCAACGGCGTCGAGAGGTAGCCCACGGCCAGCAGCACGATCGCGGTGAACAGCCTGCGACGGTCGGTGCGGTAGCCGAGGCGCAGCAGGAAACCGGTTGCGCGGGCGATCCTCCTCATCTCGCCGCCATCGGGTCGACCGGGTCCATCCGGAATCTCCTCGCCTGCAACTCGAACAGCTCGGCGTACCGGCCGTCGTGCCGGATCAGTTCGTCGTGGCTGCCGCGCTCGACGACCCGGCCGTGCTCGATCACGACGATCTGATCCGCCTGTCGGACGGTGGAGAAACGGTGCGATATCAGGACGCTCGTGATCCCCTTCGCGGTGGCCAGGATCCGGTCGTGGAACTCCACCTCCGCCCGGACGTCCAGCTGCGCGGTCGGCTCGTCGAGCACCAGCACCGAGGCCCCGCCGCGGACGGCGAGCAGCGCCCGGGCGAGGGCGATGCGTTGCCACTGGCCGCCCGACAGGTCCGTGCCACCGGGGTAGTGGGAGGACAGCGGCGTCCGAAGCGGGTCGGGCATTCCGCGCAGCGCGTCCAGGGCGCCGGCCTGTTCGGCCGCGGCCGTGATCGCGGCATCGTCGGTGAGCAGTGCCGGCGCCCCGAGACCGATGTTCTCCGCCACCGTCAGCTCGTAGCGGAGGTAGTCCTGGAAGATGACCGCGAGCTGGCGTCGCCACAGGTCCGGGTCGAAGCGGGTCAGATCCGTGCCGTCCACGGTGATCCGTCCGCTCGTCGGCTCGTAGAGGCGGGCCAGCAGCTTCACCAGGGTGGTCTTACCGGCCCCGTTCAGGCCGACGATGGCGGTGGAGCGGCCGACCGGGAGCGTGAGGTCCAGACCGTCGAGGATGAGGGGACCGTCGGCGGCGTACCGGAAACTGACGTTGTCGAAGCGGATCTCCCGGCTCGGCCGGGCCGGTGCTGTCGTCTCCCGCGCCTGGACCGGACGGCCGGTGGCCGCGCGTTGCTCGAAACGTTCCAGGGCGTGGAAGGAGTGCATTCCGAGCTGCGTCTGTACGTCGCACTCCGGGAAGTAGACGCCGAAGCGCATCGGGATCAGCACCCCCTGCAGGGCGACGGCGAGCGCGAAGAGGCCGATCTGTCCCCGGCCGGCCGCCACGGCCAGCATCGTGATGGCGACCGCTCCGCCGACGAAGCCGACCGCGGAGAACCCGATGAAGGGCCAGAACTGCAGGCGTCGGCTACCGGCCCACATCGGCCGGAGGTGGGCCATGGTGTCGGAGCGCAACCGCTCGCGCAGCCAGGGCAGCAGACCGTACACCCGGATCTCCTTGGCGACGGTCGCACCGGTTGCCAGGCCACCGATGTACCCGGCCCGCCGCCGGTGCCCGGCCAGGGATTCCCACACCGCCGCGAAACGCCCGAGCGTGCCGCGAACGCCCACCCGGATGACCAATGCGGTGATCATCAGGATCAGCCCCGCGAGCGGGCTCAACACCACACCGACGAGGACGACGGCCGCTGTCAGCTGGCAGTAGCGGGACACCAGCGAGGGGATCGCACCGACGGCGTCGCCAGGGGTGTACGCCTGCCGCTCGAACGCCGCCCGCGCGTCGGCGAGCAGGTCGAGCGCCTCGGGGTCCTCCAGCAGAGCGATCGGCGCGTCCCGCAGCGACGCGTGCAGGAGCCGCTCGACGCACACCTCGTCGACCCGGCGGGCGATGACCTCGGTGACCGCGGACTGGAACGGCGTCAGCAGTTGTTGCAGGGCGAACGCACCCAGCGCCACCGCGAAGACGACCACGAGGCTGTCCCACGAGAGCCCGCCGGCATCCGCGGCTACGTCCGGCACTCGGGAGAGCAGCATGCTGGTGGAGACGATGAACGCCGACGGCAGCAGTCCGAGCGTGACGTTCAGTACGAGGGCGCCGAGGGCCGGGCCGCGCCCCGCGTGGTGCAGCAGGCGGATCATCTTGAGCCAGCGGGTGGACCGGTTCCGGATGGCGAGCGTCAGGGGTGCCACCGAACCTCCCTTGTTGCCCATGGTCACCGACGTAGGGGCCGACGTGGGAGCCGACGTGGGGGCCGACCACCAGGCCCGGCGAGCCTAGCGGCGGCCGGAGTGATCATCAACAGGATCGGGCCACCGGTGCGGATGGCGCACCGCCGGGAGGTCCTGGCCGGCGCGGGGCGTCCGGGCTGCCGTTTCCAGGCCCAACTGCGCCGCGGCATCCACGACGGACCCGAGTTCCTCGCTCACCGTGCTCAGGACACCGCTGTCCACGAAGTTCCGCAGGCCACCCGGCGCGAGGGTGGCCAGCGCGGCCGCCGCGACCGGATCCTTGGTCCGGACGCCGCCGGCCGGGGCGCCGCACTCCCCCGCCACGAGCCCCACGGCGACCGCCGCCGTGACAAGGGCGTGCGTCAGCGGGGCCGGTACCGCAGCCTCGCCCGGGCATCGCGGGGCACCGTTGGCGATCAGGCGCCGCACGTCGTCGTCGTCGAGGCCATGGGCGCGCAGCAGGTCGACGGCCGGCGCCTGCCGCCAGTCGTCGCTGCCGGGCTGATGGCGGAACCGGTAGATGGCTTCCCCGGTCAACCAGGAGAAGAACGGCACGAGGGCGATCCGGTCGAGGACGGTCCCACCCGGCGCCACCGGGTCGGCCGCCCGCCAGCACGCGGCCTTCCGCACGCCGTGCCAGCCGTTGCCGACGATGCTCGCCTCGTCGCCGTGCTGGACGAGGTTCGACACCGGCACGACCATGGGTACGCCCATCGACCGCAGGAAGCCCAGGAGAACCTCGTCGTCCGGTTCGTCGCCGGTGGTGACCCGCGCGGCGTACCGGTCGAACTCGCGGGCGACCTCCGCCGGCAGAATGAGGGCCTGGGCCGGCATGTACCCGTCGACGACCTCGACCCAGTCTGCGCCGACGAGTGCGGCGACCCGCAGGGCGTACGAGGTGAACGACCCCCACTCGGTGAACAGACCGAGGGCGTGCCCCGGCAGCGCGCGCGTGCCGGCGAGGGCGTGCCGCACGAAACCCGGCGCCAGGACGGAGTCGTCCTGCACGACGAGGTGGTGCGTGGCGCCCGGCTCGATCCGCGACCAGGCCAGGCGGGAGGTGCGGAGCGCGCCGCCGGGCCGGCCTGGCTGCGGATCGATCACCACACCGGCGCCGAGCTCCCCCAGCGCCGCGGCGAGACGCTCCGCGGCCGGCTGCCGGGTCGGATGGGCCATGACACAGGCCGAGAGCCGGACCGCCGGGACGTTCGGCATATTGTGGACAGCCATGACGGTTACTGTACCCACAGTTGATCACTCGGGTCCGTCGTGACCTGCTTGACGACCGGAGAACCGGCCGGGCAGGATTCACCGCTGTGTCCAGTGAGAGCTCAGGCGGCGGGGCCGTGCCCGGATCGGTTCGCCCAGACATGAGCACGGCCCCAGCCACGGATCACGAGCTCGCCCACAGCTATCTGGGCCGCCCGTTCGGGCCGCCCTGGGAGTACGGCGGCACCATCGTCTCGACTCTCGTCCGCCAGGTCGCCACGCTCGGCGACGCCGCCTTCCTGACGACCGCCACGGCGGACGGCGAGACGACGACGCTCTCTTACCGCGACGTCGATCGCCTGAGCCGACGAGTGGGCGCGTGGCTGCGCCGGGAGCTGCGGGTAAAGGCGGGCGACGTCGTGGCGCTCGCGCCGGTCAACGACGCACGGTCGGTCATCGGCATCCTCGCCGCGCTCCGCGCGGGCTGCGCGGTGCTGCTACTCAGCCCCGCCGACCCGGTCGCCCGACTGCGCCCGCAGGTCGAGTCCGCCGGGGCGACGGTGGTCCTGCACCCCCCGGGGGTCAGCCTCGACCCGTCGTTGGCGCCGGTGGTCATCCCGGACCCGGCCACCCTGGCGGACCCCGCGGCGGGTGAGACGGACGCGCCGGTGCAGCCGGGCGCCGACGCGTTCCTCATCGGCACCTCCGGGTCGACGGCTTCGTCCAAGCTCGTGGTGCAGTCGCACTACAACGTCGTGGCGAACGCCGCCGCGCTCCGCGCCCATCACCGGATCAGGCCGGGCGAGCGGATCCTGGGGTGCCTTCCGATCCACCATGTGAACGGCCTCCACTTCACCGTGCTGGGCCCCCTCGCGGCGGGCGCGCACGTGATGCTCGCGCACGCGTTCGACCCGTTCGGTTATCCCCGGCTGCTCGAACGATTCCGGCCGCGGATCGCGAGTGTGGTGCCGAGTCTCCTCGAAGCCCTCAGCCGCACGTGGCGGACACCGCGGCTGCCCGGGGACTTCGAGTACTTCGTCTCGGCCGCCGCCCCGTTGACCGCTCGGACCGCCCGGGAGGTGTCGCGGCGGCTCGGGGTCCGGGTCCTGCAGGGCTACGGGCTGACGGAGACCACCAACTTCTCCACCACGGTGCCCCCGGACGTCTCGCCGGACACGTACCGCCGGCTGCTCCTGGAGGCGGACATCCCGTCCATCGGGGCGGCGATGCACGGCAATGAGGTCGCCGTGCTGTTGGAGGACGGCAGTGTCGCCGAGCCGGGCCAGGTCGGTGAGCTCTGCATGCGTGGCCACAACGTGATGAGCAGGTACGCGGGGAACGTCGACGCCACCGCCGAGGCCTTCCGGCACGGCTGGTTCCACTCTCAGGACCTGGGCTTCGCCGTACGCGACCCGGACGACGAGCGGCCCTACTTCGTCATCACGGGACGTAGCAAGAACATCGCCAAGGTGCGTGGCGAGACGGTCTCCCTGGAGGAGATGGAGCGGGCGCTACGGGCGCTGCCGGGCGTTCGCGACGCGGCGTGCCTCTCGCTGCCGCACCGGTTCCTGGGCGACGAGATCGTGGCGGCGGTGGTCTTCGCGCCCGGCGATCGGCCGGATGTCGACGCCGCGCTGCACGCCTCCTTCGCCGCCGCCGTCGTGCCGCGACGGGTCCTGTCGCTCGATGCCATCCCCCGGACCGCCACGGGGAAGATCCTTCGACCGAGGCTGGCCGAGCAGGTCGCGGCCCAGCTCGACGCCACGACGCCGTAACGGTCCCCGCCGCACTCGCCGCGGCGACCCGCCCGACGCGACGATCACCGATTCCAGGTACGTAGTCGAGCGGCTACCCAGCGTCTACCTCAAATCGACTTCGGTCAGTACACTCGTAGCGGGTCAGCCCGGCTACGACCGGCCGGATCGCCGGCCGGCGAAACGGGTCGCCGGAGCATCCGTCGCGCCTGGCGTCCCCCTTCTGATCAGCACCGTCGTTCCACCGGCCCCGAGGCGATCCCGCTCTGGGGCCGGTCCCATCCGGTGAGGAGAAGAGATGATCGGTTCACGCTCGCGGGGTCGACTCGCGCTCACCCTGGCAACCGCTCTGAGCGCCGCACTGCTCCCGGGTGGACCGGCAACCGCCGGGACAACCGCCGAGGGAACCATCCGCCACGCCGGTGCCGCCGACGCCGTACCCGGCAGCTATCTGGTCATGCTCCGGCAGGCCCCGGTCCGCGCGTCGCTCGGGGCGGGCGCCGCCACCGCCGAGGTCACCAGGGCCGCCGACCGCCTACGGGCCCGCTACGGGGGCACTGTCGGCCACGTCTACGGCAGCGCCGTGACCGGCTTCGAGGTACGGCTCACCGAGCGGGCCGCCCGCCGCCTCGCCGCCGACCCGGCCGTCTCCTCCGTGGAGCAGAATCGGGTCACGCCGCTGATCGGCCCCGGCGTGCAGACCAACCCGCCGTCCTGGGGGCTCGACCGGATCGACCAGCGACGCCTGCCGCTGGACGGTCGGTACGCCTACCCGAACACCGCGCAGAACGTGCACGTGTACGTCGTCGACACCGGGATCCGGGCCACCCACACGGACTTCACCGGCCGGGTCAGCGGCGGGGTCGACCTCGTTGACGGTGCCCTTCCCGCGGATGACTGCAACGGCCACGGCACCCACCTGGCCGGCACGATCGGCGGTGCCCTGCACGGGGTCGCCAAGGAGGTCCGGATCCACCCCGTCCGGGTGCTCAACTGCACCGGCAGCTCCACCACCGCCATGGTGGTGGCCGGGATCGACTGGATCGCGACGAACGCCCTCCGGCCGGCGGTGGTGGAGCTGGCCCTCGGCGGGTCGATCAGCGCGATCCTGGACGGGGCGGTGACCAACTCGATCAATCGGGGCATCACCTACGTCACCACCGGGGGCAGCTCGAACGGGGACGCCTGCAACAGCTCGCCGGGGCGGGTGCCCGGCGCGTTGACCACGGTGGGCACCTCGGCCACCGACGCCCGACTGCCGAGCGGCAACTACGGCAGCTGCATCGACCTGTTCGCGCCGGGGGCGAACATCACGTCCACCTGGCACACCGGCGACACCGCGACCGCCACGATCAGCGGTGGTTCGGCGGCCTCGGCCCACGTGGCCGGTTGCGCCGCGCTGGCCCTGTCGGGCAACCCGGGCTGGACCCCGGCCCAGGTCGCCAGCCACCTGGTCGGCCGGTCGAGCACCGGCGTCGTCACCGGCGTGGTCGCCGGCACCCCGAACCGACTTCTCTACTGCGGCCCGTGAGCCGCCTCGTGGCGGCTTCTCGGCTACCGCGCGGCGACGGACGTCGGCGCGCTGAGCCGGCCCTCGTTCCCGCTGCGGTCCAGCCCGGACACGCAGTAGGAGAGCGGGCGGCCGGCCGGGGCGGTGCGGTCGATCCAGTCGGCACCCCGGGAGGCGCCGACGAGCCGGGCGGTGTCGCCGTCCACCCGGTAGACGGCGAAGCTCGCGGCGCCGTCCCCGCGCCAGGTCAGCACCACCTCGCCAGCGTCCGCACGCCGCACGCCGGTGACCGTGGGCGCGGCCGGTGGGGCCGCCGGTAGCTGCGCCATCGCGGGCACCAGCGCCGGACTCGCGTAGTGCGCCGCGCTGTACCGGCTGACCGCCCCGAGTCTGTCGGCACGCACCTGTTTGGCGCTGAAGTGCACGCTCCCGTCCACCCCGTACCGGCGGTTGAGGGCGAGCTGGCGGTCCAGCTCGGCCGGGTCGCGCCAGGCGCCGCGCTCGCCCACCCGGTAGTCGGCCTGGCCGACGTAGAGCTGCACCCGGGTGCCCTTCACCATGGCCGCCCACCACGGCAGGAGGGTGGCGTAGTCGGCCTTGTCGAACCCGATGTGCCAGTAGAGCTGCGGCACGACATAGTCCAGCCACTGCTCCCGTACCCAGAGCCGGGTGTCGGCGTAGATATCGTCGTAGCTCTGCAGGCCAGCGGTGGCCGAGCCGGCCGGGTCGGTGCGTTTGTTGCGCCAGATGCCGAACGGGCTGATGCCGAACTTCACCCACGGCTTGATCGCCTTGATCCGCTCGCTCATCTCGCGGACCAGCGTGTTCACGTTGTCCCGACGCCAGGCGTGCTTGTCCGCGAACCGCCCGCCATACCGGGCGAACGCCGCGTCGTCCGCAAAGTCCTGCCCGGCCTCCGGGTACGGGTAGAAGAAGTCGTCGAAGTGCACCCCGTCGATGTCGTACCGCTGGACCGCCTCCAGCATCGAGTCCTCGACGAACGTGCGCGCCTCGGGGATGCCCGGATTGAAGTAGAGGCGGCTGCCGGGCCGGTCGGCGCTGGGATAGGTCACCACCCAGTCGCGGTGCCGCCGCAGCGGATGGGTCGGCGCGAGCTGCTCCATCCGGGGGCCGGGCCCACCCACCGTGGCCGGCTGGCCGCCCCGGTACGGGTTGAACCAGGCGTGGAACTCCAGGTTGCGGGCGTGCGCCTCGGCGACCATGAACTCCATCGGGTCCCAGCCCGGGTCGCGGCCGTCACGTCGTCCGGTCAACCACTCCGACCAGGGCGCGTAGCTGGACGGCCAGAACGCGTCCCCACCCGGGCGCACGTGCACGAAGACCGCGTTGTGGTGGCGTCGCACCGCCAGGTCCAACCAGCCCAGGAACTCCGCCCGCACCGTCTCGGCCGGTAGCCCACGCCGGCTCGGCCAGTCGATGTTGTTCACCGTCGTGATCCACATGCCGCGCAGCTCGCGGGGCGCCCGGGCCGCCCGGCCGGCGCAGACTCCGGTGCCGTCCGCCCAGCCGGCGCCGGGTGGGGCGCCGAGGGCCGCCGCGTCGCCCGGCTGCGGTGCGCCGCCATCGCTGTCCACCCGGTCCCGCAGCACCCAGGCGCCGGTGGCGACCGCAACGGCGAGCGCGGCGACCACCGCGACGAGCGCCCGGGTACGACGGCAACGAGCGGTGCGGGCGGATGTGTCGGCGGCGGCCATCGCCCCATTCTGCGCAGTGTGACCTCTCGACTGCACCAGTTGCCCGATTACTTAACGATCAAATAAGGCCCGCGGTGGACGACGGCAGCGATGTTCGGCGACCGTGACCGCGCCCGGAGGCCGGTCGGCTTCAGAAACGGGGATCCACCGTAGGCCCCGTCCGTATCCCCCGCCCGGTGCCATCGCGCCGGCAGAGGTGGGCCCCGGCCGTGGGCCGCCCGGCCGACCCGAGGTCGGCGCTGGTGACGGTCGGGTAGCAGGACCTCCGCTGCCGGGCAACTGCTCCCGAACTGCGCGCCGAACACGGGGCACAATGCAGGAAGATCCGTCACCGTAATCTTCGGTAACATTACTCGCAGGTGCCGATATTGAAAGTGACGATCGTTGGAATCGAATCGACGGCACCTTCGGCGCCGAGCGACCACCGCACCCACCCTGACCTGCAAAAACAGGACACTGCGGGTAAGGGTTTGATGCAGTTTAGGTGCGGTTGCCACCGTCCTGCGCAGGGCGAGCAGTTCAGCGCCCCGCCGCTCGTAATCCGCTTGCCTCGCCGGCCGGTAGACCTGCCCGCTCGCCCGCACGCACTATCGTCGGTCCGGCCGCTATCTACTATGCTCGGGCCGGTCCCCGTCCGCTGCAATGAGAAACCGCCCAACTCGCCGGTCGGCCGACTAGTGCCTTGGGCAGAAGGGCTCCTTCGGGTGTTCAGTCGTATCGCCATCGTCAACCGTGGTGAGGCCGCGATGCGGCTCATCCACGCCGCCCGGGACCTGGCCGCGGAGACCGGGCAACCGATCGAGACCGTCGCGCTGCACACCGACGTCGACCGCACGGCCACGTTCGTGCGTGAGGCCGACATCGCCTACGATCTCGGCCCCGCGTCCGCGCGGCCGTACCTGGACCTGAAGGTGCTGGAGCGGGCGCTGGTGGAGACCGGGGCCGACGCGGCGTGGGTCGGCTGGGGCTTCGTCGCGGAGGATCCGGCGTTCGCGGAGCTGTGCGAGAAGATCGGGGTCACCTTCGTCGGGCCGAGCCCGGAGGCAATGCGCAAGCTCGGGGACAAGATCGGCGCGAAGTTGATCGCCGAGGAGGTCGGCGTGCCGGTCGCGCCGTGGAGCCGCGGTGCGGTGCAGACCCCGGAGGCCGCGGTGGCGGCGGCGACCGAGATCGGTTACCCGCTGATGCTGAAGGCGACTGCGGGCGGGGGCGGGCGCGGCATCCGCGTCATCACGAACGCCGCCGACCTCGTGGACGCCTTCGAGCGCACCAGCCAGGAGGCCGCCCGGGCGTTCGGCAGCGGCATCGTGTTCCTGGAGCGCCTGGTCACCGGCGCCCGGCACGTCGAGGTCCAGGTGATCGCCGACGGCGGGGGCACCGCGTGGGCGCTCGGGGTCCGCGACTGCTCGATCCAGCGGCGCAACCAGAAGGTCATCGAGGAGTCGGCGTCGCCGGTGCTCAGCCCCGAGCAGACGGCCGAGCTGAAGACGTCGGCCGAGCGGCTGGCCGTCGCCGTCGGCTACTGCGGCGCGGCGACCGTCGAGTTCCTCTACCACCCCGGCGACGAGCTGTTCGCATTCCTCGAGGTCAACACCCGCCTGCAGGTCGAGCACCCGATCACCGAGTCCACCACCGGGTTCGACCTGGTCAAGGCGCAGCTGCACGTGGCTGCGGGCGGGCGGCTCGAGGGCGAGCCGCCGGCGGAGCGCGGGCACGCCGTCGAGGCCCGGCTGAACGCTGAGGACCCCGACCGCGACTTCGCGCCCTCCCCGGGCCGCATCGCGCGGCTGGACCTGCCCGCGGGGCCGGGCATCCGGGTGGACACCGGCGTCAGCGAGGGCGACACCATCCCCGCCGACTTCGACTCGATGATCGCGAAGATCATCGCCTACGGTCGCGACCGCGGCGAGGCGCTCGGCCGGCTGCGCCGGGCGATGGCGGAGACCACGGTGATCATCGAGGGCGGCGCGACGAACAAGAGCTTCGTGCTCGAACTACTCGACCAGCCCGAGGTGATCGACGCCAGCGCGGACACCGGCTGGATCGACCGCGTCCGCGGCGAGGGCAGGCTCGTCTCGCACCGGCACTCCGCCGTCGCGCTGGCGGCCGCCGCCATCGAGGCGTACGAGGAGGAGGAGCGCGTCGAGCGGCAGCGGCTGCTGTCGACGGCGTCCGGCGGGCGTCCGCAGGTGCAGCACACCAGCGGCCGACCACTGGACCTCAAGCTGCGGGGCATCGGCTACCGCGTGCGTGTCGCGCGGGTCGGCGCGCACCGGTTCCGTGTCGGCATCGAAGCGGGTGACGACGCTCGCACCGCCGACGTCGAGCTCAACCGCTTCGACCGGCACACCGGGCAGATCGTCGTCAACGGCACCCGGTACCGCCTGCTCACCGGCACGCACGGGCCGCTGCACCTGGTCGAGGTGAACGGCGTGACGCACCGGGTCAGCCTCGACGAGGGCGGCGTCGTGCGCTCGTCCATGCCCGCGCTGGTCGTCGCCACCCCGCTGGGGGTCGGCGCCGAGGTCGAGGCGGGCGCGCCGGTGCTGGTGCTGGAGAGCATGAAGATGGAGACGGTGCTGCGGGCGCCGTTCCGGGCCCGGCTGAAGGAATGCACCGTCTCCGTGGGCAGCCAGGTGGAGACCGGCGCCGTGCTGCTGCGGCTGGAGCCGCTCGACGACGCCACGGCCGAGGAGACCTCGGTCGCCGAGGCCGTCGAGCTGGACCTGCCGGCCGCGCCCGGGCGGATCCCGGCGCGGGAGCGCATCACGCGTGGCCAGGAAGACCTCCGCAGCCTGCTGCTCGGCTTCGACGTCGACCCGCACGACGATCGCCGGGTGCTCGACGACTACCTCGTCGCGCGCCGGGCCGCCGTCGAGGACGGCCACCGGCCGCTGGCCGAGGAACTCGATCTCATCAACCTCTTCTCCGACCTCGCCGAGCTGAGCCGTAACCGGCCGGCGGGCGAGGACGGCGGCGGCGACGGGCACGTGCACAGCGCCCGCGAACACTTCCACACCTACCTGCAGAGCCTCGACGTCGAGCGGGCCGGGCTGCCGGCGGCGTTCCAGGCGAAGCTCGCCAAGGCCCTCGGGCGCTACGGGATCACCGAGCTGGATCGGTCCCCCGAGCTCGAAGCCGCGGTGTTCCGGATCTTCCTCGCCCTGCAACGCGCGTCCGCCGACGCGACGGTCGTCGCGACGTTGCTGCGCGCCTGGCTGCGGGAGTCCCCGCCGGACGAGGTGCTGCGTGAGCCCACCGGTCTCGCGCTGGAGCGGCTGGTGGCCGCGACGCAGGTCCGCTTCCCCGTGGTTGCCGACCTGGCGCGCGGCGTGGTGTTCGCCTGGTTGGCCCAGCCGTTGCTGCGCCGCAACCGCGCCCGCGTCTACGCGGGCATCCGAGCGCACCTGCGCCACCTGGACGCCCACCCGGACGCACCGGACCGCGCCGGGCGCATCGCCGAGATGGTACGCAGCACCGAGCCGCTGGTGCGGCTGCTCGGCCAGCGGCTCGTCCGCCACCACCTCGACAACGCGGTCATGCTGGAGGTGCTGACCCGTCGGTACTACGGCAACAAGGGTCTGGTCAGCCTCCGCACCCGCGAGGTCGCCGGCTGCACCTTCGTGGTCGCCGGGCGCGCCGACTCGTGCGTGGTCTCCGCCGCGGTGAGCTTCGACGCGCTGGGCAGCGCGCTGCGCGGGCTCGCGGAGCTGGCGAGCGGCGAGGACGCCGTCGACGCCGACATCTACCTCGCCTGGGAGAACCAGCCAGCGGACTCCGACGCGATGGCGACCGCGCTGCACGAGGTGATCGGCGGGTACCCGCTGCCGAACCAGGTGCGCCGGCTCACCGCCACCGTCGCGGGCCGCAGCGGCGCGGTGATGCACCACCACTTCACGTTCCGCCCGTCGACCACCGGGATGGCCGAGGAGCGGTTGGTCCGCGGCCTGCACCCGTACATCGCGCAGCGGATGCAGCTGGAGCGGCTGTACAAGTTCGACCTCACCCGGCTGCCGTCGTCGGACGAGGAGGTCTACCTCTTCCAGTGCGTGGCGCGGGAGAACCCGTCCGACGACCGCCTTGTCGCGTTCGCGCAGGTGCGCGACCTGACCGCGCTGCGCGAGCACGACGGGCGGCTGGTCGCGCTGCCGACGGCCGAGAACACCATCGCCACCTGCCTCGACTCGATCCGCCGCGCACAGTCGCGGCGACCGTCGAAGAAGCGCGTCAACACCAACCGGATCGTGCTCTACATCTGGCCGCCGAGCGACATCACCCGCGCGGAGCTGGAGATGCTTGCCGGGCGCGTGCTGCCGGCCACCGCAGGCGCCGGGCTGGAGGAGATCCTGTTCATCGGGCGCCAGCGCGACCGCCGGACCGGCGAGCTGGTCAAGACCGCCGTGCGAGTCTCCTTCGGGGTGACCGGCGGCGCCGAGCTGACCATCGGCGAGCCGTCGGACGAGCCGCTCGAGCCGCTCGACGACTACCGGCAGAAGGTGCTGCGCGCGAGCAGCCGCAACACGGTCTACCCGTACGAGCTGACCGGGCTGCTCGGCGACTTCGTCGAGCACGACCTCGACGAGCACCA
This sequence comes from Micromonospora sp. RTGN7, assembly GCF_033804645.1. Taxonomy (NCBI): domain Bacteria; kingdom Bacillati; phylum Actinomycetota; class Actinomycetes; order Micromonosporales; family Micromonosporaceae; genus Micromonospora; species Micromonospora sp. RTGN7. The sequence goes on along the minus strand of NZ_JAPZLF010000039.1, from coordinate 1,714 downwards.
CGCGCTGGTGCCGGTCGACCGGCCCAGGGGCGGCAACAGCGCGGCGATCGTCGCGGGCGTGGTCAGCACGTCGACGTCGCGGCACCCGCAGGGCGTCACCCGGGTCGTGCTGCTCGGCGACCCGACGAAGGCGCTCGGCGCACTGTCGGAGCCGGAGTGCCGCCGCGTGATCGCCGCGCTGGACCTGGCCGAGCAGATGCGGGTGCCGCTGGAGTGGTACGCGCTCTCCGCTGGCGCGCGGATCTCCATGGAGTCCGGCACCGAGAACATGGACTGGGTGGCCGCGGCGCTCAAGCGAATCGTCGAGTTCACCCAGGCCGGCGGTGAGATCAACATCGTGGTCGCGGGCATCAACGTCGGCGCGCAGCCGTACTGGAACGCCGAGGCGACGATGCTCATGCACACCAGGGGCATCCTGGTGATGACGCCGGACTCGGCGATGGTGCTCACCGGCAAGCAGTCGCTCGACTTCTCCGGTGGCGTCTCGGCCGAGGACAACTTCGGCATCGGCGGCTACGACCGGGTGATGGGCCCGAACGGGCAGGCGCAGTACTGGGCCCCGAACCTGGGCGCCGCGCGGCAGGTGCTGATGTCGTACTACGACCACACGTACGTCGCACCCGGGGAGGATGCGCCGCGGCGAACGGCCACGACCGACCCCGTCGGCCGCGACATCTCCGACTTTCCGCATGTCGTGGCGGGCAGCGACTTCAGCACCGTCGGCGAGATCTTCTCCGCCGAGGCGAACCCGGACCGTAAGAAGCCGTTCGACATCCGGGCCGTGATGCGGGCGCTGGCCGACCAGGACCACCCGGTGTTGGAGCGCTGGGCGGGGATGGCCGACGCGGAGACCGTGGCGGTGCAGGACGTGCACCTCGGCGGCATGCCGGTGTGTCTGCTCGGCATCGAGTCACGGGCGGTGCCGCGACGCGGCTTCCCGCCCACCGACGGCCCGGACACCTACACCGCGGGGACGCTGTTCCCGCAGTCATCGAGGAAGGCCGCGCGGGCCATCAACGCGGCCAGCGGCAACCGGCCGCTGGTGGTGCTGGCGAACCTGTCGGGCTTCGACGGCTCGCCGGAGTCGATGCGCAAGCTACAACTGGAGTACGGCGCCGAGATCGGCCGCGCGATCGTGAACTTCCGTGGGCGCATCGTGTTCTGCGTGATCTCGCGGTACCACGGCGGCGCGTTCGTGGTGTTCTCCAAGGCGCTGAACCCGAACATGACCGTACTCGCGCTGGAAGGCTCGTTCGCCTCGGTGCTCGGTGGTGCCCCCGCCGCCGCGGTGGTCTTCGTCGGCGACGTCAACGCCCGCACCGCCCGCGACCCACGCGTGCGGGACCTGGAGGCCCGCGTCTCGGCCGCGTCCGGCACCGACCGCGCCACGCTGACGGCGGAGCTCGACGAGCTCCGCTCGTCGGTCCGCGTGGAGAAGCTCGGCGAGGTGGCCACGGAGTTCGACCGCGTGCACAACATCCAGCGCGCCGTCGAGGTCGGCTCGGTCGACGCCGTCATCCGCGCCGCCGAGCTCCGCCCGCGCATCATCGAGGCCGTCGAGTCTCCGCTGCGTCAGCTGGGGTGAGCCGGCAGTCCTGACGGCAGTGGCCGGCACAGGCGTGGGGCCCCCCCCCCCCCACGCCGCCTGGGGGACCAAGTCAGGGATCAGTACACCCCCCGCGGGCCCCACCCACCCCGCCCCCCCAAAAAAACG
>NZ_JAPZLF010000038.1:0-20113 GCF_033804645.1 Micromonospora sp. RTGN7 | reverse complement strand
TGGGGGGGTGCGGAGTCCCCGGCGTCTTGCCCCCTGCCGGTTGATCTCGTCGGGGGGGGGGCGGGGGGCCCGGCCGCCCCCCCCCCCCCCCCCTCCCCGGTGTACCCGCTGGTCGCGGTCGCTCAGCGCGGCAGCGGCGCGTCCGGGCGACGCAGCGCCGACCAGCCGGCGTCGCGGGCGCGGGCGGCGGCGAGCAGCCCGGCCACGGCGGCGGCGTTGGTGATCTCGCCGGCGAGCACCATCCGCACCGCTTCGTCGAGGTCCACCCGGACCACCTGGAGGTCGGCCTCCTCCTCGCTGCGCTCGTGGCGCTGCCCGGCGGGCACGTCGGCGAGGCCCCGGGCCAGGAAGACCCGGACGACCTCGTCGGAGAAGCCGGGCGAGCTGTGCAGGTCGACCAGCACGTCGACGGCGCCGGCGGTGAGGTCGGCCTCCTCGGCCAGCTCGCGGGCCGCCGCGGCGGCCAGGTCCTCCCCGGAGACGTCCATCAGGCCGGCCGGCAGCTCCCACAGGTGCCGACCGACCGCGTGCCGGTACTGCCGAATCAGCACCACCTGGCCGGCATCGTCGAGCGCCACGACGGCCACCGCGCCGACGTGCCGGACATAGTCGCGGGCGGCGGTGCCGCCGCCCGGCATGGTGACCTCGTCGGTGACCACGGAGAAGATCCGCCCGGCGTAGCGCTCCCGCCGGCCGGTCACCTCGTACCGGTGCTCCACCGCGCTCACGACGCCGACGCCTTCTTCTTCTCGGCGGCCGCGCCGCCGTTGCGGTCGGCCCGGCGCGCCGCGTCCCCCACCGCCGCGGGGGCGGCGTCCAGGTCGACCGGGAGCTGGTCGGCCTCGGAGTACGTCACAGCGGCCTTCACGAACGCCGCGAAGAGCGGGTGCGGCCGGGTCGGGCGGCTCTTCAGCTCGGGGTGCGCCTGGGTGGCCACGTAGAACGGGTGCAGGGCGCGGTCCAGCTCGACGAACTCGACCAACCGGCCGTCCGGGGAGGTGCCGGAGACGGTCAGCCCGGCCTTGGTGAGCTGGTCGCGGTAGGCGTTGTTCACCTCGTACCGGTGCCGGTGCCGCTCACTGACCTCGGTGCTGCCGTACGCCTCGGCCACCAGCGACCCCTCGGCGAGCTTCGCCGGGTACGCCCCCAGCCGCATGGTGCCGCCCAGGTCACCCCTGCCGGCGACGATGTCCTGCTGGTCGGCCATCGTGGCGATGACCGGATGCACGGCTTCCTCGTCGAACTCCAGCGAGTTCGCCCCGTCCAGGTGGGCCAGGTGACGGGCCACCTCGATGGTCATGCACTGCAGGCCGAGGCAGAGGCCGAGCAGCGGCACGCCGTTCTCCCGGGCGTACCGGGCGGTGCCGATCTTGCCCTCGATGCCGCGCACGCCGAAGCCACCGGGGATGACGATGCCGTCCACGCCGGCCAGGGCCGTCGCGGCGCCGGCCGGGGTGACACAGTCGTCGCTGGGCACCCACCGCAGCTGCACCCGGGCCCGGTGGCCGAACCCGGCCGCCCGGATCGCCTCACTGACCGACAGGTACGCGTCGGGCAGGTCGACGTACTTGCCGACCACCGCCACGGTCACGGTGTGGTGCGGCTGGTGCACCCGGTCCAGCAGGTCGTCCCAGCTCGCCCAGTCGACGTCGCGGAAGGACAGGCCGAGCCGGCGCACCACGTACGCGTCGAGGCCCTCGCGGTGCAGCACCTTCGGGATGTCGTAGATGCTCGGCGCGTCCGGGGCGGCGGTGACGGCCTCCCGGTCCACATCACAGTAGAGCGCCAGCTTCTGCTTCACCTTGTCCGGGATCTCCCGGTCGCAGCGCAGCACCAGCGCGTCCGGCTGGATGCCGATGCTGCGCAGCTGGGCCACCGAGTGCTGGGTGGGCTTGGTCTTCAGTTCCCCAGACGGGGCCAGGTACGGCACCAGGGAGACGTGCAGGTAGAAGCAGTTGTCCCGGCCCAGGTCGTGGCGGACCTGCCGGATCGCTTCCAGGAAGGGCAGTGACTCGATGTCGCCGACGGTGCCGCCGACCTCGGTGATCACCACGTCCGGCACCTGGCCGTCGGTGTCCGGGTCGGCCATCCCCCGGATGCGCGCCTTGATCTCGTTGGTGATGTGCGGAATGACCTGGACGGTGTCGCCCAGGTACTCGCCGCGCCGCTCCTTGGCGATCACCTCGGAGTAGATCTGGCCGGTGGTGACGTTCGCCTTGCCGGACAGTGCCCGGTCCAGGAATCGCTCGTAGTGCCCGACATCCAAGTCGGTCTCCGCGCCGTCCTCGGTGATGAACACCTCACCGTGCTGGAACGGGTTCATCGTCCCAGGGTCCACGTTGAGGTAGGGGTCGAGCTTCTGCATCACCACGCGCAGCCCTCGCGCGGTCAGCAGGTTGCCGAGGCTGGAGGCGGTGAGGCCCTTGCCCAGCGAGGAGGCGACTCCCCCGGTGACGAAAATGTGCCTGGTCGTCCGTGCTGAAGGGGCCAAGGCCTGCTCCCGTGTCGTCCGTTGCGGTCGTGCAGACCGCCGTGCCGATCAGCAAAGTGATCACGCGATCCACGGGATTCCACGGTAACACCTCCCCCGGGTGGCCCCGCAGCCCGCACCCGAGGTCCCCCGGCAGGGCCATGCCGGGGGCTCAGCCCGGCACGACCGCGGTCGAGACGCGGGCGGCCTGGCCGGGCACGCGAGGTGTCCTGTCCCCGCCGTCGCCGACCGGGCCGTCCACGGCTTCGCCGGAAGGACCATCCCCGGCTTCGCCGGAAGCGCCGTCCCGGTCGCCCGCCTCGGCGTCAGCCCGGCCGGCGTCGGCCGGGCGGTCCGGGGCACGCGCGGCGGCGGGACGGCCGTTGGCGGGGCCGCCGTCGCCGGGCTGGGTCCGGTCGGTCGAGTGGTCGAGCACGCGCAGCGCCGCGAGGGCCGCCATCGGCACCACCAGCGCCCCGGCGGCCCCGGCGACGTCGAGCGCGGAGCCGCCGAGCAACCCGCCGATCACGGCGCCCACCGCGATGCCGGCCATCGCGGCCCGCATCGCCGGGTAGATGCCGAACAGCCGCATCAGCCCGCCCCACGGCTGGAGCAGCGCGAACCAGACCAGCAGCGCCCCGGCCAGGGCCAGCACGGTCAGCGGGCTGTTGACCATGGTCTCGAAGTTGGCGCTGCTGGACCGGTTCACGGTCAGCCCGCCGGTGCCGTCGCCGACGGCGGCCAGGAAGCGGCCCAGGCTGCCCCGCTCGGTGGCCTCCCGCCGCAGGTCGATCACCGCGAAGCCGATGGTGAGGGCCAGCCCGGCCATGGTGGCCCAGACCAGCCGGCTGACGGTCAGCCAACCGCCGGTGCTGATCGCGGCGGCCACGCTCACCCCGGCGGTCAGTGCGATCGCGCCGATCGGGTCCGCCCCCAGGAACGGGCTGCCGACCACCACCACGGCTATTCCGCCGACGGCGACCACCACCATGGGCCGCCACTGCCGGCGGACCCGCTGGGCCAGCCAGCCGGCGCAGAGCAGCGCCCCGGCGATGAACACGCCCAGCCCGACGGTGCCCAGGCCGGAGAACCGGCCGCCCTCCAGGGCCGAGTAGCCAACCACGCCGTTGAGCTGCAACCGGGCCCCGGTGAGCACGTCGGCGGCGACGACGAGGGTGGACAGGCCGGCGACCGCGCCGAGCGGGCCGAGCGTCGAGTCGCGCCCGGGGGCGAAGCGGACCGCTGCGGTCCCCCCGATCACCAGCAGCGCCGTCACGGTGGCGAACCACCAGCCGGCGTGGTCGCCGCGCCACCAGGGCACGACGTCGGCAAGCAGGGCCGCCGGGACCGCCAGTGCGGCGGCGATCAGCAGCAGCTCGACCGTCGCCACCACACGCCGGGGCACCGGGGCGGGGCCGCCCGGCCCGGCGTGCCGACGGGCACGGCGAAGCAACGGCAGCACCGCGACGGCGAGCAGCACCTGCGCGCCGGCGAGCAGGGCGAAGAACCAGCTGGCGACGTGCCGCTGGGCGGCGGACTCCCGATCCGCATCGGCCGGCGCGGCGAGCGCGGAGGGCAGGTCCGCCGGCCGGTCGCCGACGGCGACCGCGGGTCGGCCGAGGAAGAGCCGATCCGGCATGGGACGGCCGAGCGCGGCCAGGGCCGTCGGTGCCAGGTCGACCAGTTGCAGGTAGCCCTCCCGGCCGGTGGTCGGCGAGGTGAGCCAGCCCCGCTCCCAGCCGGGGCCGTCGGCGACGGCGACGTGCAGCCGGGACGGCAGACCGGTGTCGGAAATCCCGGCGACCAGCACCAGGGAGCGCGGAGGGCGGGCGGCGAGCACCCGGGCCAGGTCGGCGTCGGCCTGCCGGGCCTGCGCGGCGCGGGCCGCCGGATCCTCGCCTGCGACGGTGCCGAGGTCAACGATGCTCAACACGCAGGAGCCGAGCAGCGGGGCCGGGTCGTCCGGCAGTCTCGCGGCGTACCGGTCGACCCGGCCGAACGGGCGGGCTGCGGCCACCGCCGCGCCGGGGCCGACGGCGACCGAGCAGCGCACCGACTCCGACAGCGAGCCGGGCACCGCGCCCCAGGGCAGGCGCTGCTGGTTGTGCTGCACGACGCTCGCCTGGTTCGGCAGGTTCGCTCCGATGCCGTCGGGCTGCTCCACGGCCACCCGCACGGACTGGCAGGAACCCGCGCCGCGGCTGCCGTTCCCGGCGGCGAAGTTGCCGGCGCCCAGGGTCAGCCAGCCGTCGACCGGACAGGTCGGCCGATGCCCGGAACGCACCGACAGGGAGCCGATCGAGCCCTCCTGCGCCATCCGCCACAGCGTCGGGGTGGTCTGCGGGTCCACGTCGTCCCAGCGCAGTCCCGCTACCCCGGCGAGCACCACGAAGTCGGCGGTGCGCCGGGGGGCCTCGCCGGCCGGTCGCGCGGCGAGAGCAGTGACACCGAGGACCACGACCAGCAGGGTAAACAGGACCGGTGTGAGTCTGCGCAGCATCACCGGCGTCCCGTCGACGTGGCGTCGGCGTCGGGGGCCAGCTCCGCGTAGAGCGCGGCCAGCTCGGCGACAGTGTCCGCCTCGGTGGGCCAGGCCTGCGCCCGCTGGGCACCGGCCCGGCCCAGCCCGGCCCGGCGGGTGTCGTCGTCGAGCAACTCCCGCACGGCGGCGTCGACGGCGTCCACGTCGCCGGGAGGCACCAGCACGGCCCCGTCGCCGACCAGCTCGGGCAGGCCACCAACGGCGGTCGCCACCAGCGGTACGCCGGCCCGCAGCGCCTCCTGGGCGAAGAGCTGGCGGGCCTCCCAGTCGCTGGTCACCACGGCCAGGTCGGCGCCGGCCAGCAGGTCGGCCACGTCGGTACGATGCCCTAGAAGGGTGACCGGGGCGCGGGCGGCGGAGATCCGGGCGGCCAGCTGAAGGTACGCCGGGCCGCTGCCGGCGATTGCCACGACGGGCGGCGGGGTCCGGCCGCGCCACCGGGCGGCGGCGTCGACCAGCACGTCGTACCGCTTCTGCGGGTGCAGCCGGCCCACCGAGACGATCAGCGGCTGGTCGGCGGCCACCCCGAACTCGGCGCGGACGGCGGCCCGGCGGCGGCGCGGGGCGGGCAGCGCCGGCGCGGCGACCGGGGCGAGCCGGGCATCGGTGGCGCCCAGCGTGGCGGCCCGCTCGACCAGGTCGGCGGAGGCGCCCAGGGCGACCCGGGCGCCCCGGGCCACGACCCGCTCGGCGAGCCGGGACAGTCCGCCGCGCAACCCCCGGGCGAGGACCGCGTTGTGCCAGGTGACCACCAGTGGGGCCGCCGGTCGGGCCAGAACGGCGACCAGCCCGGCGCGCAGCCCGTGCGCGTGCACGACGGCGACCGGCTCGGCGGTCAACGCGCGGCGCAGGGCGGCGACCGCCCGGGCGTCGGCCGGGGTGGGGCTGGCCGGGATCTCCACCGGCCGGAACAGGGCGCCCACACCGGTGAAGTCGAACTGCTCCTCGGTGGCGGCCGGCCCGCAGACCAGTACCCGGGCGCCCGCGCCGGCGAGCCCCCGGGCGACGGAGCGGACATGCTGGCCGACGCCGCCGGTGCTGGAGGCGAGCAACAGCGCCACGGTGCGGTGCCAGCCGGCGGCCGGCGTCACCCCGGTCACCGCGACCGTCCCCGACTCGCTGCCGCCTTCGGTCCGCCGCCCGTCGTCACGCTCACCCGGACACCGTCTCCTTCCCGTCGCCCCGCTCCGGGGGGATCACGTCCTGTCGCCGAGGCCCGTCGGCCCGCCCGGCTCCCCGCCCTGCCCCGCCCAGCCGGCGACGCACGGCGGCGAGCAGCGGCCGGACGTCCCGCCGATCGACCAGATACGCGACGGCGAGGAACACGATGCCGACCACGGCTGAGGACAGCATGCCCTGCACGAGCGCTCCGAGCGTCGTCGGGGTGCCGTCGCCGGCACCGGCCAGCCAGCGCGCGACTCCCGCCCCGGCGAGCGCGCCGAGTGCCCCGCCGAGCAGTCCGGCGGCCCCGGCGCGGGGCACGCCGGCCAGCGCGACGTGACCGGCCGTGCGGCGCACCGCGACCAGCAGCAGGGCGCCGAGCAGCAGCATCCCGACCGAGTTGGCGAGGGTGACGGCGAGCACCCGGTCGTCGCGGGGCAGCAGCGCCGCCAGCGGGGCGACGGCCAGCGGCACGGCGAGCCAGCCGACGGTGATCGCGGCGGTGGCCGCCCGGGTGTCGCCCCGGGCGTAGAGGGCCCGGGAGAGCACCGCGAAGAGCCCGTAGCCGAGCAGTCCAGGAGCGAAGCCAGCGATCCCGGCGGCGACCGGGGCGGGATCGTCCGGGCGGAAGAACGCGGCGACAGGGGCGGCGGTGCCGGCCAGCGCCGCCGCGCCGAGGCAACTGAACAGGAGCACCCCCCGGGTGGTCGAGGCAAGGGTGTCCCGGTACCCGGCCTCGTCGCCGGTCGCCGCTGCGGCCACGAGGGTCGGGTACGCGGCGACGGCGAGGGGCACGGCCAGCACCGCCCAGGGCAGCAGGTACATCGTCTGGGCCAGGTTAAACACCTGGAGGGAGCCGGTGGGCCCACCGGAGGTGCTCCTGATCAGCACCGCGAGGGCGATTTGCTGGGCGGCGACGGTGATCACACCGGCCATCGCCAGCCCGCCGACGCGGGCCCGGGCGTCGGCGCCGAAGACGAATCCGGGGCGCGGCCGCAGACCCAGCCGGCGCAGCGGGATCAGCAGCGACAGCGACAGCACCACCACCCCGAGGGTGGTGCCGCCGGAGAGCACCAGTTCACCACCACGGCTCACCCCGGCGACCGTGGCACGGCGACCCTCGGCCGCGCCGAAGACCAGATACACCGCGATCACGGTGAGGCTGGACAGCAGCGGGGCGATGACCGGCCAGGCAAAACGGCGGTGCGCCTGGAGCACCCCGGTGAGCACGATGCCGATGCCGTAGAGCGGCAGTTGGGGGGCGAAGACCCGCAGCATCCGGGCGCCGGCGGCCAGCTCCGCCGGGCTACGCCCGGAGCTGAACGCCTCGATGATCGGCCCGGCCAGCAGGGTGACCGCCACCGCCAGCGGCACCAGCAGCGCCACCGTCCAGGTCAGCAGCGCCCCGGTGGTCGCGGCCACCGTCCGCCGGTCCCCCGCCGCGACCGGCCCGGCCAGCAGCGGTACGACCAGGCTCGCCAACGCCCCACCGGCCACGATCTCGAAGATGATGTTGGGCACGGTGTTGGCGACGACGTACATGTCACCGAGGTCGCCGAAGTCCAGTGTCCAGGTGAACAGCAGAGTGCGGCCGAAGCCGGCGAGCCGGCTGACGACGGTGAGCGCGGCGATGAGGGCGGCCGCTCCGGCGACGCGGCCGGCGCCGGCGAGGGGTGCCGGGGTTTTCACGTCAGTCGGTGCGCCGGCCCAGTGCGTCCAGCTCACGCAGTCCCGGGGTGGCCTGGATGACCTGGGTGAAACTGATCTTCTCGCTGGCCGCGGTGAGCCCGGCGAGCACCGCGAGCGCGCCGGCCCGGCCGAGCGGCCCGGTGCGGGCGGCGAGGGCCACGCCGAGCAACGCGCCGAGCGCGTTGGCCCCGCCGTCGCCGATCATCACCTGCTCGTCGAGGTCGTCGCGGAGCAGGCCGGCGGCGGCGCCGACCGCGCTGGCGGCGATCCCGCCGTGCGGGCCGCGCGCCAGCGGCGCGCCGAGCAGCAAGCCGGACTTCAGCGCCCGGCCGGGCCGCAGGTCGAGCAGGTTGAGCAGGTTGGCGGTGCCGGCGATCACCCCGGCGCCGAGCAGCACGTCGACGGTGCGGCCGACGGCCCCGTGCCGCTGCCGGCGGTGGTGCGCCGCGACCATCGGGTCGGCGGCGAGGAGCGCCGCTGCGCCCAGCCCGGCGGCCCCCACTCCGACGATCTTCACGAGGCCGGCGGTGATCCGCCCCTCCCGCAGGGCGGCGAGGTGCCCGGCGAAGCCCTTCGCGGCCCGCTGCTCCGGGCGGGCGCCGACCACGTCGTCGTAGACCCCGACCGCGCCCCCGCCCAGGCCGGCCACCAGCGCGGCGGCCCCGGCGGGGCCGCTGGGCGCCCCGAACGCCCCGGCCACGGCGGCCCCGGCGGCGAGCGCCGGCCCGGCGGCCAGGGTGACGGTGCGGCCCCGGAAGTTGGTGCGCTCCAGCGCCGGGGCGACCGGCGCGAGGCGCACCTCACGCAGCGCGTACCGGGCGGCGGCGGCACCGGCACCGGCGATCAGCAGGCGGCCCAGCAGGCTCACGCGGTCACCCCGTTCGGCATGCCGCAGACGCGGCGGAAGAGATCGGACATCCGGGCACGTCGTTTACTCATCGGGGCAGTTTAGGCAGCAGCGAGGGCGCGTTGTCGCCCACTCCGTACTGGCCGGCCTTCTTCTCGGTCAGCTGCTGCGCCAGGGCCAGGCTGGTGACCACCTGCCCCTGGGTGGTGTTGGCGTCGTCGACGGTGGAGATGGACTGCGACAGCACCGGGTCGCCCCGGACCACCGCCACCACGTTGCCGTCGGACGAGCCGACGCCGGCCACCACGATCGCGCCGGTGCGGTCGAACTGCTCGGCGATCTTGACCACCGACTCGTCCTTCTTCGCGGAGTCCTTGTCCACGTACGGCTGCCCGCTGACGAGCAGCACCGCCTCCGCCGGCCCGGTCACCTTCTCGTCGGTCGTCAGATACCCGGCGTTGGTGTACGACGCCAGTACCGCCCGACGGTCGGCCTCGGTGACCGGGGCGGCGCCGTCGGGGCGGTCCAGCAGCACGCTGGCCAGCAGGGCGCTGGAGGTCTCCACCCCGTGCCCGTTACCGGGCAGACCGGAGGCGGGGGCGCTGGGCCGGGCAGCGGTGACCGCCAACTCCATCAGGTTGCTGTTGTTGTCCGGGTTGATGAACTTGTCCTGGAGGTCGACCCGGCCGGTGATGGTGGCCCCGGCGGTCTGAAGCATCTTCAGCACGCCCTCGGTGTGCTCGCGCCCGCTGGGCAGATCCATCACCAGCACCCGCCGGCCGGTAAGCTTTCCCGGCAGCACCACCTGCGCGATCTCGGCGGCGAACTGCTCCTCCAGCTCCAGTTCCTTCTGCATGTCGCTGACTCTCTGGCGCATCAGCTGGTTGTCCTTGCTGAGCCCGTTGACCCGCTCCTTGAGCGAGTCGGCCACCGGGCCGTTGAGGGCGGCTGTGCCGACCACCAAGCCGATGGCCAACGCCAGGAAGACCGCGGTCAGGGACACCACGTGGTAGCGGAAATTGATCACGCTTACAGCCTCTTGATCGGTCGGGAGCTAGAAGAGCTGGCCCAGCTGGAAGACGAAATTGTTCCACCACTCGCTGACCACGCCCAAGTACGCCTTGCCGATGGTGGAGACTGCCACGGCGGAGGCCATCGCCGCCACCGCCGACAACACCAGCAGCAGCAGGGACGAACCGGAGATGTTCTGCCGATAGAGCCGGCTGACGCCCTTGGCGTCCACCAGCTTCCCGCCGACCTTGAGCCGAGTGAGGAACGTCGAGGCCATCCCGCCCCGGCCCTTGTCGAGGAACTCGACCAGGGTGGCGTGCGTCCCGACCGCCACCAGCAGCGAGGCACCCTTCTCGTCGGCCAGCAGCATCGCCAGGTCCTCGCTGGTCGCCGCCGCCGGGAAGGTGATCGCCTCCACCCCCAGCCCGGTAACCCGGGGCAGCCCCGGCGCCCGGCCATCCGGATAGGCGTGCACGATCACCTCGGCGCCGCAGCGCAGCACGTCGTCGGTGACCGAATCCATGTCCCCGATGATCATGTCGGGGGTGTAGCCGGCCTCGACCAGCGCATCCGCCCCGCCGTCCACCCCGATCAGCACCGGCTTGAACTCCCGGATGTACGGGCGCAGCACGTCCAGGTCGGCCTTGTAGTCGTAGCCGCGCACCACGATCAGACAGTGCCGGCCCTGGACCTGGGTCTGGATCTCCGGTACGCCGACGCCGTCCAGGAGCAGGTCGCGCTCCTGCCGGAGGTAGTCCATCGTGTTGGCGGCGAACGCCTCCAACTGCACCGACAGCCCCTCACGGGCGTCGGCCATCGCCTTGGCCACCGTCTCGGCGTCCTGGCGTGCACCGTGCGCGATCGGCTCGTCACCGACGAAGACGGTGTTGCCCTCGATCCGGACGGTGTCGCCCTCCCGGACCTTCTCGAAGATGCCCTCGCCCAGGTCATCCACGAGCGGGATGCCGTCCGCGACCAGCACCTCGGGACCGAGGTTCGGGTACCGGCCGGAGACCGAGGGCTTGGCGTTGAGGACCGCGGTGACCCCGACGGCAACCAGCGAGTCGGCCGCCACCCGATCCAGGTCGACGTGGTCGATGATCGCGATGTCGCCGGAGCGCAGCCGGCCGACCAGGCGCTTCGTCCGGCGATCGAGGCGGGCAGTACCTAGGACCGTGTCCGGTTCCGCGTTCCGGGCCCGGCGCAGCATGGGTATACGCATCGTGACCATCCTGGCATGTGAGGCAGGCTTTTCTGTCGCGACATGCCTGAGCAGGGCCGCCTACCCAGGGAAGCACACCGCAGCGCACGCTGGTGTGCCCGCACTCACAATCGGCCGCGGTCAGGGCCGCCTTTCCCGAGCCGCGACGGCCAACAGCTCCTCGGCGTGGGCAATACCCAGATCCGAATCCGGCAAACCCGCCAGCATCCGGGCCAGCTCACGGGCCCGCTCCGTGTCCTCCACCACCCGCACTCCGCTGGTGGTCACCGCGCCCCCGGTGTCCTTCGCCACCACCAGGTGCCGGTCGGCGAACGCGGCCACCTGCGGCAGGTGGGTGACCACCAGCACCTGATGGCTGCGGGCCAGCCGGGCCAGCCGGCGACCGATCTCCACCGCCGCCTGCCCGCCGACCCCGGCGTCGACCTCGTCGAAGACCAGGGTGGGCGGGCCGCCGGACCCGGCGAAGACCACCTCGATGGCCAGCATCACCCGGGACAGCTCACCGCCGGAGGCGCCACGCTGCAACGGCAGCGACGGTGCGCCCGGGTGGGCCAGCAGCCGCAGCTCCACCTCGTCGCCCCCGTCCGGGCCGACACCGACCTCGATCCCGTTGACCGGCAGGCTCGGGTCGGACTTCCCGGCCGGCCGGGGCAGCACCGCCACCTCGATCCGGGCGTGCGGCATGGCCAGCCCGGCCAACTCGACGGTGACCTGCTCGGCGAAGCGGATCGCCGCCTCCTGCCGGGAGGTCGACAGTCGCCCGGCCAGCTCGCCCACCTCACCGGCCAGCCGGGACGACTCCCGGTCCAGCTCGTCGAGGAGCTCATCGGAGTTCTCCAGGTCGGAGAGCCTGATGCGGGCCCGCTCGGCCCAGGCGATCACCCCGTCGACGTCGTCGGCGTACTTGCGGGTCAGCCCACGCAGCGCCGCCCGCCGCTCGTAGATGGTCTGCAGCCGGGCCGGATCGGCGTCCAACGCCGCCAGGTACGCCGACAGCTCGGCGGAGACGTCGGCGACCAGCGTTGCCGCCTCCTCCAGCCGACCCGCCAGGTCACCCAGGGACGCGTCGGTACCGGCCTGCGCCTCGAGGGTGCGCCGGGCCAGCCCGAGCAGCGCCGTCGCGTCCGGCGTTTCATCGGTCGACTCCGCGCCGCCCGCCACGCACTGGTGCGCCGTCTGCGCCGCCGTGCGCAGCCCCTCCGCGTGCTCCAGGCGCTGCGCCTCCGCCTTCAGCTCGGCGTCCTCGCCCGGCTGCGGATCGACCCGGCTGATCTCGTCCAGCCCCAGCCGGAGCAGGTCGACCTCCTGGTTGCGCGCCCGGGCGTTGCGCCGCCGGTCGGCCAGGTCCTCGACCACCGTCCGCCACCGGGCGTACGCCTCGCGCAGCGCGTCGAGCAGCTTCTCGTGCTCGGGCCCGGCGAACCGGTCCAGCGCGGCCCGCTGCTCAGTCGGGCGCAGCAGGCGCAGCTGGTCGGACTGGCCGTGCACCGCCACCACCTGCTCGCCGACCTCGCCGAGCATGGCCACCGGCATGCTGCGTCCGCCCAGGTGCGCCCGGGAGCGTCCCTCCACGGTGACCGTCCGGCTCAGCAGCAGCGAACCGTCGTCGTCCGGCTCGCCACCGGCGTCGGTGACCCGGGCGTGCACGGCGGCGGCGACCCGGCCGACGAGCCGCAGCCGCCCCTCCACCACGGCGCGGCCCGGCTGGGCGCGCACCCGGCCGGCGTCGGCCCGGCCGCCGAAAAGCAGACCGAGACCGGTGACCACCATCGTCTTGCCGGCACCGGTCTCCCCGGTGATGACGTTCATTCCGCCGGTCAAGGGCAGCGTGGTGTCCTCGATGACGCCCAGTCCGGTGATGCGCAGCTCTTCCAGCACAGCACCCGACAGTAGACTCGGGTCCCGACAGTTGACCAGCCGGCGTGCCCGGGACCCGGTCACGAGCGGCCGTCCGGGGCGCCCGCGCCCCGCCGCCGGCAGGCCGGACGGCCTCCCCGTCACCGCTACCGCTGCGCCGGGGAGACCTCGCTCACCTGCGGTTGCCCCGCCAGCCGTGCACGGGCAGCCCGAACTTCGCCACCAGCCGGTCGGTGAACGACCGGGTCCGCAGCCGCACCACCCGCACCGGGAGCGCGCCACGACGCACCGTCACCTGGGCACCCGGCGGCAGGTCGTAGACCCGACGACCGTCGCAGCAGAGCACGGCCAGGGTGGTGAACGGGTCCACCGTGATCAAGAACGTTGACGTCGGAGAGGTGACCAACGGCCGACTGAACAGCGCGTGCGCGCTGATCGGCACCAGCAGCAACGCCTCCACCTCAGGCCACACCACCGGCCCACCGCCCGAGAACGCGTACGCGGTGGAGCCCGTCGGGGTCGCGCACACCACGCCGTCACAGCCGTACCGCGACAGCGGCCGACCGTCGACATCGACGAGGAGCTCCAGCATCTGGGCCCGCTCGCCCTTCTCGACGCTGATCTCGTTGAGCGCCCACGACTCGATCGTCGGGCCGCCCTCGAACTCCGCGGTCACGTCGAGGGTGAGCCGTTCGTCCACCGTGTAGTTGCGGTCGACCACGTCGGCCACCGCCACGTCGAGGTCGTCGATCTCCGCCTCGGCGAGGAAACCGACCTTGCCGAGGTTGATGCCGAGCAGCGGGGCCTTCGCCGGGCGGGCCAGCTCGGCCGCGCGCAGGAACGTGCCGTCCCCGCCGAGCGCGAAGACGATCTCCGCGCCCTCGGCGGCCCGCGGCCCCACCACCGGCACCACACCCGGCAGGTCCAGGTCCTCGGCCTCCTCGGCCACCACCCGCACCTCGAACCCGGCGGCGATCAGGTCTGCCGCGACCGCCCGGGCGTGTTCGGTGCTACGGCGGCGCCCGGTGTGCGTCACCAGCAGCGCGGTACGACTCACCGACCCCACCCTCCGTCCGCGACCGCACCGGCCGCCGCACTCTCACACCTCACGCTCACCCGAGCTTGCCCTCCGCTCGCGACTGCGGGGCTCGCAAGCTCACTCCTCACGCTCACCCGAGCTTGCCCTCCGCTCGCGACTGCGGGGCTCGCAAGCTCACTCCTCACGCTCACCCGAGCTTGCCCTCCGCTCGCGACTGCGGGGCTCGCAAGCTCACTCCTCACGCTCACCGAGCCACCTCCTCCGGGGCGTCGTCCGGCGCGACGTCCGACACGACGCCGGACGGGGACGGACCCTGCGGGCCGGCTGCCACGACGGCCCGTACCCGCTCCGGGTCGGCCGGCGGCGCGCCACGGCGTAACCATACGAAGAACTCGACGTTGCCGCTTGGCCCCGGCAGCGGGCTCGCGGTCACGTCGGCGAGCCCGAGGCCGAGAGCGGCCGCCGCGGCCGCCACGTCCAGGACGGCCTCGGCGCGCAACCCCGGATCGCGCACCACACCGCCAGCCCCGACCCGTTCCCTGCCGACCTCGAACTGCGGCTTCACCATCAACGCCAGGTCGCCATCGGTCCGGGTACAGCCGGCCAGCGCCGGCAGCACCAGCCGCAGCGAGATGAACGACAGATCCGCCACCGTCAGGGCGACCTGTCCCCCGATCGCCTCGGGGGTCAGGGTGCGCACGTTGGTTCGTTCGAGGACACGTACCCGTTCATCGGTGCGCAGCGCCCAGGCGAGCTGGCCGTACCCGACGTCCACGGCGACCACCTCGGCCGCGTCGGCGCGCAGCAGCACATCGGTGAAGCCGCCGGTCGACGCGCCGGCGTCGAGGCAGCGGCGGCCGGCGACCCGCAGCCCACCCGGGGCGAACGCGGTCAGCGCACCGGCCAACTTGTGCCCGCCCCGGGAGACGTACTCCAGGACGGGGTCCGCGCCGGTGACCAGCAGCGGGTCGGCGGGGTCGACCATCGCGGCGGCCTTGCGGGCCACCACCCCGCGCAGCTGGACCCGGCCGGCCTCCACGAGCGCGGCGGCCTGCTCCCGGGAACGGGCCAGGCTGCGGCGGACGAGTTCGGCGTCGAGGCGGTTGCGACGTGCCATGGGGTGGCTCTCCGGTGGGTCAGGCCTGGTCGATGGTGGCAAGGGTCTCGCGCAGCGTCTGGTACGCCGCCTCGTACTGCGGGATCTGGTCGGCCGGGGAGAGCGTCGCAGCGTTCGCCATCGCCTGCACGACCGCGTCCACCGCCGGGTGCCGAACCTCCTCGGCGTCGTCGACGGCGACCGGGCGCGGCGACGGACCCGGCCGGGGGCCAGGCGGCGGCGCGGGTCGACCGCCGGGCGGCGGACCCGGCCGGAACGGCGCACTCACCGCCCGGTCCGACCCGTCACGGGTACGCTCACGCCGCGCCGCCTGGCTGCCGTTTGGGGGCCACCGCCTTCTTCACCGGCCGGGGCGGTTCGGTGCCACCGGCGTCGGCTGCGCCGGCTCCGGTGCGGCTCACCGTGGCCGGCGGCTTGCGGACGACGGCCTTCTTCGCCACAGCTTTCTTCGCGACGGTCTTCTTGGCAACGGTCTTCTCGGCCACCGCCTTCTCGGCCACGGCCCGCGTCGCCACCACGCCCGCGGCAGGGCCAGTCGGCTCCGCCGGGGCTGCGCTGGCCGGGGCTGCGCTGGCCGGGGCTGCGCTGGCCGGGGCTGCGCTGGCCGGCTTCGCCGCGTCGGGCGGGAGCGCGGACCCGCCGGGGGTGTTCGTGGGGGCCGCCTTGGCTTCCCGGAGTCGCCGCTCCAACTCATGCAGCCGGCGAGTCAGCTCGGCCACCTCATCGGCGGTGGCCAGCCCCACGGCGCCGAGTGCGCGGTCCACCTCGAAACGCACCAGCTTGGTCAGCGCCTCCCGGTTGGCCGCGCCCGTCGAGACCAACTCCTCGGCGAGGGCCTGGAGCTGGGCGGTCGTCGCCCCACCGGAGCCGACCAGCCGCCGCACCGCGTCCTGGGCTTTCTTCCGGGGCGCCTCCGTCAGGCCCATGGCCAGTCCGAGGTAGGCGCGCCACGCGTCCTGCATGCCTGAGTCCTTCCACGGGGGTGAGGTTTGCAGGTGTCACGCTACCGGGCGCCACGAGCCGCCCATTGCGGTACGGTGCCGGGAAACGGACGTGGCGTGTGTGAGGAGACGAAGTGGCCAGCGTGGACGAGTGCCGGCAGGCATTGCAGGACCTGGCCGCCCGGCTGGACCGCAACGCCGAGAGCGTGCGGGAGCGAATCGACCTGGACCGGACCCTGGCCTGCCGGGTGACCGACCTGGACACCGCCTTCCACGGCCGGCTCTCCGACGGACGGCTGCTCGACCTGACCGACGGGGACGATCCGAAGGCGAAGATCGCGCTGAGCATCAGCAGCGACGACCTGCTCGCGCTCGTCCGCGGCGAGCTCGACGTCACCCGGGCGATGGCGGCCAGGCGGGTCTCGATCAAGGCGAACCCGTTCGATTTGTTGAAGCTCCGCAAACTGCTCTGAGCCGCCCGGGGCTCCGGCTTCGACCGAAAACGGCACCGGCCCCCGCCATGGCGGGGGCCGGTGCCGTTGCCAACGATCAGTCGCTCAGGCCGAGAGCGACCAGCGCCTCGGTGGCCTCCGACGAGTCCGGCCGGACCACGGGGTCGGCGTCGGCCGCCCACGCGACCGCGCAGAGCGTGGCCAGAGCGTCCAACAATCGTCCCGCCCCGGTCAGTGCCAACCCGCCGCCATCGGTCACAGTGGCCGACCAGCCACCGCCTTCCGGGGTACCGGGCACCCGGACCACCGCCGCCGGGTCGAAGAGCCCGGCCAGGTCGGCCGAGACGAACGTCGGGCGGCGCTCCGGCGGGGCCGCCAACAGCTCGGACGCGTCGCTGATGCCGGTGAGCACCAGGAGGCTGTCCAGCCCAGCGCGACGCGCGCCCTCGATGTCGGTGTCCAACCGGTCGCCCACCACCAGGGCACGCCCCTCGCCGGCCCGCCGGGCGGCGGTGGCGAAGAGCGCGGGCTCGGGCTTGCCCACCACCACGTCCGGGCCCCGGTCGAGCGCGGTGCGCAGCACCGCCACCAGCGACCCGTTGCCCGGCAGCGGGCCGCGCCCGCTGGGCAGGGTCCGGTCGGTGTTCGTGGCGACCCAGACGGCACCCGCCCGCACCGCAAGTGACGCCTCGGCGAGGTCCGCCCAGCCGACCTGCGGACCGTACCCCTGCACCACCGCGGCCGGGGACTCGTCGGCGCTTGCCACCGGGCGTAGCCCGACCGCGCTCACCTCGGCGCGCAGCGCCTCCGCCCCGACTACCAGGACAGCCGCGCCGGCGGGCAGCCGCTCCGCCAGCAGTTCGGCGGAGGCGGCCGCAGAGGTCAGCACTTCCTCCGGGGTGGCGGGCACGCCCATCCCGGTGAGCAGGTCGGCGACCTCGCTGGAACGGCGGGCCGCGTTGTTCGTGGCGTACGCGACCGCCCGTCCCTCGGCATGCAGCCGACCGACCGCCTCGACCGCGCCGGGGATCGGCCGGTCGATCAGGTAGATCACCCCGTCGAGGTCGAAAACGACCAGCGAGTACCCGTCGACCAGCCGCTCACCAGCGTCCGGCGTCACCGCTGTTCCGCACCCGGCTCGCGGTCGCCGGTCGACTCCTCGCCGCGCGCCGAACCGGTCCGGCCTGAACCGGCACCGCCCTCGGTCGGCTCGTCGTCAACCAGGTCCTCGGCTTGCCGGTCGGCACCACCGTCGCGGTCGTCCTCGTCGTCGCGGTCGTCGTCCTCGTCGTCCTCGTCGTCGTTCGGCCTGTTGAGGTCGTCGGTGCCGGTGACGTCGGCGTCCGGCTCGGCCGGCACCGCGCCCGGGCTCCCCGGGCCGGAGGCGATCTCCTCGGCCTGGTCGTCGTCCTCGTCGCCCTCGATCAGCACCCCATCGAGTTCGAGCAGTCGTTCGGCGGCGTCGGTCTCGCCGTCGGTGTCGGTGTCGGCCGCCCGAGAGAACCACTCCCGGCCCTCTTCGCGCCGGCCGACCGCGAGCAGCGCGTCAGCGTAGGCGTACCGCAGCCGGGCAGCCCACGGCTCAGCCGCGTCGTTCGCCAACTCCCGAACCTGGAGCATCGCCACGGCCGCGTCCTTCTGGCCGAGGTCACCGCGCGCCCCAGCAGCCACGATCAGTAGTTCGATCGCCACAGCCTTGTCCAGCTTCTCCTGGTCGGCGCCCCGGAAAAGGTCGACCGCCCGTTCCGGACGCCCGAGCGCCCGCTCGCAGTCGGCGAGCACCGCCAGGTGACTCTGCAACCCGGTCATCCGGTGGTACGTGCGCAGCTCGGCGATCGCCGACTGCCACTCCCCGGCGTGGTACGCGGCCAGTCCGACCGCCTCACGGACCGCCGAGATCCGGGACGCGAGCCGTCGGGCGGCCATCGCGTGTGCGAGCGCCTCGGCCGGGTTTTCGTCGATCAGCTGGCCGGTCGCGACCAGGTGCCGAGCGACGGTATCCGCCACCGGCTTGGCCAGCGAGAGCAACTCGGCCCTGACGGTCGAGTCAAGGTCGGTCGCGACGATCTCGTCGGGCAGCGCCGGCCCGCTCCCGGTACGGTCGGCGCCCGCCGACTCAGTACGGTCCCGGCTGTCGCGACGGTCGTCCCGGCTGTCGCGAGGCGCACCGGCACTCTGGCCGCCACGGAAGCCGCCCTCACGCGCACCACCCTCACGGGGGCCGGAGCGGGAACCGCCCTCACGACGGTCACCGCCGCCCTGGTAACCACCCTCACGGGGACCGGAACGGAAACCACCCTCACGACGGTCACCGCCACCTGGGGCACCAGCACCACCCTCGCGGGGGCCCGAACGGAAACCGCCCTCACGACGGTCACCGCCGCCCTGGTAACCACCCTCACGGGGACCGGAACGGAAACCGCCCTCACGACGGTCACCGCCGCCCTGGTAACCACCCTCACGGGGACCGGAACGGAAACCACCCTCACGGCGCTCACCGCCGCCCTGGTAACCACCCTCACGGGGACCGGAACGGAAACCACCCTCACGGCGCTCACCGCCACGGAAACCACCCTGACGGTCGCCGCCGCCCTGATAACCACCCTCACGCGGACCGGAACGATAACCGCCCTCACGACGGTCGCCGCCGCCCTGGTAACCACCCTGACGGTCGCCGCCGCCCTGGTAACCACCCTGACGGTCGCCGCCGCCCTGGTAACCACCCTCACGGCGCTCACCGCCACGGAAGCCGCCCTCACGACGGTCACCGCCACCCGACGGACCACCCTCACGCGGACCGGAACGGAAACCACCCTGACGGTCACCGCCGCCCTGATAACCACCCTCACGCGGACCGGAACGGAAGCCACCCTGACGGTCACCGCCACCCGAGGGACCGGAACGGAAACCGCCCTCACGACGGTCACCGCCGCCCTGGTAACCACCCTCACGGCGCTCACCGCCACGGAAACCACCCTGACGGTCACCGCCGCCCTGATAACCACCCTCACGCGGACCGGAACGGAAACCACCCTGACGGTCACCGCCACCCGAGGGACCGGAACGGAAACCGCCCTCACGACGGTCACCGCCGCCCGACGGACCACCCTCACGCGGACCCGAACGGTAACCGCCCTCACGACGCTCACCGCCACGGAAACCACCCTGACGGTCACCGCCACCCGAGGGACCGGAACGGAAACCGCCCTCACGACGGTCACCGCCACCCGACGGACCACCCTCGCGGGGGCCCGAACGGTAACCGCCCTCACGACGGTCACCGCCGCCCTGGTAACCACCCTCACGGGGACCGGAACGGGAGCCACCCTCCCGGCTGTCGCCGTCGCGGCGGAAGCCGCCGCCGGCAGGCCGGGAGTCGTCACGGGAGCCGCCCCGGAAGCCGCCCTCGCGGCGCTCACCGTCTCGGCCGGTCTGGCCGCCGCGCTGACCACCGGATCGGTCGTCCCGATCGCTGCGGTAGGGGGGCCGGTCGTCCCGTCGGGGTGCTCCGCCACGTCGGTCGGAGCGGTCTTCGTTACGACGAGGACGGTCGCCGTCGTGGGGTCCTGAACTCACAGGTAGATCCTTCCTGATTGCGTCGCAACCGACGCTACGCAGTCGAGGGGGGCCCCCGCGGGGGGCCCCCCCTCGACTGGAAAGATTGTCCGGCGGTGTCCTACTCTCCCACACCCTCACGAGTGCAGTACCATCGGCGCTGGAGGGCTTAGCTTCCGGGTTCGGAATGTGACCGGGCGTTTCCCCTCC
>NZ_JAPZLF010000037.1:0-20656 GCF_033804645.1 Micromonospora sp. RTGN7 | reverse complement strand
GGCCCCCCCCGGTGGGGCGGCGCAGGCCGCCGCCGGCGGGCCTCGTGCCCCCGGCCGCGCGCCCGCTGGCGGGGGGCCCGGGGCCCGCCGGCGCCCGGGCCGGGCCCCCCCCGCGCCGTGCTGTCGTCCGGTCAGCCGCCGAGGCTCGCGGCGCCCGCGGCGATCGCGGAGGCAAAATAGCTCACCTGGGTGTAGACGCCCGGGTAGTTGGGGCGGGCACAGCCGTTGCCCCAGCTGACGATTCCGACCTGGACCCAGGCGTTGTTGGCGTCGCGGCGGAACATCGGGCCGCCCGAGTCACCCTGGCAGGTGTCCGTGCCACCGCTGGCGTAGCCGGCGCAGATCTCCTCGGCCGGGATGATGTCACCGCCGTAGTTGGAACTGCAGACGGAGTCGCTGACGAACGGCACGGTGGCCTTGAGCAGGTAGCGCTGCTGCGCGCCGCCCTCGCGCGCCGCACCCCAGCCGGCGAGGGTGAACGTGCCGCTGTCGTACGCGCTGGTGGTGGCGATCGGCAGGGTCGCCTGGGTGGTGACCGGGGTGGCCAGCCGGATCAGCGCCCAGTCCTTGCCGGAGCCGTTGTAGCCCGGGGCGCGGTAGACGTAGTTCGACTTGACGGTGATCCGGCTGCTCGACTGGAGGTCGACCGCGCCGAGGGTGGCGGTGATGCTGGTGTTGGTGCCGGTGGCGCCCACGCAGTGGGCAGCGGTGAGCACCAGCCGAGGGCTGTAGAGCGCCCCGCCGCAGCCCATCGAGAGCCGCACCATGAACGGGAACTCGCCCTGGGCGGCCCGGGTGCCACCGACGACGTTCGGGGTCATCGCGCCGTCGGACGGCGCGGCGACGGCGGGTGCGGTGAGGGTGAGGCTGCCCGCGGTCACCGCGGCCAACGCGGTGGCCAACAGGCCGGTGAGGGTGCGCCAGCGAACCATGTAGTTCCTCCGCATCAGGACCGGCGCACCGGGTGGGCGCACCGCGTTCGGGATGACGGAATTCTATTGATGATTCTCGATTTGTGGCCCTCCTCTCCGGGTCATACGACGGCGGTATCCTCGCCACCGGCCCGCGACATCCGCCGCCCGCCGCGCCCCGGCGCCTGCCCCGCGGACCTCGCTCACCCGGCACCGAAGCAGACGAACGCCGCCGCCGTGGCCGAAGCCGAACCGTCACCGTCGGCGACGAACGCGGCCTGGGCGTCGGCGAGGGCCTGCGCCGGCCGGACGCCGGCCCGCATCCGCCGGTGCAGGTCGAGCATGAGGGCGGTGGTGAGATCGGCCGGCACCGGCAGCACGGTGGCGACCAGGCACCTGGTGCCCAGGGACAGCAGCACCGCGGTGAAGCCCAGCACCTCGTCGCCGGGGCGCACGCCGGAGAGCCCGGAGTCGCACGCGGAGAGCACCACGCAGCCCGGCGGGCGGGGCAGCCGTTCCAGCTCGTACGCGAGCAACGGCCCGTCGGCCAACTCCAGTCGGGAGAAGAGCGGGTTGTCGGCCCGGAACGTACCGTGCGCGGCGATGTGGGCCAGTCGGGCCCCGTCCAACGCGGCGGTCAACGCCTCGGCGGTGGTGTCCGCCCCGGCCAGCAGCCGCGAGCCGGGCAGCTCGCCGGCGAGCAGGCGAACCTCGGTGCGGGCGGCCGGCAGGCGCGGACCGGCCGCCAGCACCGGCGGGCCGGATGGCGCCGCACCGCCGTCCGCGCGCAGCCAGACGCTGGCCGACGGGGCCACCGTCACCGGCCGCCCGGCACAGGTCGGCAGGCCGGACCACGGCACCGCGTGCAGCGCACCGATCGGGACGATCACCAAAGAGCGGTCGGCCAGCCGTCGGCGCAGCGGGTCGAACAGCTGCCGGTCCAGGGCCGCCGCCGCGTGCTTGGCCCCCGCCCGGGCGGCGGGCGTGTCGCCGGTGGTGACCAGCCGGCGCAGGCCGAAGCGGTGCCGCCGGGCCTGGCCCACCGCCTCGGCGAGCGGACCGAGGTCGTGCAGGCTGGCCCGGCCGTCGCGCACCAGCACCGCCCGCAGCCGGTCACCGTGCGCCACCAGTTCCACCAGCACCCGCGGGCCGAGCCGGGCGGCGAGCGCCGCGACGCCCGGCGGAGACGCCACGTCGCCTCCGCCGGGCACCCGCCGGGCAAGGTCCCGGATGCGCCCCTCCAGCCGGGCCTGCCGGCCCCGCAACGCCTGATTCGGCCGGCCCGCGAGCAGCGCGTCCTCCGACAGGCTGCTGACCAGGCGGAGCTCGCTGAGCGCCGCGACCAGGTGCGGGTCCTCCGGCGGCAGGGCCGGACGGGTACGCACCGCGGTGGCCCGCCACCGCTCCGCCCAGGCGAGCACCCGGGCCGGGGCGCCGGAGCGGACCGCGATGTCGAGGCCCTCGGCGGCCAACTCCTGCCCGTACGCGCCGCTGTGCGCCCGCAGCTCGGTGGCCCCGAGCGAGGCCCGGTGGCTGTCCAGCACGGCCAGCCCGCGCCGCAGCGCCCGGGCGGCGGCGCGGTCGTCTCCGGCGAGCCGACGCGCCAGGGCCAGCGCGTACCACCCCTGGGCCCGGCTCGGCGCGGTGCCCCGTTGGCGGGCGCGGGCCGCCGTGGCCAGCAGGGTCGCCGCGCGGTCGGCACGGCCGAGCGCGGCGGCCAGCCGACCGGCGTCGATCCGAGTGGTCAGCGCCGGGCCGGGCCAGCCCGTGGCGTCGAGCCGGTCGGCGGTACGCACCAGCGCGGTGAGCAGCCCCGTCGAGCGGGTGCCCCGGCGGAACTCGGCGCGCAGCGCGACGTGCCGGGCGAAGGCGGCCCAGGTGCGGCGGCCCTGACGGTCGAACCGGACCCGCGCCCGGGCGGCGGCGTCGATGGCGGTGTCCAGGTCGCCGGCGAGCAGCGCGGCGCGGGCCTGGGCCAGCAGCGCCTCGGCGAGGTCGGAGGCCATGCCCCGGCGGCGCAGCTCCCGCACGGCAACGCCGGCGACCTCGACCGCCTCATCGATCAGGGGCACCGACAGCAGCAGCTCGACCCGGTCCAGCAGCAGCGCCGGCCGGGGCACCGAGAGGCGGTGGTACTCCTGCTCGACGTCCGCGAAGCGGCGCAGCGCCCCGACGGTGTCGCCGCGCTGGCCCGCCGCGATGCCCAGGTTCCAGCGGGCGTCGGCGGCGGCGAGCTCCAGCCCGAGTCGCTGGAAGATCGCCGCCGACCGGGCGAGGTCGTCGTCGCGGCCCCGGCCGGCGCCCCGATGGGCGTTGAGTAGGCCGCGGTTATTGCGGGCCCGGGCCTCCAACAGCGGATCGCCCTCACGCTGGGCGATCTCGACCGCGAGGGAGTAGTCGCGCACCGCCTCCTCGTACCGGCCGCGGTAGTGCAGCACCACGCCCCGCTGCATTCGGGCCCGCCCGGCGTCGGCCCCGGTGAGCGGGGGCAGGGCGGCGGTCACCGCGCGCAGGGCCGCGCCGGTGCGGCCGGCGTTGGCCAGCACGTAGCCGAGGCTCATCCGGGCCAGCGCCCGGGTGCGGGGCGTCGCGGCGACCCGCACCGCCCGGCGCAGGTGACGCAGCGCGCCGGGTAGGTCGTTGAGCTCCCGCAGGGCCAGGCCGACGGCCCGTTCAGCGGTGGAGCGCTCGTCGCCGGTGACGGCGCCGCCTGCGGCGAGCACCCGAGACGCGAGGGCGATCGCCTCACGGGGATAGCGCTGCACGGCGTCGAGCGCGGTCTGGGCCGCTCCGGCACCGGAACCGGCGCTGTCGGCCATGTCGGACAGCGTTCCCGATGAACCGGTCAGCGTCAATACGGAAGGGGCGAGTGGGAATTCCATGGCCCGGAGTGACGATTTCACGTCATTGACATTCAACAATGGTTTGACAGAATCGACCCCACCCGGTAAGTGCGGTGGCGACCGCACCGGAGACCACCATCCATCGCGCCGCCCGCAACCGCTTGGAGGACCGGTGCCGCCTGACCTCCCCCGCACCCCGCCGTCGACCGGCCGGCTGTCCCGTCGGCGGCTGCTGGCACTCGGCGCACTCGCTGCGGCGGTGCCCCTGGGCAGCTCGCTGCGACCGGCCGCCGCCGCCGGCGACACCGGCGACGACGACGCGTACCAGCGCGCCTTCTCCGACGCCCTGGCCGCCGACCCGAACGTCCGCCGGCACACCGTCGCGGGCCGGGAGTTCCTCTACCGCCCCCGGCAGCTCCTCGCGGCCGATGCCGACGCCCAGCGGGTCACCACCTGGCTGCGCTCACGCGGGCACACGGTGACCCTGGGCGCCGGCTTCGCCGGGGTCGCCCGGCTGCTGTTCGCCAGGGAGACCGACGTCCCCGCGGTGGTGACGGCGCTGCGCGACCCCAAGCAGTGGCCGGGCCAGCCCGTTGCGGCGGTGCAGCCGCACCATGTGCTGCTGGGCCTGGGCAACATCATGGGCAACCCGGGCGGCCCGCCTCAGGCGGCCGCCGCGCTGGCACCGCCCGCCCCGGCCCGGCTCGGCGAGGGCGCCGGCGTGACCGTCGGCATCTGCGACACCGGCATCTGGCAGCAGGCCGGCACGTACCACCCCCAGTGGCTCGGCGGCAGCTACCTCCCGGAGTCGGACGACGAGGACGCGCTCTACGTCTCCGGGGTCGTGCTGGCCGCACAGGGCGGCCACGGCACCTTCGTCGCCGGGGTCATCCGGCAGGCCGCGCCGGGCGTCAGGGTCGACCCGGAGCAGGCGCTGAATCCGACCGGCGTCGGCGACGAGGCGATGCTGGTGGCCGCCATGTCCCGCCTCGCGCCACAGGTGTCCATCGTCAACCTGTCCCTGGGCGGCTTCACCCAGGACGACCTGCCGCCGCTGCCCCTGGTCAACGCCGTGGCCGCGCTGCCCGCACAGACCGCCGTGGTGGCCGCCGCGGGCAACGCCGGCACCAGCCGGCCCGCCTGGCCGGCCGCCCTGGGCCGGGTGCTGGCGGTGGCCGCCGTCAGCCGCGCCGGCACGGGCGTGGTGCCGGCGCCGTACAGCGGCTACGGCCCATGGGTCGACGCCTGCGCCGTCGGCGAACGCGACAGCACGTACGTCGAGGGGCAACTGCCGCTGCCGGGGCGGCCGACCCGGGTGTTCCACGGCTTCGCCGCCTGGGCAGGCAGCTCGTTCGCCACGGCGCACGTCTCCGGTAGGCTCGCCGCCATGATGACCGCCGGGGGCCTGAGCGCCGACGCGGCACGGCTGGCCCTGCTCTCGAACCCCCGCTGGCACCCGAACTACGGCGTGCTGGTCGCATGAGCGCGACGAGCCACTCAGGGAAGGCGCCCCGGTGACAGACCGGACCGCGACCGCCCTGGTGGCCGCCGCCGTCGTCGGGGACGAGGCGGCGTGGGCCGAGCTGGTCCGCCGCTACGCCCCGCTGGTGGCGTCCGTGATCCGGGCCCACGGGATGAGCCGCGCCGACGCCTCCGACGTCAACCAGACCGTTTGGCTGCGCCTGGTGGAACGACTGGACCAGGTGCGGGACCCGGAGGCGCTGGCCGCCTGGCTGTCCACCACCACCCGGCGGGAGTGCTACCGGCTGTCCCGCCTCGACCGGCGCAGCCGGCCCGTCGATCCTTACGACGACGCCCTCGACACCTGCCACGGGCCGCTGGTGGAGGCACCTGCGCCGGACGAGGAGCTGCTGCGGGCCGAGCGGCGCAAGGCGCTGTGGGAGGGCTTCGCCCAGCTCCCGCCCCGCTGCCAGGAGCTGCTGGCCCTGCTGACCGCCGACCCGCCGGTCAGTTACCGGGAGGTCGGCGAGCGGCTGGGCATGCCGATGGGCAGCATCGGCCCAACTCAGGCCCGCTGCCTGCGCAGGCTGCGCAACTGCCCGGTGCTCGTCCCGTTCCTCGGGGCACGCCGCGGAGTCGAGACGAACGGGGGTGAACGCGATGGTGCCGTGGCCGCCGGTCGATGACGACGCCCTGACCGTCGAACTGGGGGCGGCCCTCTGGAACGCCGGGCCGGTTCCGGAGGAGTTCCTGACCGCCGCGCGCGCGGCGTTCGCCTGGCGGACCATGGACGCCGAGCTGGCGGTCGCCGAGCTGACGTTCGACTCGGCGTGCGACGCCGAACCGGCCGGCCTCACCCGGTCGGGCGGCTCGGCGCGGACGCTGTCGTTCCGCAATGGCCAGGTGGTGCTGGAGATCGAGGTGACCGAGGCCGGCATCGTCGGCCAGGTCTCCCCGCCCCGGGGCGGCCGGGTAACGGCCCGGACGGCCACCGGTTCGTACGACGAGTCACCGGTCGACGAGGTGGGCTTCTTCTCGCTGGCCGCTCCCCCGTCCGGCCCGGTCCGGCTCTCCGCCCGCGCCGACGGGTACGCGGTAGCCACCGAGTGGGTCAGCCTGAGCTGACGAGGCCGGATGGGGTCCGGTGCCGTGCCGATGAGGGCCGACGGTCCTCAGCTCCCCGAGCCGCCACCTCGGGCTCGGGGAGCCGTCCTGCGGTCAGACCGAGTTCAGGTCGCGCCAGGCGACATTGTTGTTGTAACGGACGTTGATCAAGGTGTCCGTGGTCCACATCGACACCGGGTCGTTCGGTGACTCCCATACGGCCAGCAGGGAGAAGTGGCCGGGGCCCGGCACTGCGGTCCACGGGACGACCACCGACGTGACGCCCGGGGGGACGGTGAGCGACAGCGTCGCGACCCATGTCCAGCCAACCGGCCAGACCAGGCTGCCCCCCGGGGTGCTGCGGTAGAACCGCAGCACCCCACTGTCGACGCCCGACCCGTACGGCCCGGGGTTGCGCAGCTTGACGTGGATGTGGTTCGTCGCGCCGGCGACCGGGTTGATGCTGGTCGAGCACTCCACCGCCGTCGGGCAGATCTTGATGTCGGGGCTGGCCCAGACCGGGCTGAGCGAGTGCGGCTGGAGACCGACGTCGCTGGCGACGTCCCGCATCCAGACGTCGGTGGGGGACATGACTCGGTCCGGCTTCGCGTCCAGCGGGGCAGCTATGGCCGCAGTGGCTGCGGTGGCCGCGGTGGCGCCCAGCAGGCTGGCCAGGGCGGTGCCGGTGAGCAGGGCCAACGCCGCGCGGCGGGCGCGGCTACCCAGGATTGCCATGACAACTGTCTCCCATCGCCGGGGGCCGGCCCGGGGTCCCGCGCCGGAATCGTCCTGGCTTCAGGAGCCGCCCGATCGCCCGGCGATACCGTCGGGGGCACCGCCCCGTTGTCAGATGGCGCCAGGCCGGATCAATCAGGCACAGACCACGGTCAGATTCCTTCCCGCGACGGGCGAGTTGGTGGGCTAGCGGGTAAGAACTCCCGGTCGGGTTGCGGGTGCGGGACCTGGTCGGCGTGGGCTCAGAGCGTCGCGGCCCCTTCGAGCTCGCCTCGTCCGCCGACCCAGGTGGTGCCCTCGTCCGTCCGGGTTGCCCGCGGAGGCTTCCCCGCTCCGGCCGCCCTCGGTGGCGTCCGCAACGCCGAAAGGGGTGCCGCCGGCCGCTACCGGCGAGGGCGGGGCCGCGGCAGGGGCGAGCCGGCGTCGTCCTCGGCATGGTTCATCACCGCGGCGCGGCCCGGCGTGTAGCCGTACTCCCGGACGAAGGCGGAGATGAAGGCGGACGGGCTGGCGTACCCGATGCGGCGGGCGACCTCGCTGACCGGTCGGGTCCGCATCAGCGTCAGCGACGCGCGCAGGCGCAGCCTGGTCCGCCACTGTGAGTACGACATGCCGAACTCGCGGGTGAAGTCGCGTTGCAGCGTCTTGACGCTGACGTGCAGCCGCTCGGCCCATTCGTCGAGGCGGGTGGGATCGCCGGGGTCGTTCGCCAGCGCCATGGCCACGGTCACCGCGACGCCCGGGCCACCGGACCCGCGGTCATCGGCCCGCTCGGACCGGGGGCTCAGCCCGGCCATGATCCGCCTTCGGGCCTCGGGCGCCTCGCGCTCGTCGTACTTCGGGTCGGCGAGCGCCAGGACGAGGCGCGTCGCCTCGGCGTCGATGCCGACGGCGCCGGCGCGCAGGCCGTCGAGGGCGGCGGGCACCTCGCGCAGGCAGATCCGGTAGAGGGTCTGCCGGTCCGCCGCGTGCACCTCGTGGGTCACCGCCCGGTGGACCCAGAAGGCCTCGTCCGGGCCGATGAAGGTGGTGTCCTGGCCGTGTCGGGCGGAGAGCATGCCCTCGGGCGACCAGTAGAGCTGGTGCAGAAAGTCCTGCCGGTTCTCGCCGTACGCCAGGCGGGCCGCCGAGCGGTATCTCAGGACGAGGATGCCGTCGGGGCGACCGAGCCCGTAGCCGAACTCCGCACAGCTGACGGGATCCGCCGCGAGCGGGGCCGCAACGGTCACGCTCTGACCTCTCCTCGACATGGGTTGACCTCCCGTCGACACGCCGAAAACAAAAGTAAGGCTAACCTAATCTCCGCAGCCCAGTGGGGTTGCCACCCCTGTAGTCCCGCAAAGGAACAGTAGATGTCCGTACGACAGCACTGGCGTCCGGCCGTCGCCGCAGCCCTGGCACTCGCCGTGGTGACCGGTTGCGGCTCCGACGGCTCCGAATCCGCCGCCACCTCCGACGGCGGCTCCGCAACCCGCGTCTTCTCCGCCGACAACGGCGAGATCACCATTCCCGTCGCGCCCACCCGCGTGGTCGCCACCGGCTATGCGGTGCCGGTCCTCATCGAGGCGGACGCCGCCCTGGTGGGGATCTCCAGTTGGAAGCGCGGCCTGGCGATGATGACCGAGCAGGACCGCGCCACCTACGACGGACTGCCCAAGGTGGCGGGCGAGGCGGCCGCCGAGACCAACTACGAGGCCATCGCCGCCGCCAAGCCGGACCTCATCGTGATCGGTGTGCCGAAGCCGGTCCTCGCCGACGTCGACATGAAGCGGCTGGAGAGCATCGCGCCCGTCGTCGCCGTCGGCCCGACGGTTCCGGACGCCTGGCGCGAGCTGTCCCGCCGCCAGGCCGACGCCGCCGGCCGCACCGAGCACTTCCAGGCAACCAAGGACGCGTACGAGAAGAAGGCGGGAGAGCTGAAGGCCACGTACGGCGCCGCGCTCGCCGGCCTCAAGTTCGGACACGTGGGTGCCTCCGGGGACATCTCCAAGGGCACGTTCCACCGCGAGTTCGCCAAGTCGTGGGGCACCAACATCGCGCAGGACGTCGGCGTGACCTACTACGGCGAGGTCAAGAAGAAGGGCGGCGGCGGACTCGACGTGACCGAGTTCCCCTCGCTCGAGGAACTGCCGGAGAGCCTCGGCGAGGCCGCCGCCATCACGTACTCCCTGCAGCCCGACGGCACGCCGGCCGAGGCGGTACGGCAGGTGCTCGACTCCGCGCTGTGGAAGAACCTGCCGGCGGTCAAGGCCGGCCGGGTCTTTCCGCTGCGGTACACGGAGGCGGCGACGTACGAGTCGGCCCTGACGACCCTCGACGCGATCGACAAGGCGTTCGCGCCGCTGCTCGGCCGATGACCGTGGACCGGCGCGATCCGGCCGCCCGGGTCGCGGCCCACCAGCGCGCGGGAAGCGGCACCGCGCGGATCGCGTACCCGATCGGGGCGCGCAGCGTCCGGGTCCTCGCCCGGCAGCAGCTGACCCCACGGATGCTGCGCCTGACCCTCGGCGGCCCGGCCCTCGCCGGTTTCCACACCTACCAGGCGGACGACCACGTCAAGATCGTCTTTCCCGACCCGGACGGCACCCGTCGCGACCCGGTGCCGAACGCGCACGGGACGCTCGACTGGCCGCGCCCGCTGCCCACCACCCGCAAGTACACGGTGCGACGGTACGACGCCGCCGCCGGTGAGATCGACCTGGACGTCGTGCTGCACGACGGCGGCGTCGCCTCGACCTGGGCGGCCACGGCGGCGGTGGGCGACGAGGTCACGATCGCCGGACCGCCCGGCGCGAAGGCGTTCCCACACCACTACGACCACTACGTCTTCGCGGTCGACACCACCGCCCTGCCGGCCGTCGGCCGGTGGCTCGAGCAGTCGCCGGCCGACGTGTCGGCCCACGTCGTGGTCGAGATCGACGACGCCGCGGAGCAGGGTTACCCGCTGGCGTCACGCGACCGGGTGATGGTGACCTGGCTCGCCCGCGAGGGCACCTCGTCCACGCTCGCGGAGGCGGTGCGGTCGCTGCGGCTGCCGGCCGGGCGGGTCTTCCTCTTCGCGGCCGGCGAGGCCACCGACGTCAAGCCGCTGCGTGCCTGGAGCGGAGAACGCGTCGACTCGCTGGTCACCGGCTACTGGAAGCGCGGAGTTGCCGGGCTTGAAGACTGACCGGTCCCGCCGGGTGATCCTGCTGCTCGGGTCCGTCGCGCTGCTCGTCGTCGCGGCGGGCGCGAGCCTGGCCGTGGGCGCCCGGGCCGTCGCGGTGGTCGAGGTCTGGCGGGCCCTCACCGACCCCGCCGGCACCGCCGACCACCTCGTGGTACGCGACATCCGGCTGCCCCGCACGATCCTCGGCGTCTGCGTCGGCGCCGCCCTCGGCGCGGCCGGCGTGCTGATCCAGACGCTGACCCGCAATCCGCTGGCCGAGCCGGGCATCCTCGGTGTGACCGCCGGGGCCGGCTTCGCGATCAACCTGGGTGTCCTGGCAGGGGTCGCCGGGTCACAGTCCGGACAGCTCGTGCTCGCGGTCGCCGGCTCCGCGGTCGCCGCGGTCGTGGTCTACGCCGTCGGACGGACCTCGCCGCTGCGGCTGGTCCTCGCCGGCGTCGCCCTGAGCTGGGTCCTGATGGGCGTCTCGCTCGGCCTGCGGCTGACCTTCCCCGACGTCTTCGACCGGTACCGCTTCTGGTCGGTGGGAACGCTGGCCGGCACCGAGCAGACCCCGTTGCTCGTGCCCGTGCTGGTCATCGCGGCCGCGCTGGTCGCCGCGATGGCCGCGACCGGGCCGCTGAACGCCTTGGCCCTCGGCGAGGACGTCGCCCACGCGCTCGGTGCGCACGTGCCGCGGATCCGGGTCACCGTCCTGGTGCTCGTCACCCTGCTCACCGGCGTCGCCACCGCCGTCGCCGGACCGATCGCGTTCGTCGGTCTGATGGTCCCGCACCTGGCCCGGCGGCTGGCCGTCGACTCGGTTCCGTGGATCATGGCGTATTCGATGCTGCTCGGCCCGGTGCTGCTGCTCGTCGCCGACATCGGTTCCCGGGTGCTGCTGCCCACGGGCGAGGTCCCGGTCGCGATCGTCACGGCGTTCCTGGGCGGCCCGGTGCTGATCTGGGCCGTCCGTCGCTACGGGGCGGCGGCGCTGTGAGCACGCTGACGCTGCGGGCGGGGGCCGTCGTGCTCCGGGTCGAACGGCGTACGGCCGTCGTGTCGGCGGGGCTCGTCACGACTGCGGCGGTCCTCGCCCTGGTGGCCCTCTGCTACGGGCAGACCTGGACCAGCCCCGCGCAGGTGTTCACCGCCCTGGCCTCCGGCGGCGAGTCGGCCTTCGTGATCCGGGAGTGGCGGTTGCCACGGGTGACCGCGGCGCTGGTCTTCGGCGCCTGCCTGGGGCTCGCCGGGGCGATCTTCCAGAATCTGACCCGCAACGCGCTGGGCAGCCCCGATGTGATCGGACTCGACGCGGGCGCCTACACCGGAGCCCTGGTGGCGATCACGATGCTGAACGGTACCGCCGGGCAGCTCGCGGTGGGCTCGGTGACGGGCGGGCTGTTGGCCGCGGCGGTGATCTACCTGCTGTCGTTGGACTCCGGGTTCAGCGGCCTCCGGCTGGTCGTCATCGGGATCGCCGTCAACGCGATGCTGACCGCCCTGAACTCCTGGATCGTGCTGCGGGCCGAGATCGACGTGGCGATGGCCGCGACCGGCTGGAGCGCCGGCTCGCTCAACGGCGTCGACTGGGCCGAGCTCCGGCTGCCGTTCGCCGTCGCCACCTTCTTCGTGCTGCTGCTCGTCGTGATCTCCCACGCCATGCACCAGGCGGCCCTGGGCGACGAGATCGCCCGCACCACCGGCGTACGCCTGGGCCGGCTCCGGCTGCTGATGGTCCTGGCCGGAGTGGGCTGCACCGCCACCGTGACCGCGATCGCCGGGCCGATCGTATTCATCGCCCTCGCCGCTCCTCAGATCGGCCGGCGGCTCGCCCGGGCCGCCGGCGTGCCCCTGGTCCCGGCGGCGCTGACCGGGGCGGTGCTGCTCCTGACCGCCGACCTCGTCGCGCAGTTGCTGCTGGCGCCGGTCGCGCTGCCGGTCGGGGTGGTCACCACGGCGATCGGCGGCTGCTATCTCATCTGGTTGCTCGGCATGGAGGTGAAACGACGGTGAGAAGCCGCCTGACCGCGCAGGACGTCACGCTCGGCTACGGGGAGCGGATGGTGTCGACGGGGGTGAGCCTGGCCGTGCCCGACGGCGCGTTCACGGCCATCGTGGGGCCCAACGCGTGCGGGAAGTCGACGTTGCTCAAGGCGTTCGTCCGACTGCTCACGCCGTCGTCGGGCACCATCAGCCTCGACGGCCGGGACGTTTCCGGCCACCGCCCGAAGCGGTTCGCGCAACAGGTGGGGTTCCTGCCCCAGGGCCTGGTAGCTCCGGAGAACATCGTCGTCCGACGGCTCGTCGCCCGGGGCCGTTACCCGCACCAGTCCCTGTTCACCACCGGGTCGGCCACCGACGAGGAGGCCGTCCGATCGGCCATGGCGGTGGCCGGCGTCACGGAGCTGGCCGAGCGGCCCGTCGAGGAGCTGTCCGGCGGCCAACGGCAACGGGTCTGGATCGCGATGGTGCTGGCGCAGGAGACGCCGTACCTGCTGCTCGACGAGCCCACCACCTTCCTGGACATCACCCACCAGTACGAGTTGCTGGCGCTCTTCGCGCGGCTGCGCGACGAGGGCCGGACGATCGTCGCGGTTCTGCACGACATCAACCAGGCCTGCCGTTTCGCCGACCACATCGTGGCGATGAAGGACGGCCGGGTCGTCGCGCAGGGCGCACCGGCCGACGTGGTGGACGCGGCCCTCATGCAGGAGGTCTTCGGCCTGCCGAGCATCGTGATGGCGAACCCGGTGACCGGCACCCCGATGGTGGTGCCGACCGTATAGCGACGGCCACGACGATGACCAGGATCAGAACAGCTCGCCCGAGCCCTTTCCCGCATCGGTGGGCAGTCGGCCGGCGGTGACAAGCCGCTGGAGCACCTGCTGGTGCGGGAGAGCATGCTGCACCCTGCCGCATACACCGGTGGTGGTCACGGCCATGAACAACGAGTTGAGCAGTGACTCCTCGACCGAGTCCAGGACGGCGGCGAAGAGCGGATCGATCATCCGATCGGGTAGCGGCTGCGACGGTGGCGGTGTCGTGGTGAAGGCGATCGCGTAGTCGCCGCT
This sequence comes from Micromonospora sp. RTGN7, assembly GCF_033804645.1. Lineage (NCBI taxonomy): Bacteria > Bacillati > Actinomycetota > Actinomycetes > Micromonosporales > Micromonosporaceae > Micromonospora > Micromonospora sp. RTGN7. The sequence continues at coordinate 7,380 of NZ_JAPZLF010000037.1, read as the reverse complement.
GCCATGGGTGTACGCCGCACCCACCCGGGACATGGCGAACACGGCCCGGCGGGCGAGCCGGCCGAGCTGACGGGCGTCCACCGGCGCGTCGGTCGCCACGATGATCATGCACGAGTTGCCGGACGGCTCCTCCCGGTCACACTGTGACACCAGTTCGGCAGCGGGCATCGGGACTCCCAGCACGGTGAGGAGCCCGCTGAAGTTCGACTGGACGAGGGTGCCGACAGTATGGCCGGAGCCGTGGACGCTGACCCGTCGCGACGAGGTGCCGATGCCAGCCTTGAAACCCAGGGCTGTCGTGCCGGTGCCCGCGCCGACGCATCCCTCGGCCGGCAGACCGGCCGAGGCACGCTCGACGGCCTCGAGCACGTGCTCCTCGGTCACCGGACGACGGCGAATGTCGGACAGGTGTCCATCGTTGGTCTCCCCGACCAGCGGGTTGAACGACACTCCGGACGGTTCCCGGCCCATCAGGTAGGTGAGCAGGGCGTCTGCGGCACGGAAGACCGACAGGGTCGCCGTCAGCACGATCGGGGACTCCAGGACACCGAGTTCGTCCACCTGCGTGGAGCCGACGAGCTTGCCGTACCCGTTCCCGACGTACACCGCGGCCGGAAGCGCCCGGCACCCGGCGCCGAGCTGGCGCGGCACGACGGCGGTGACGCCGGTGTGCAGGTCGGCGCCATCGTCGATGGTGACGTGACCGACCAGGACGTCGGCCACGTCGGTGATGGCGTTGAGCGGGCCGGTCGGAAACGTACCGACGGTGATGCCGAGGTCCCGTGTCCGGTGTGGTTTCTGGTCCACCGCGCTCCTGTCGTCGTCTTCAGCCCGGCACGCTACCCGCGATTGTCGAGTCGGTGTACCGGCCCGGAGCGGGTTCGCACCGGTTCGACACCGAGCAGCGCCCGGGGAGCCCTGTCCGGGAATCCACCGGACAGCGTAGGTAGCCAGCAGGCTGGAACCGCCTAGTCACCGTCGACCGGGCACCCGACAGGGAGGGCAACATGCACCTGGTCCGACGAGTCCAACCCATCGATGTCGCCTCCGCGCTGACCGCCGTCGCCCGGCCCGCCGGCCCAGCCGAAGCCTGGGCCTGGGCCTACCTGCCGGTGGTTCCGCCACCACCTGCGGGGAGACGGTGCCGGCAGCACGCTGCCGGCACCAGCCCACCTACCCGGTCAGGTCACCCCGCGCCAGGACGGACTCCAGGAGCGAGGTCCATGGTCCCGCGAGACAGCGGCCTAACCCCACACGTAGTGCACGTTGATGGGGATCGGCGACGCCCAGTTGACACACACCCGGGCCGAGACGCCGCCGTTCCACACCGCGACGTTCTGCACGGTGATCTGCGCCGGGCCGATGAACTCGTTGCCCGCGCCGTCGACCTCGGTGGCCGAGACCGTGACGGGGTACCTCGGGGTGACCGGCAGGCCGTTGAGGTTGAGGTTCCAGCAGTTGTTGCGGGCACCCCAGTAGTGGGTGTAGCCACCGGCCATGGCCAGAAAGTCGACGGTGTCGGTGGCGGTGGGCAGCTTCGACTTGCCCGAGGTCTGGCCGGCCGCGGCGGACACCCGCGCGGTCTGGGCGGACCCTTCGCCCTGCGGGACTTCGGCGGACGCGGTGCTGGCCACGAAAACCCCCGGGACCAGAACCGCGGCAGACGCCAACAAGAGCGGCATCTTCATGGAATGCTCCTTCTCCACTCGTCAGGCGCTCACTGGCTGGGCGCTGACAAGAATTGTCGGAGAACAACAGGTCCGTCACATCTAGCCACGGGTCACATCCGCCGGATGCCCCCCGGGGCACAGCCGGCCGGGCGACACCGTCCCGAGGGCACTGACGGGCATTGCCCGTCAGTGCAGTCCGTAACCGCGCACCGACCGGATGTGGCTAGCGTCCGGTCTCCGACTGGCCAGGTCACGCGTCGTGCACCTGCGGATACCTTGACCGGAACAACTCAATGGTGATGGCATTGGAAGGACCGGTCGTGACGCGGAGCGAGGACGGGCCGAGTCAGAAGATCAGCGTGGTGGTCGCCGACGAACAGCCGCTGATGCGAGCCGGCCTCGGAATGCTGCTGACTGTGGAATCGAACATCGAGGTGGTGGCGGAGGCGGCCACCGGAGTCGGGGCCGTGGTCGCCGCGCGCGAATGGTCACCCGAAGTCGCGATCGTCGACGGGCTGATCGTCGACGGGCTCGATGCCACCAGGGAACTGACCGACATGGGCGTCAGCGTGCTGGTCCTGACCGGGCACTGCCTCGACGCGGTGCTGTACGGCGCGTTGCGTGCCGGAGCCACCGGATTGCTGCTCAAGAGCACTGCGCGCAGTGAGCTGGTGCAGGCGATCCGGGCTGTTGCCGCCGGCGACGGCTGGCTCGACCCGGCAGTGACGCGCATGCTGATGCGCGAGTTCGCGTCCCGGGCTGAACCGGGAGCACGCACCCCGCAGGAGCTCAGCCAGCTCACCGGCCGCGAGCGGGAGGTGCTGATCATGGTCGCGCACGGCTTCACCAACCGGGAGATCGCCGAGCGGCTGTTCATCCAGGAGGGCACGGTGAAGGCGCACATCGGCCGGGTACTGACCAAGCTGCGACTGCGCGACCGCGCCCAGGCCGTGGCGGCGGCGTACCAGAACGGGCTGGTCGTGGTGGAGGCCAGACGGTAGCCGTGCGTGGGCGCCCGGTACCCGGTGCTGTGCTCGGCCGCGAACGACCCGCCGCCGACATCACAGCCGACAACTGACGGCCGGCCCGGGGCTCGGGGTCGCGCCGACACCGCTGACGACCGCGAAGAGCGCAGACCAGCGGGAGTCGACCAGCAGCGCGACCACGGCTCCGTCCGACTTCGGCGGACGGTTGAACCCAGCCTCCGATTCCTGCGTAGTGGCTGGGGAGCCAACGCCGGCCTGTCGCCGGTGACGACAACTGGGTATCCGGCAAGGAGCGATGGCCTGCGGGGCGAAACGGGACAGTTCTCCGGCCGAGGGGCTGCGACCGATTCACCTGGACGCGGCAGCGCCAGGCGAACCGGTCCGACCTCGGCGGCCGGGGCCGCCGGCTGGACACCCTCGACCACGTGGTGGCGACCCTCGCGGCGGCCCGCCCCGACGGCGCGGCCGGCCTGCCCACCGGGGCCGCGCAGGGCTGACGCGGCGGTGCTGCGGCGGGCCGGTGGGGCCCGCCGTCACCGCAACCGCCGGCGGCCGGTCAGCCATTGGCGGGCGGTGCGCGTGTTCAGCGACCAGAGCACCCAGACCAACAGGCCGACCCCGACGATCGTGATCGCCCCGAAGAGGCCGAGCGAGGCCGCGGCGAAGAGCCCCGCCAGGGCGTACGCCGGATAGCGGGCCCAGGGGCGGCGGCCGAACAGGCTGAACGCCACGAAGGCACAGGTGACGGCCATGACGGCGAAGAACATGGCGGCGCCGAGCGACCCGTCCTGGGCCAGCAGCCGGTGCGCCGTCGCCAGGGCGAACAGCAGCGCCAGGAACGCGAAGAGGAGCACGGTCACCAGCACGGGACCGGGCATCGGCGGGCGGCGCAGCAGGTATGCGGACCCGCCTGCGCGGGTCGGGCGAAGCACCATGAGACAACGATGGGCTTCTCCCCTCGAGCCGATCGGACACTGTCGGGAAGACGACAGGGTGCCCCGGCCTAAGCTCGCCCCATGGCGAAGTACTACGACGTGCACCCCGACAACCCTCAGTCCAGGACGATCCGCCAGGTGGTCGACCTAATCCGGGGGGACGGGTTGATCGCCTACCCGACGGACTCGTGCTTCGCCCTGGGCTGCCAGCTGGGCAACAAGGAGGGCATGGACCGGATCAGGGAGATCCGCCACCTCGACAGCGGCCACCACTTCACCCTGGTGTGCCGGGACTTCGCGCAGCTCGGCCAGTTCGTCCACCTCAACAACGCCGTGTTCCGCGCCGTCAAGGCGGCCACCCCCGGCAGCTACACGTTCATCCTGCCCGCGACGAAGGAGGTGCCCCGCCGGTTGCTGCACCCGAAGAAGAAGACCGTCGGCGTCCGCATCCCCGAGCACACCGCCGCCCAGGCGCTCCTCACCGAGTTGGGCGAGCCGCTGCTGTCGAGCACCCTGCTGCTGCCCGGCGACGACGAACCGATGACCCAGGGCTGGGAGATCAAGGAACGCCTCGACCACGTCGTCGACGCTGTCGTCGACTCGGGTGAGTGCGGCACCGTGCCGACCACGGTGGTCGACTTCTCCGACGGCGAACCTGAGGTCGTCCGCGTCGGCGCGGGCGACCCGTCCCGCTTCGCGTAGCGGCAACGGTCGCCCCCGCGCGGTGGCGGCCGTTCGGCACAATCGGCCACGCATTCGCTCGAATCACCGATTCCCGGCCGCGCCGGGCAGCCGGACTGCGAGGTCATCCGATGGTGCGACTCATCCTGCCGGTCGTCGCAACGCTGCTGGTGCTGATCGCGGTGCGGTGGTCACAACCGGACGCCCTTCGGGTCGACGGGTTCTGGCCGCTGGTGGCGGTCGCGGTGCTGACGGCGCTCGGCGCGGCCATGACCCTGGGCCTGTCCCGGATCGCCTTCTCCCGGACGGCGCCGTGGGTCCGCGGGTTCCTCGCGACCGCCGTCGCGTTCGTCCTACTGGCCGCGTTCACCGGCGAGCCCGGTCCGGCGGCGGTCGTCGGGGGGATCCTGATGACGCCGGCGGTGCTCTTCTCGCTGCTGCGCGGCGGTGGCCGCGCGCTGCGGGCGGAGCCGTTCCCGCCGGACATCCTCGGCGTGGCCCGGCTCGCGGCACGGTTCGCGGTGCCGGCGTCCTGGTACCTCGCTGCCGTTCAGCTGGTGCCCGGGGTGCAGTCGGCGCAGCGGTGGCCCGGCGTGCTGCTGGGCGGCCTCGTCGCGGTGGGCACCCTCGTCGCGGGCACCACCCTGGCGTGGACCAGGCCGTGGCACGGCTGCGTGACCCCGCTGCCCGTCGAGGGCCGGGTGCTGGCGGCGTACGGCGGGCTGGGGCACCTCGTCGGGATCGGCGACCCGGGTGCCGGCGAGCAGCTGCGGGTGATGGGCTCCGGCGGCGTGCTCGTCGACCTGTCGGGCCTGCTGCCGGAACCGACCCCCGACATGCTCCGCCGCCACCTCGACCGCCTCACCCCGGGCCTGGTGCGGGCCGTCTGCGCGATCGAGACGCCGCGGCGGGTGCTGCTCGCCTCCGCCGGCTACGGCGACGCCGTGCACCTGTGGGACCCCGAGACCGGCCGGGCGGTGCACGCCCTGGCCGGGCACCTGGGCCCGGTCAACGCCCTGTGCGCCGTGCCGGTCGGCGACACCGTCCTGCTCGCCTCCGGCGGGGACGACTGCCGGATCCGGATCTGGGAGCCGGAGACGGGCCGCCAGGTGCGGGTGGTCGGCCGGCAGGTGCGGTGGATCGTCCGGGCGCTGTGCACCGTGCTGGTGGACGGTCGGGTCCTGCTCGCCGCCGGGTACGCCGACGGCACCGTCCGGCTGTGGGACCCGGCCGACGGGCGACTGGTCCGCCACCTGGGCGCCCAGCGGGGCGGCGTCAACGCCGTCGGCGCGGTCACCGTCGGCGGCGCGACCCGGCTCGCCTCGGCGGCCGGCGACGGCACCGTGGTCCTGTGGGACCCCGACAGCGGCGAGCGCCTCGGCTCCTTCGACGACGAGGCCCCCCGCTACGCGCTCTGCGTGGTGGAAATGGACGGCGAGGTGCTCCTCGCCGCGGCCGGGGACGGCGTCGGCGTGACCCTGTGGGACCCGGCGAGCGGGACGCGCCGGGGATCGTTGGGCACCGGGTCGCTGCTGGGCCTGCTGGCCGGCTCGACGGGTTGGATCCGGTCGATGTGCCAGGTCGGCGCCGGTGACGACGCGTTCCTGATGCTCGCCGGTTACGACCGCGCGATCGAGCAGATCCGCCTCCGGCCGGCGCTGCGGTCCCTCGCCGCGCCGGAAGGGGCCTCCTGACCGACCGCCCCGACCCGGTGCCGGATCGGTGGTCGCCGGGCGGACGACGGCACCCCGCCGCCGCCCGGCGACCCCGCGTGGTTCAGAGGGATCCGACGAACTGGCTGACGTGGTAGGCGGTGCTGCGGTTGTCGAGCCCCCTGGTCCACTTCGAGACCATCAGGTGCAGCTCGTTGGCGTTCCTGCCCGACCAGGGGTGGATGAAGCCCCCGTACAGCGCGGGCTCCTGCCACGGGAACACCTGGACCTTCTCGGCGGTCCAGACCTGGTCCGGCCCGGCGGCGGTGCGGGTGACGATGCAGCCGGTGACACAGTTGACGTAGGACATGACCCAGGTGCCGTCGTGCAGCCTGCGCACCGACGGTTCGCCGAACCGGCCGGTGAGGATCGGCGTGCAGGGCCGGCCCCAGCCCCAGTTGCTGCCGTTCCAGCCCCAGCCCTCGTACGACTCGGGGTAGAACAGCCGGTCCCAGCGGACCCGGCGCAGCATCATCGGGCCGTCCTGGCGGCCCGAGCGGACGGAGAAGACGTAGACCCAGTCCCCGTCGCGCTGCATCGTCCACATCTGGAACGGGTCGGTGTTGTTGCCGTTGTTCCACCACTTCAACGAGGTCCGGACGAAGTCGTTGCCGTTGTCGGAGTAGGCCAGGCCGGCGTAGCGCGAGCGCCAGTGCGGGCCGGCGGGCCCGACGGAGTCCCAGTTCTCGATGCTCATGTAGGAGATCAGTTGGCGACCGGTCTCGGGGAAGCTGATCCCGTCGTTGGGGATCACGCTGACCTCCCAGAGGCCGTCGATACCGATCCCGAAGTGGCCGTTGTGCATGAGTTCGGGGGCCCGGCCGTTGCCGGCCACCCGTGCGGCGCTGTCGAAGACGACCCCGCCGGGAGCGCCCGGGTGCACGTTGGAGCGCAGCATCACCGGGGACCGCCAGTCGTTGGGCAGCGGCCCCTCGGGCCACGGGGTGTTGAAGGTGTCGCCGAAGAGGTACCCGATCGAGCCGTTCTCCAGCACGTACGGGATGCCGAGGTCCGTGCCGGCGACCCGCCACCGACTGTTGGTGTCCAGGTCGGCGCCGGTGAGACGCTTCTTCCAGGTGGCGGCCTGGGCCGGGCCGGGAAAGGCCAGGGCCGGCGCGACGGCCGAGGCCGTGGCGACCGCGGCGACCCTGCCGAGGAATGCACGACGGTCCAGTGCCATGTCAGGTCCTTCCCGCCCGGCCGGTCCGGCCGGGCGCGCTCGATGCCTCCCAGGAAAAGACGGCGAGGCGACTCAGGTGGGGGGTGGTTCAGAGGGTGGTTTCTCCGGGGAGGCCGAAGAAGTCGTGCCATTTGGTGGTGGGGGTGAAGGTGGTGCCGGTGGAGAGGGCTACGTGGACGTCGTTGGTGTTGTTTTTGGTGAAGACGATGATGTCGT
>NZ_JAPZLF010000036.1:0-23970 GCF_033804645.1 Micromonospora sp. RTGN7 | reverse complement strand
CGAGTACTCCACCCTGGCATTCCTCAAGGGCCTCAAGCAGATCGACGGATGGCAGGACATGCCGCTGACCCAGGCCGCCCAGACCGTGCAGGTCTCGGCGTACCCCGACGCCTACGCCCAGTGGGAACAGCAGGCCGCCGACCTCGTCACCAAGCACTGGAACAGCTGACCCCCCACCCCCAAACACCACCGCCGGCCGGACACCCCACACAGGGTGCCCGGCCGGCGGCATCATCGCGTACCGAGCACGCCGGCCATGCGAAGCCGGCACGGCGTCGCAGCCGCCGTGCCCTGAAGGTCGGGACGTCGGGACCGTCGGGTTCACTGGGTGGATGGTGGACGAGTCGATCTGGGATTCGGTGCGGACGTCGCGGGGCTGGTTGGACGCGGCCAACGGCACCGGGGACGCGGAGCTGACCTGCCGGATCCTCAAGCTGACCGAGGAGTCGGGCGAGGTCGCCGCGGCGTGGATCGGCACGCTTGGCCAGAACCCGCGCAAGGGAGTGACGCACAGCCGTGAGGACGTGGCGGCCGAACTGGCCGACGTGGCGTTCACCGCCCTGGTGGCCATCGAGAGTCTCGGACTCGACGCGCGGTCTCTGCTGCACGCCTGCGCCGCCAAGGTCCGTGCCCGGACGGACACCACGTGACGCGGCAACGGTGTTGAACCCCTCGCGCCCGGCCGGGACGCACCGACGCCCCCGACCGACCGGCACGTCGGCCGGCCGGTGGGGCGTGCCGGTGGGGTCAGGGTCCCCGGGTGATCCACTCCTCGAGGTGCGGGGCCTCGGCGCCGATCGTGGTGCTGTCGCCGTGCCCGGTGTGCACGACCGTCTCCGGCGGCAGGGTCAGCAGCCGGGTACGGATCGACTCGACGATGGTGCCGAAGTCGCTGTACGAGCGGCCGGTGGCACCCGGCCCGCCGGCGAACAGGGTGTCGCCGGTGAAGACGACCCCGAGCTGCGGGGCGTACAGGCTGCACGCGCCGGGACTGTGACCGGGGGTGTGCAACACCCGCAGGCCGGTGCCGGCCACCTCGACGGTGGCACCGTCGCGCAGGTCGCCGTCGGGGGGCACCTCGGGGTGCACCATGTCCCACAGCACCCGGTCGTCGGGGTGCAGCAGCACCGGCGCGCCGGTGGCCCGGGACAGCTGCGGGGCCACCCGGACGTGGTCGTCGTGGGCGTGGGTGGCCAGGATCGCCACCACCCGCCGCTGCCCGACGACGCGCAGGATCGCGTCGACGTCGTGCGGGGCGTCGACGACGACGCACTCGCTGTCGTCGCCGACCACCCAGACGTTGTTGTCGACGTCGAACGTCTGCCCGTCCAGGGTGAAGGTGCCGGAGGTGACGGTGTGGTCGACGCGGGCGGTCACGGGAAGACCACCACCGAGCGCAGCACGTCGCCGTGGTGCATCCGGGTGAACGCCTCCTCGACCTGGTCCAGGGCGATCTCCTCGGTGACGAACGCGTCCAGGTCGAGCCGACCCTGGAGGTACAGCTCGGTGAGCATCGGGAAGTCGCGGCTGGGCAGGCAGTCGCCGTACCAGCTGGACTTGAGGGCACCGCCGCGGCCGAAGACATCGGGCAGCGGCAGGTCGACGGTCATCTCGGGGGTCGGCACGCCGACCAGCACGACTGTCCCGGCGAGGTCGCGGGCGTAGAAGGCCTGCTTCCAGGTCTCGGGCCGGCCGACGGCGTCGATGACGACGTCGGCGCCGAAGCCGCCGGTGGCGGCGCGGATCGCCTCGACCGGGTCGTCCTCCGAGGCGTTCACGACGTGGGTGGCACCGAATTTCCGGGCCCAGTCGAGCTTGCGGGAGTCGGTGTCCACCGCGATGATCGTCGTCGCCCCGGCCAGCGCGGCGCCGGCGACGGCGGCGTCACCGACCCCGCCGCAACCGATGACGGCCACGGAGTCGCCGCGGGTGACACCGCCGGTGTTCATCGCCGCGCCGAGACCGGCCATCACCCCACAACCGAGCAGGCCGACGGCGGCGGGCCGGGCCGCCGGGTTCACCTTCGTGCACTGTCCGGCGTGGACGAGGGTCTTCTCGGCGAACGCCCCGATGCCCAGCGCCGGGGAGAGCTCGGTGCCGTCGGTGAGGGTCATCTTCCGCGACGCGTTGTGGGTGGCGAAGCAGTGCCACGGCCGGCCCCGCCGGCAGGCGCGGCAGACCCCGCACACGGCCCGCCAGTTGAGCACCACGAAGTCACCCGGTGCGACGCCGGTGACGCCCTCGCCGACCTGCTCGACGATACCGGCGGCCTCGTGGCCGAGCAGGAACGGGTACTCGTCGTTGATTCCGCCCTCGCGGTAGTGCAGGTCGGTGTGGCAGACGCCGCAGGCCTGGACGCGGACCACCGCCTCGCCGGGCCCCGGGTCGGGCACCACGACGGTGGTGACCTCGACCGGCGCGCCCTTGCGCCGCGAAATGACTCCCCGGACTTCCTGACTCACGATTTCCTCCTGCTCCACGCTGTCGGTGTCGCCGGCACCGCTTCTGGGGGCCGACGACGACGGGAACGCCACCGGCGGGGGATGCACCGCCGATCACCGCCCCCGGCGAAACTACCGTCCGATCACCACGGGCGGCCCGGCAACGTCCGGTAGTTACCACGGCCGGGCCGGTCGGCGCTGTGGTGTGCGCCACCATGGGACACGCCGAGCCGGCCAGGCAACGCCCCGGCGGACTGGGCAGAATCGACGCATGTCTTCGCGCCGGTGGCTGCTCGCTGACCAACTCGGGCCGCATTTCCTCGACGACGGGGCGCAGCCCGTGCTACTCGTGGAGGCCCGGGAGGTGTTCCGGCAGCGCCCGATGCACCGACAGAAGGCCCACCTGGTGCTGTCCGCGTTGCGCCACCGGGCCGCCGAACTGGGCGACCGGGCGTTGCTGGTGCGCGCCGGGACGTTCCGGGAGGCCCTCGCCCGGGTCGACGAGCCGGTCGAGGTGTGCCACCCGCCGTCGCGGGCCGGGCTGGCCTTCGCCCGTTCGGCCGGGCTGACGATCCTGCCGCCCCGGGGCTTCCTCACCAGCCCGGAGGCCTTCGCTGCCTGGGCCGACGCGTACCGGCGGGGTCCTTTGCGGGTGGGCGACTTCTACCGGTGGGCCCGCCGCGAGCACGGCGTGCTGGAGGGGCCGCCCGGGCGGGTGCCGCGCCGGCCCCGGCGGTCCGACGGGGCGGGCGGGGCGGTCGCCCCCGCTCCCCCACCGATCGTGGAGGACGAAATCGACGCGCAGGTCCGCGACGAGCTGGACCGATGGGAGAAGGAGGGGGTGCGCTTCGTCGGCCGGGACGGGCCACGCCGCTACCCCGCCACGTACGCCGAGGCCGACGCACGGTTGCGGCACTTCGTCCGGCACCGGCTGCCCGACCACGGCCGGTACCAGGAGGTGATGAGCGTCGGCGACCCACTGCTGGCACACAGTGTGCTGTCGTCGTCGTTCAACCTGGGGCTGCTCGACCCGGCGGAGGCGATCCGGGCGGCCGAGGATGCCTGGCGCAACGGGGTCGCCTCACTGTCGGCGGTGGAGCCGTTCATCCGCGGGCTGCTCGGCTGGCGGGAGTTCCTCTGGCAGCTGTACTGGTACTTCGAGCCGGGGTTCCGGGGCGCGAACTGGCTGGCCGCGACCGAACCGCTGCCCGACTGGTTCGCCGACCTGGACGCCGACGCCGTGGAGGCACGCTGCCTGGCCGACGTGCTGGGCGGGGTGCGCGACCGGGCCTGGGCGCACCATGCACAGCGGCTGCTGGTGCTGGGCAACTACGCCCTGCAGCGCGGATGGAGTCCCACGGAGCTGGCGGACTGGTTCAAGGGGTGCTTCGTCGACGGCGCCGACTGGGTGATGAACGCGACGGTGATCGGCATGAGCCAGTACGCCGACCTGGGCCGGATCGACACCCGTCCGTACGCGGTGGACGGCCGGTACATCGACGAGCTCAGTGACTACTGCGGCACGTGCCGGTACCAGCCGGACGTCGTGCTGGGCGACGTGGCCTGCCCGTACACCGGGGGGTTCGACGCCTTCCTGCACCGCAACCGGGGACGACTGGCCGGCGACCCCCGGCTCGCCGCGGAGCTGGACGAGCGCGACGACCTGCAGGTGCGGGAGGCGGTGCTGGCCCAGGAGGACAAGCGCGGCGCCGGCCCGCCCTGACCGCCCCTACCCGCGGGTGGGCTGGTCGGCCCAGAAGTCGGTGACCAGCCGGTGGAACTCCGTGGCCCGCTCGATCTGCGGCAGGTGACCGGTGTCGGTGAACAGGTGGGTGCGAGCCCGGGGCAGCCGGGCCCGGGCGGCGTCGAGGTGGCTGGCGGGCAGGATCAGGTCACGGTCGCCCCAGACGACCAGGACCGGCACGTCGAGCCGGGCGACAGCGTCGAGCAGTTCCCCGCGCCACCCGGGGGCGACGCCGCGGACCGTGCCGAGGCTGCCGACGAGCTCCAGCATCACCCGGGCGGCCTGCGGGCGACGGGCCGCAGCGAGGGCGGCGGCGAGGCGTGCCTCGGTGACATGCCGCCGGTCGTGGAAGAGGGCCCGCTCGGTGTGCCGGGTCACGGCCCGACTCGGCCGCAGCAGCAGCCGGCCCAGCGGTCGCAGCGCCAGCAGCCGCAGCGCGATCGTCACCTCCGCGCCGAAGCCCGCGCTGTTGACCAGGACCAGGCTGGCCACCCGGTTCGGGTCGTCGACGGCCAGCCGCATCGCGACCGCCCCGCCGAGGGAATTGCCGACCAGGCGGGCGGGGCGCTGGACGCCGAGGGCGTCGAGGCAGTCGGCGGTGGCCCGGGCCAGCGCCGGCAGGGTGTGCGGCTCGTCCAAGGGCGCGGAGCCGCCGTGCCCGGCCAGGTCGAGGCTGACCACCCGGTGGTCGCGGGCGAGCAGGTCGTGCTGGTCGGCGAAGTCGGCGAGGGTGCGGCCGATGCCGTGCAGGAGCACCACCGGCGGGCCCTGACCGGACACTCGACAGCGGACGGCGCGTCCCCGCACGGTCACGGTGGCGGGCTCCTCCGTCGCTCCGGTCGACGCGGTCACGCTGACTTCCCGGGCCCGTCCACCGGCAGCGGCACGGGGTGCGGCTGCACCGGAGGGCGGGCGGCCGGCAGCGGCACGGGGTGCGGCTGCACCGGAGGGCGGGCGACGACGGCCGGCCGGGCGACGGGCTTCATGCCGAGGGCGATGACCCGGCCGTACCCGGCGGGGGCGAGCCGGGCCAGCAGGTCGGGCAGCTTCGCCGACCAGCCGATCAGCACCCGGCCACGGCGGCGCTCGACGCCGCGCAGGATGACCTCGGCGGCGGTGGCCGGATCGATGGTGAGCAGCTTCTCGAACTGCCGGCGGCCGGCCTCGTACTCCGGCACGGAGACGCCGCTGCCGACCCGGGCGCTCTGCGCGATGCGGGTGCGGATGCCGCCGGGGTGCACGGAGGTCACCCCGACGCCGTCCTCGGCCAGCTCGTGGCGCAGCGCCTCGGTGAAACCCCGGACAGCGAACTTGCTCGCCGCGTACGCGGCCTGCCCGGCGGGGGCGAGGAGCCCGAAGAGGCTGGAGACGTTGACCAGATGGGCGCCGGGCTCGGCCTTCAGCGCGGGCAGCAGGGCGTGGGTGAGTTGCACCACGGCCCGGAAGTTGATGTCCACCACCCAGTTGAACTCGTCCAGGGTGACCTGGTCGAACCGGCCGCCGAGGGCGACGCCGGCGTTGTTGATCAGCAGCCGTAGCCGGGGGTGGGCCCGACGGATCTCCTCGGCCACCCGGGCGGTCGCCGTGGCGTCGGCGAGGTCGACCAGATGGGTGGTGACCTGCCGGTCGGGGTGGGCGGCCCGGATCGCGGCCACCACTGCGGCGAGCCGCTCGGCGTCGCGGTCGAGCAGGACCAGGTCGGCCCCCCGCCGGGCCAGGGCGTGGGCGAGGGCCGCGCCGATGCCGCTGGCCGCCCCGGTGACCACGGCCGTGGCGGCCACGAAGTCGAATCTGCGCACCTCGGACTCCTCTCAGTCTGCGGTGGGCCGGTCAGCCGACGGGCGTGTCGGCGGGCCGGACGGGGTCCCCTCGATCCACGCCGGACGGTACTCCCGCCCGGGAGAAGCGCACGCCGGCATCGGTCAGCCGGCCGTGCCGCATCAGCAGCACGTCCCGGGCGTAGTTCTGGTACAGCCGCCACGGGGCGGACGCGCCCTGCTTGGGCAGCGCGTTGATGCTGCGCAGCACGTACCCGGACTGCAGGTCGATGAGCGGCACCAGCTTCCCGGAGGCGGGGGCGATCGGGGTGACGACCTGATCGCCGGTGGCGTCCAGGTGGCGCAGGAGTCGGCAGACGTACGTGGCGACGAGGTCGGCCTTGAGCGTCCAGGAGGCGTTGGTGTAGCCGATGGTCAGCGCGAAGTTCGGCACTCCGGAGAGCATCATGCCCTTGTAGGCCACCGTCCGGGCGAGGTCGACGGCCACGCCGTCCACGGTGATCGTCATGCCGCCGAGCATGAGCAGGTTGAGCCCGGTGGCGGTGACCACGACGTCGGCGGGCAGCTCCGTGCCGGAGGCGAGCCGGACGCCGGTGGCGGTGAAGGTGTCGATCCGATCGGTCACCACCGAGGCCCGGCCCGCGCTGACGGCGGCGAAGAGGTCGCCGTCGGGGACCACGCAGAGTCGCTGGTCCCACGGGTCGTAGCGGGGTGAGAAGTGCTGGTCGACGTCGTAGCCGGCCGGGAGGCGGTCCTTCGCCGCGCGTCGCAGGGACCACTTCACCAGCCTCGGGGCGCGGCGGCTGAGCTGGAAGGTGGCGGTGGTGAAGAGCACGTTCTTCCACCGCGCCACCGGGTACGCGACCCGCGCGGGCAGCCAGCGGCGCAGCGCGTCGGCGAGCACGTCGCGCGAGGCCATCGCGAAAACGTACGTGGGTGAGCGCTGGAGCATGGTGACGTGCGCGGCCCGCTCGGCGAGGGCTGGCACCAGGGTCACGGCGGTCGCGCCGCTGCCGATCACCACCATCCGCTGGCCGGTGTGGTCGAGGTCGGCGGGCCAGTGCTGCGGGTGTACCAGCCGCCCGGTGTACGCCCCGACGCCCGGCAGGTCCGGGGTGTAGCCCTCGTCGTAGCGGTAGTAGCCGGAGCAGGTGAACAGGAACGCGCAGCTGATGGTGACGTCCTCGTCGGTGTCGTCGCGGTGCACACGCACCGTCCAGCGGGCCGTCGCGCTGTCCCACTCGGCGCCGAGCACCCGGTGGTGCAGGCGGATGTGCTCCTCGACGCCGTGCTCGCGGGCGGTCTCCCGGACGTAGTCGCGGATCGAGTCGCCGTCGGCGATGGCCTTCGGGCCCCGCCATGGCTTGAACGCGTAGCCGAGGGTGAACATGTCCGAGTCGGAGCGGATCCCCGGGTAGCGGAACAGGTCCCAGGTGCCACCGATCGCGCCCCGCGCCTCCAGCACCGCGTACGTCTTGTCGGGGCAGGTGCGGCGCAGGTGGCAGGCGGCGCCGACGCCGGAGAGGCCGGCGCCGATGATCAGCACGTCGACGTGGTCGGAGGCCATCACACGTCTCCCGTCGCGAAGGGGGTGGACCGGACGATATCCATCGCCGTCGAGGTCAGTCAACACTGCGTCGACTGTAATCGACACGGTGGCGAGGCAGTAGCATCTGCGGTCATGACCGCCCCCCGTACTCCCGGACGTGACGTCGCGGTGGCCCGGGGCCGGCGGCCGGGCCGCTCAGTGGGCGACGACCGGGAGTCGGCCATCCTCGCCACCGCCGAGCGGCTGCTCCAACGGCGGCCGTTCGGGGAGATCTCCGTCGACGAGTTGGCCCGGGGCGCGGGAATCTCCCGGCCCACCTTCTACTTCTACTTCCCGTCCAAGGACGCGGTGCTGCTCACCCTCCTGGACCGGGTCACCGAGGAGGCCGACGCGGCGGCCTGCAACGTGCTGGACCGGCTCGCCGAGGACCCCCGGTCCCGGTGGCGGGAGCTCATCGCCCGGTTCCACGACACGTTCGGCGCGCACCGGGCGGTGGTGTTGGCCTGCGCCGAGGTGCGCGCCACCAACGCCGAGGTACGCCGGCTCTGGGCGCGGGTGCTGGAGCGCTGGGTGCAGGCCGTCGAGGCGGCGGTGGTGGCGGAACGGCGGCGTGGCGCGGCCCCGGACGGGCTGCCCGCCCGGGACCTGGCGATCGCGCTGAACTCGATGAACGAGCGGGTCTGGTACGCCACCTTCGCCGGCGACGGGCCGGCCATCGACGAGCGCGACGTGGTCGACGTGCTGCTCGAGCTCTGGCTGACCTGCATCTACCGGACGACCGACCCGGCCCGGGTCGGCTGACCGCCGACGTCCACCGGCCAGGACGGCCCGGTGCCATTGTCCCGCTGCCGTCACCCCGCGGCCCGCTGCCGCCGCCTGCAGCGGGACAATGGGGGTATCGGGTACCCCCATTCGTAGGAGAACGCGCAACGTGTCCGGAGCATCCCAGCCCGCCCCGTCGTCCGCCGGCGGCGGCGACCTGCGCGCGGACTGCTCCCGGTGCTTCGGGCTGTGCTGCGTCGCGCCCGCCTTCGCCGCGTCGTCGGACTTCGCCGTCGACAAGCCCGCCGGGCGACCCTGCCCGAACCTGGGCGGCGACTTCCGCTGCGGCATCCACCGCGACCTGCGGGCGAAGGGCTTCGCGGGGTGCACCGTCTTCGACTGCTTCGGTGCCGGCCAGCAGGTTTCCCAGGTTACCTTCACCGGCCGCGACTGGCGCGCGGCCCCGGAGACCGCAGGGCGGATGTTCGACACGTTCGCCGTCATGCGGCCGCTGCACGAACTGCTGTGGTACCTGACCGAGGCGGTCGCGCTGACGCCGCCCGGCCCGCTGCACGAAGACCTGGACACCGCGCTGGCTGAGACCCGGCGGCTCACCTCAGGCGGCCCGCAGGAGCTGCTCGCGCTGGAGGTCGACGGGCACCGGGACCGGGTGAACCCGCTGTTGTCGCGGGCCGGCGACCTGGCCCGGGGCGACCGGGCCGGTGCCGACCACCGGGGGGCGGTGCTGATCGCCGCCGACCTGCGCCGCGCCGACCTCACCGGTGCGAACCTGCGCGGGACCGTCCTGCTCGGCGCGGACCTGCGCGACGTGGACCTCACCCTCGCCGACCTCACCGGCGCGGACCTGCGCGGGGCTGACCTGCGCGGGGCCGACCTGCGGCGGGCGCTGTTCCTGCACCGGTCACAGGTCGACGCGGCCCGTGGTGACCACCGCACCGCGCTGCCGGCGTCGGTCCCCCGGCCGGCACACTGGTCCCTGCCCGTCACGCCGGTCCGCCGGTCCGCCTCGCGACGCCGGGCCGGCCAGCGGTGACGCCCGGGGCGACAAGGCCCCGAAGGTGACGACTGCGCTGCCGGCCGCCGAGGTCGGCCGGCGCTCGGAGGACAGGCGGGGGCACCCGACTGCGCCGCAGGCAACGGGCCGGTCAGCCCGACTGCGCCGCCGGGCGGGCGCAGACGCAGGGGTGGCGACGTTTGCCGGCGGCGGGGGCGGGCAGGAATGCGGCATGACCAGTGAGGAACGCTTCGACCGAGCCAGCACCGACGAGCCCGACGGCGCGACCGCCTACGAGGCGTCCCTGCGACCGCCGGGTGAGTCGCTGCACAGCACCGATGACACCGGCGACGACTTCGCCGACCTGCCGGCGGAGAACGCCCAGCCGGCCCGGGAGACCAGCCGCGCCGGCTACGACGTCAACGACGTCTCCGGCTCCGCCGACCCCTCCCGCGAGTCCTGACCCCCGCCGCGTGCTGACCTCCGCGCCGTCCGCGGCGCCGATCAGGAGCTTCGTGCCGTCCCCGGACACGAACCTCCTGGTCAGCGTCTCAGGTGAGGCCGATAGCGGCGGCGGGGCAGAGGTGGGCGGCGCGGCGGACCCGGTCGGCCGCCTCAGGTGGAGGCTCGGGCCGCAGCAGCAGTACCAGCCCGTCGGCGTCGTCCTGGTCGAAGACCTCCGGCGCGGCGAGCACGCAGTTGCCCGACCCGCAGCAGCGGTCCCGGTCCACCTCGATCCGCATCGGCCTCTCCCCGGTCACCAGGTCACGGGCAGACTGTCGAGGCCGAACACGACGGACGTGTCGCGGGTCGGGATCTGCTCCGGTGTGACCGTGGTCCGCAGGCCCGGAAAGCGGCGGGCCAGTTCGACCAGGGCGATCCGCAGCTCGGCGCGGGCCAGCGGCTGGCCGATGCACTGGTGCACCCCGAAGCCGAACGCCAGATGCTGGTGCGCCTGCTGGTAGGGATCGAAGTCGTCAGCGGTGTCGAAGACCTCCGGGTCCCGGTTGGCCAGCGACAGCACGGCGATCACGCCCTCCCCCGCCCGGATCAGCCGGCCGCCGATCTCGACGTCTTCGACGGCGAGGCGGGGCAGGCCGGTGCGGACCACGCTGAGGTAGCGCAGCAGCTCCTCGACCAGCGCGGGTGCCCGGTCCGGGTGTTCCCGGAGCGCGTCGAGGCACCCCGGGTCGCGCAGCAGCAGCAGGGTGCTCAGGCCGATCATGTTGGCCGTGGTCTCGTGGCCGGCGACGAGCAGCAGCAGGGCCATGCCGACCAACTCGTCGACGGTGAGCTGCCCGGTGTCCACCCGGTCGCGGACCAGCCGACCGATCAGGTCGGTGGTGGCGCCGGCGTCGGCCTGCCGGGCGACGACCAGCTCACGCAGGTAGTCCCGTAGCTGGCCGACCTCGGCGCGGAGCCGGTCCGGCGGCGCGGTGCGGTCCAGCAGGGTGCGGCTGCGGGCCTGGAAGAAGGCGTGGTCGGCGTACGGGACGCCGAGCAGGTGACAGATCACCATCGACGGCACCGGCAGGGCGAACGCCTCGACCAGGTCTGCGGGTGGGCCGGCGGCCTCGAGGGCGTCGAGCGTCTCGTCGACGGTCCGCTGGATCAGCGGCTCGATCCGCCGAACATTCTTGATCATAAATTCAGCGGTGAGCATCCGGCGCAGCCGGACGTGCTCGTCGCCGTCCATCCGGATGAAGCCACCCTGCCGGTCGACCTCGGACTGGGGCGGCAACCGGCGCAGCAGCGGAAAACCTGGCTTCTCGAAGTTGGCGCTGAGGCCGGGGTGGCGCAGCAGCTCACGCACGTCGGCGTGCCGGGTGACCAGCCAGGCGGTCGCGCCGGTGGGCAACAGGACCCGGGTCACAGGCTGGTCGAGGCGGCCCTGCGCCTCGGAGTCGAGCAGCGCGAACGGACCGTGGTGGGGATTGGTGGGCGGCCAGAGGGGCAGGTCGGTAGCGGCGGTCGCGGTCACGCGGACACCTCCGATGGCAACTGTGCGTTATCGAATCGATCCGCAACGTTACCTATCGGTGGGTGTCGACACAAGGCCACCCGCAGGCCGGCGCTCACCGGGCCGTGGCCACCGCCCGCGCCTCGGTCATCCCCTTGTTGGCCAGGGCGTCGGCCCGCTCGTTCTCGGGATGACCGTTGTGCCCCTTCACCCACAGCCAGGTCATCCGGTGCCGGACACAGGCGTCCTCCAGCCGCTGCCACAGGTCGGCGTTCTTGACCGGCTGCTTCGCCGCCGTCAACCAGCCGTTGCGCTTCCAGCCCGCCAGCCAGTTCGTGATGCCGTTGCGCACGTACGTGCTGTCGGTGTGCAACTCGACGGTGGCCGGCCGGGTCAGGCTCTCCAACGCCTGGATGGCGGCCATCAGCTCCATCCGGTTGTTGGTGGTCGGCGTCGCCTCGCCGCCGCACAGCTCCCGCTCGTGGGTGCCGTAGCGCAGCAGCACGCCCCAGCCGCCCGGGCCCGGATTGCCACTGCACGCCCCGTCGGTCCAGATCTCCACAACCCGCTCGGCCCCCGCGTCCACCATGCCCGCAACCTACCGGGTACGCCCCGCGCCCTCACGGACCGGACCGTCGAATACAGGCGGCGCCGGCCGCGGTCCTCTGGCAGGCTGCCTCACCATGACCAGACGCTTCGACAGCCTGCGGGCCGAGGTGCGCGACACCATCGACGGTCTCGTCTCCTCTGGACGGGAGGCGGGGGTGCAGGTGGCGGCGTACCTGCACGGCAGGCCGATCGTCGAGGAACAGGCCGGCGTCGCCGACACCACCACCGGCCGGCCGATGACCGCCGACACCCCCGTCTACGGCGTCTCCACCGGCAAGGGCCTGACCGCGACGGTCGTGCACGTGCTCGCCGAACGGGGACAGCTCGACTACGACCTGCGCGTCGCCGACGTGTGGCCCGAGTTCGCCCGGCACGGCAAGGACCGGATCACGCTGCGCCACGCGCTGACCCACACGGCGGGCCTGCCGGCGCTGCCGCCCGACATCACCCTCGACGACTTCGCCGACTGGGACCGGATGTGCGCGATCATCGCGGACTCCGCGCCGCTGTGGGCTCCGGGCGAACGGTTGGCGTACCACGCGTGGACGTTCGGCTGGATCGTCGGCGAGACCGTCCGGCGGGTCACCGGTCGCCGGGTCGGCGAGGTCCTCGCCGAGGACGTGGCCGCGCCGCTCGGCGTGGCCGGGGAACTACTCCTCGGCGTACCGCGGGCCGAGCAGGGCCGGCTGGCCCGGATGGAGGACGGCAACCTCTCGGCGATGCTGGAGGCGTTCGCCGGCCAACTGCCGCACCTGGACCGGGTCGCCCCGCCGGGGGTCCGCCCGGACGCCGGCCTCGCCGCCCGCCCGGACGTGCTCGCCATCGACGTCCCCGCCGTCGGCACCCTCACCGCCCGGGCCGCCGCCCGGATGTACGCGGCGCTGATCGGCGAGGTGGACGGCGTACGGCTGATCTCACCGCAGCGGCTGCGGGCGGTGGCCGCGGTGGCGGCGCGCGGCCCGGAGTGGGTCTTCGGCCAGGAGGCGGCCTGGGGCCTCGGCTACGCCGTCGACGACGGCGGGTCGTTCGGCGCCGCCGGCAGCGGGGGCAGTCTGAGCTTCGCATACCCGGACCTGGGGCTCACCGTGGCGGCGACGCGCAACCGGCTCGCGGTCGGCGACGGCGACCCGTTGGAGCGGCTGCGCTCCACGATCCGCGACGCGATCGCCGGCTGACCCGATCCCCGCTCCCGCGCCGGGTCAGCCGCCGGGGCGGCGCAGCCGGCCACGAAGCCGCCCGGCGACGTCGCCGACGACGGCGGCGGTCATCGGCAGCAGCGGGCTGGACCGCATCACCGCCAGGTCCTCCGCCGGCGAGGTGTCGCCGTCGAGGAAACGCAGCACCCGCTCGGCGGGGTTGCGGTCGAAGAGCCGGTCGAAGAACTCCGGGCCGCCGACCCGCCCGGTGTCCAGGGCCCGCAGCGCGACCGCGTCCATCCACAGGTGCCGCCGGGGGTACGCGGGCGCGGGCACCGGCCGGCGTCCGGCGGCCAGCGCGCGGGCCACCTGGTCGGCCTGACGCAGCATCGCGGAGAAAGTGAAACCGGTGGAGGGGCGGGTCGCGCCGCCCGCCGTGCCGAGGCGCACCACCCGGGGTGAGGGTCGGCGCGGGAACGGGGCGTCGGTCATCGGGATCACCCCGTCCTCCACCTCCCGCACCGTCAGCGTGACCGGGTCCAGGCCGAGTTGGCCGAGGTAGCCGCGCAGCGCGCGGTCGTATTCGGCGTCGGTGAGCAGCTCCGGGGAGAATTCGGTGTACTCGACCAGCGCGTACCGGTCGCTGACCGGCAGGACGTAGCCGAAGGAGACGCCCCGGTCGGGCTGCGGGGTGCGGAAGTCCATCAGCACCGCCCGGGCGGGGTCGAACACCGGCGAACCGGACTCGACCCACCAGCCGCGGAAGTGCTGCAACCAGGCCGTGCGGCCGGGCCGGGCCGGCGGCCGGGGGCGGGAGTCGAGCACCCAGGCGGCCCGCGCGAGCGGGATCCCGTCGGCGCCCCGCAGCAGCACCCCGGTGCCGTCGTCGTCCAGGGCGGTGACCGCCGCGTCGATCCGCCTCGCCCCGAGGCGGCTCTCCGCCTCGGCGGCCCGCGCGTAGACCGGGGCGGAGCGCAGCATGGCGTACCGCAGCGGGGTGAGGTCGAGCGCTCGACGGCGGGCCGGGGTGCTCACCTCGACCTGGTCCCAGCTGGCGCTGAGCAGCGGGTCCAGGTCGCCGCCGGGGCGACCCCAGAATGCCCAGGTGCGGTCCTGGCCGCGTTTGCGCACCGGGTCCACGACGGCGACGCGCAGCCCCCGCACGGCGTGCCGGTCGAGGGCGGCCAGCACCAGGGACCCGGCCCCGCCGCCGCCGACCAGGGCGAGGTCGACGTCGACCGGCGCGGAATCGTTCACCCCGACACGCTGTCACACCGCCGGGCCGGGGGGCGGCACCGGCTTGCGGGGCGCCCCGGGCGTCACTCGCCGCGCTGGTGCACGGCCTCCAGCCGGGCCAGGTCGTCGTCGGTGAGCCGCAGCGCCCCGGCCGCGACGTTGGCGACCAGGTGCTCCGGGTTGCCGGTGCCGGGGATCGCCAGCACGTTCGGGCCGCGGTGCAGCGCCCAGGCGATCCGTAGCTGGGCGGTGGAGACCCCGTGGGCGGCGGCGACCGCGCGGACCTGCGGGTCCTCGTCGCCGCTCGCGCCGGCCTCCCGCCCGGTGGTGGCGATGGAGAAGAACGGCACGTACGCGACGCCCTGCGCGGCGCAGTCGCGGACGAACTGGTCGTGGCGGGGCCGGAAGCCGAGACCATAGGCGTTCTGCACGCACACCACCGGGGCGACGGCCAGGGCCTGCGGCAGGTGGTGCGGCCGGACGTTGGAGATGCCGAGATGCCGGATCAGGCCGGCGTCGCGCAGCTCGGCGAGCGCGCCGAGGTGCTCGGCGACCGACTCCAGGCCGTGCTGGCGCAGGTTGACCAGGTCGAGGTGGTCGCGGCCGAGCTGACGCAGGTTCTCCTCGACCTGGCCGCGCAGCTCGTCCGGCCGGGCCAGCGGCACCCACCGCCCCGACGGGTCCCGGCTGGGCCCGACCTTGGTGGCGATGACCAGGTCGTCGGGGTACGGCGCGAGGGCGGCGTTGATCAGCTCGTTGGCCGAGCGCAGCGACGAGAAGTAGAAGGCGGCGGTGTCGATGTGGTTGACGCCCAGCTCCACAGCCCGGCGCAGCACCGCGATCGCCCGGTCCCGGTCGCTGGGCCGGCCGTCGGCGGTCGCGGTGAGCCGCATCGCGCCGAAGCCGACCCGGTTGACGGTCAGGTCGCCCAGCGCCCAGGTGCCCGCAGCGTTCGCGGTGGTGGTCCCCGTGATCATGATCATGATTGTGGCACGGGGCGGAGGGCCGCCGCCGTCCCGCGAATTTCCGTTGAGCACGGCGCTACGGATGTGGGACCGTCGCGCCGTGACGGACTACCGCAGCATCAACCGGGCCAGCTGGGACGAAAGAGCGCCCGCCCACGCCAAGTCGCCGGACTACGGCGTCGACCGGTTCCTCGACGATCCCGGGCACCTCAGCGAGGTGGTCCGCTTCGACCAGCCGCGCCTGGGCGACCTCACCGGCCTGCGCGGGGTGCACCTGCAGTGCCACATCGGCACCGACACCGTGTCGCTGCACCGCCTGGGGGCCCGGATGACCGGGCTGGACTTCTCCCCCACCGCCCTGGCCGAGGCCCGCCGGCTCGCCGCAGGCACCGGCGCGGCGGTCGACTTCGTCGAGGCCGACGTGTACGACGCGGCGACGGTGCTGGAGCCCGGCGGGTTCGACCTGGTCTACACGGGCATCGGGGCGTTGTGCTGGTTGCCGGACATCCGCCGCTGGGCATCGGTGGTCGCCGCACTGCTGCGCCCTGGTGGGCGGCTGTTCCTGCGTGAGGGCCACCCGATGCTGTTCACGGTGGACGACGCCCGCCGCGACGGGCTGCTCACCGTCGAGTTCCCGTACTTCGAGCGGCCGGAGCCGACGGTGTTCCAAACCCCGGGGACGTACGTGACGACCGAGGAGACGTTCACGCACAACGTGACCCACGAGTGGAACCACGGGCTCGGCGAGGTCGTCACCGCCCTGCTGGACGCGGGGTTCGAGCTGACCATGCTCGTCGAGCACGACAGCGCCCCGTGGAACGCCCTGCCGGGGCGGACGGTCCCCGCCGGGCCCGGCGAGTGGCGGCTCGCCGACCGGCCCTGGCGGCTGCCGCAGACGTACACGCTCCAGGCCCGCTGGCGCGACTGACCTGGGCCGGCGGGAGGGTCAGGCGGCGGCGCGGCGGCGGTACAGCACGTGTCGGCGCAGTGGACCCGACTCGACCTCGGGGTGGTCGAAGTCGTCGGCCGGGTCGGTGGTCATGCCGAGGCGGCGCATAACCGCCTGGGAGCGCACGTTGCCGACGGCGGTGATCGCGGCGATCTCGGTCAGCCCGAGGGTGTCGAAGCCGTGGCGCAGGGCGGCGCGGGCGGCCTCGGTGGCGTAGCCGTGGCCCCAGGCGGGTCGGGCCAGCCGCCAGCCGACCTCCACGCCGGTGAGCGGCATCCCCTCGTCGACGTCGTCGAGGCCGACGAAGCCGACGAAGCCGCCGGTGTCGCGGACCTCGACGGCCCAGAAGCCGTAGCCCTTGGCGTCGAGGTCGGCCTGGAAGCGGCGGGCGGACGCGGTGGACTGCTCGGCGGTCAGCGGTGGGCCGAGGAACTCGCGCACCTGCGGGTCGGCGTTCATCGCCGCCCACGGCGCCAGGTCGCTGTCGCGCCAGCCCCGCAGCAGCAGCCGTTCGGTCCCAATTTCGATCATCGGCTTACCGTACCGCCGGGGTCGAGGGGTTTTCGTCGCCCCGACGGCGTGGGACCAGCGCCGCGCCGCCGGCCGGTCACCGGGGACGCCGCCCGCGGTGACCGGCCGTGGCCCATACTCCCGGCCATGAGCCTGCCGCTGCCGGAGCCGGGGCCGTCGTCGGACGTGCCCGCCTTCTTCCTCACCTACCTCGACTTCTACCGGGAGGCCGTGGCCGACCGACTCGCCGGGCTGACCGACGCGCAGGCCCGGTCGGCGCGGGTGCCGTCGGGCTGGACGCCCATCGAGCTGGTCCGGCACCTGACGTTCATGGAGCGCCGCTGGCTGGTGTGGGGGTTCCTGGGCGAGCCGGTGCCCGACCCGTGGGGCGACCGGGTGGACGGGCGCTGGCACGTCGGCCCCGACGAGACGGTGGCCGACGTGGTCGCCGCGTTGCGCCGCAGCGGTACGCGGACCAGGAGCATCGTCGGGGGCGCCGCGCTGGACGCGCCGGCCGCCCTGGGTGGGCGGTTCACCGACCCGGCCGCCCGGCCGACGCTGGCCGCGATCCTGTTCCACGTGTTGCAGGAGTACGCCCGGCACGCCGGGCACCTCGACGTCGTCCGCGAGCTGATCGACGGCCGCACGGGCGAGTGACCGCCTGCTGGAGATCGCCGTTGAGCTGGTCGGAGTTGGACGCACCGGCGCACCGGTGTCCCGTCCCGCTGCCCGCCGGCTGAACCGGGCGGGTCAGCGTCGGCCCGCGTCCAGCCAGAGCCGGATCAGGTCGCGGCGCCGCTCCGGCTCGGGATGGTCCTCGTACGCGGTGCGCGCGTGCACGACGACGCCGTTGTCGAGGAACTGCATGTCCCCGGCCCGCAGGTCCATGCCGAGTGAGAACCGAGGGTCGGCGTGCAGCCGGTCCAGGGTGTCCATCGCCTCCCGCTGCGCCGGGGTCAGCGACGGCACATGCGCGCCCCGCTGGGCCGAGCGGATGTAGTCCGGCCCGTAGTGGGCGGCGAGGCGGTCGCCGTCGCGGGTGTACACCGGCCGCTGAGCGAAGCTGTCCGGCCCGTCGCCGGTGCGCCGGTCGTACCACCACGGCTGGTAGAGCAGCCGGGCCAGGTCGGGGCGGGTGCGCACGACCTCGTTGTGCACCGCCACCGAACTGACGACCGTGCTGAGCCCGCCGCTGCGGGCCGGCCGGACGCAGAGCAGGGCGACGACGTCGGCCGGGTCGGCGTGGTACCCGATGCCACGACGGTGCTCATAGCTGCGGGTGGTCGGCCGGTCGGGGTCGGCCCCCCGGTCACGGACGTGCCGCAGGATCGCGCCGTCGGGCCCCTGCGGGACGAGCCGGCCGACGTGGGCGGCGACACCGAGGGCGAGCAGTTCGCACCCGCGTTCGGTCAGCCCGGCGACGGGCAGGCCCCGCACCATCCCGACGCCGCAGCCGCCGGTCACCTCGGCGGCCAGCCGGGCCAGCTCCGGGCCGAGGGCCGGCAGCGGGAAATCGGCCCGGGACAACCCGTCGAGGGGTACGCCGGCGGCTTCCACGGCGGCGACGGCGGCCCGCAGCTCGGCGCGCTGGGCGTCGTCGACGGTGAGCCGCCACCGCCCGCCGTCGGCGAGTTGGTCGGCCCGCCAGTCGGCCGGCCCCCGCACCTGGTCGATCATCGCCACGGCGCCTCCCCCGGATCGGGCCCGGCCGGGACGGCCGGGCGTCACCTCCAGTCTGGACCGGCATGGTGTGCGGGCCCGGCACGCTCTGCCAGGGGCATAACCCGGCCGGCTCCGGGTCCGGGTACCCGCCCACTGCCCGGCCGGACAACGCCGGGCCGGCCCGGTCAGGGGCGCTGAGTGCCGCCTCGGCCGAGCACCGGGATCAGGACGACCCCGGCCGCTAGGTGCAGGGCCAGCAGCGTCGCCGTCGCGGCCGTTCCGACGCCCCCGGTCACCGGCCCGGCCAGCGAGACCAGCAGGACCGCGACCGCGACCGCCGTCCACACTCCCCGGGCCCGTCGGGTCCGGCGCTCCAGCAGGGCGAGCAGCGCCCAGCCGGCGAGTCCGGCCAGCAGCGTGACAGCGGCCACGGCCACCGGCCCCACCGGCTGCGCCCCGGTGCCCGACCGGACCTCGACGTCGATGCCGGCCGGTCCCGTGGCGGCGTACCAGACGGCGTGGGTGGCCCCGGTCGCGGCGAGGACGGCCAGGGCCCGGGTCCGGCGCCGGGCCGCCGAGCAGGATGGGGCGGGGGCCGGCCGGCCGGTCGTGTCGGTGATCATCGCGATGCGCCTCCCGTGGGTGGGCCGGGCGGCATGCGCGCCGCCCGGTGGTTCTGGGTTCTCCGGGGACGGTAGGCGGGGCCGGGGCCCGCGCGGATCGGCTGCGGGAACGGTTCGGCGCTCCGTCTCCGGGGGGGGTGGCGGCCGGATCTCCGTCTCGCGGCCGATGAACCCGGCGTCGGGGCCCGCCTAACATCCCGGGCATGTGCCGTTGGTCCCGCCCCACCGTCCTCCTACTGGTCGACGCCGGTCTCGCCCTTCTCCTCCTGGCCGTGGCGCTGCCCGTCGCCGCCGTCGGGCAGTCCGGCGGTGGCCTCGCGGCGGCGTGGGGGCTGGCCGCCGTGCAGGCGAGCTGTCTGCTCTGGATGCGCCGGTGGCCCGTGGCCGGGCTGGCGGTGGCGACCATCGCGGGCCTCGGCCTGGAGGTCCTCTGTCCGCAGCTCGGCTGGCTGGGGCTGGTGGCCGCGCCGCTGGCCTACCTGGCGCGGCTGCGTCCGCCACGGGTGTCCCTGGCTGCGCTGGGGCTGCTGGCGGCTGGCACGCCCTGGAAGCTCGTCGACGGCAGCGGGCGGGACCTACTGCTGGCGCTGGCCGGCCTCGTGGCGGCCTGGGCGCTGGGCGAGGTGCAGCGCGGCCACGCCGAGCGCCGCGACGCGCTGCTCCGGCAGGTCGCCGTGGCCGAACGCGCGCGGATCTCCCGCGAGCTGCACGACGTGGTGGCGCACCATGTGGCGGTCATCGCCGTGCAGGCCGCCGCCGCCG
Source organism: Micromonospora sp. RTGN7 (assembly GCF_033804645.1). Taxonomy (NCBI): domain Bacteria; kingdom Bacillati; phylum Actinomycetota; class Actinomycetes; order Micromonosporales; family Micromonosporaceae; genus Micromonospora; species Micromonospora sp. RTGN7. The sequence goes on along the minus strand of NZ_JAPZLF010000036.1, from coordinate 4,269 downwards.
AGGACGTGCTGGAGCTGCGGCCGGACCAGGCCCGCGCCGCGCTCGGGTCGATCCAGGACGCCGCCCGCTCCGCGCTGACCGAGCTGCGCGCGATGCTCCAGACGCTCAGCGCGTACGACGACGGGGCCGAACCGAACCGACCCCAGCCCGGCCTGGCCCAGCTCGACACCCTCGTCGAGGCGGTCCGGGCGGCCGGGGTGCAGGTCACCGTCGACCGCGACGGCCCCGACGGCGCCCTGCCCGACGGGGTGGAGCTGTCGGCGTACCGGATCGTGCAGGAGTCGCTGACCAACGTCCTGCGGCACGGCCGGGCCCGCCGGGTCGACGTCACCGTCCGCCACGACGACGGCGAGCTGTGGGTGGAGGTCGTCGACGACGGCCCGGGCCCGTACCGCCGGTCGACCACCGGGCTGGGTCGCGGTGTCGTCGGCATGCGCGAGCGGGCGCGGCTGTTGGGCGGCACGGTGGAGGCCGGTCCGCTGCCGGCGGGCGGGTTCCGGGTCCGGGCCCGACTCCCGGTGCGGGAGGTCCGGTGACGATCCGGGTGCTCATCGCCGACGACCAGGACCTGATCCGCGCCGGCCTTGCGATGATCATCGAGGCGCGGCCGGACCTGACCGTGGTGGGCGAGGCCGCTGACGGTGTGGAGGCGGTCGCCCTGGCGCAGCGCCACCGCCCCGACGTGGTGCTGATGGACGTGCGGATGCCGCGCCGCGACGGCATCGAGGCCACCCGGGACCTGGTGGCGCGGGGGAATCCCGCCCGGATCATCATGCTCACCACCTTCGACCTGGACGAGCCGGTCTTCGCGGCACTGCGCGCCGGCGCCAGCGCATTCCTGCTCAAGGACACCCGGCCCGCCGACCTCGCCGAGGCGGTACGGGTGGTGGCACGCGGCGACGCCCTGCTGGCCCCGACGGTGACCCGCCGGCTGCTCGACCGGTTCGCCGACCGGCTCCCCGCCGACCCGGGGGCACCCCGGCGCCTGGCCGCGCTGACCGTGCGGGAGACGGAGGTGCTGGTGCTGGCCGCGCGGGCGCTGTCCAACGCCGAAATCGCCGCCCGACTGCACGTCAGCACCGCCACGGTGAAGACCCACATCTCCGCCGTGCTCACCAAGCTGGGCCTGCGCGACCGCGTCCAGGCCGTGGTCTTCGCCTACGAGACCGGTCTGGTACGACCCGGACCACCGGGCTGACCACCGCCCGCACCTCCGTATCCGCAGCTCTCATGCCGCCCGGGTGGACACGTGACGACAACGAGGAATTCTCGTTTTCACCTGATCGGGGGGCCAACCCTCCTAGTGTTGGGCACACCGGTGCTAGTCACGGAGTTGGCCACCCGAACGACGTCCCACGCAGTCAGCGGACGAAAAGTGAGGGAAGACGCGTATGAAGGCACAGTCAGTTCTCGGATCGGCGGCGCTCGGCGTGGGTCTCGGCACGCTCCTGCTCCCGGCCGCCGCGCTCGCGGACACCACGGTGTCACCGGCCACCACCCCCGTCGGCGGGACGGTCGTGCTCACCTCGACCTGCAACCCGAAGTCCGGTGACGCGCTCTTCCGCGTCACCGGCCCCGACCGCGACCAGAACGTCCGGTCCACCACCGCCGCCGCAGGCGGCGGGCTCAGCGCCGAACTGTTCACCGCCGGGTTCACCCTCGGCACCTACACGGTCACCGCTACCTGCGGCGACGGGTCATCCTCGGGCAACGCGACGTTCACCGTCACCCCGATCGGCGGGGCACCGGCCGGCGCCGGCGCGGACCCGGACAACACCGGCTTCCTGGCCGCCGGCGGCACCCTGGTCGGGGCCGCCGCCACCGGCGCAGCGCTCCTGATGCGCCGCCGACGCCGCGCGGGCACCCGCCCCTGACGATCCACGTCACCACCATCCCTGAGACGGGTGCCCGCGACGGCCCACGCCGCCACGGGCACCCGCCATACCCGCGAAGGAGGCGACGTGCCCACCGGCGACCGCATGCCACGGGCCGCCGTGGCGCTCATCGCACTGACCGGCATCGCCGGGGGCGGGCTGCTCGCCGTCGGAGCGACCCGCACGCCCCCACGACCACCCCAGCCCGCACCGGGCACCGTGACCGACCCGGCGACGGGCCGCACCACCGTCCCCGCGACGCCGCTACCCCGCGCCACTCCCCTCCGGATCACCATCCCCACGCTCGACGTGACCGCCGACCTGGTGCCGGTCGCCGCCAGCGCCGCCGGGGAACTGGAGGTTCCCCCGACGCACCGGCCGACCGTCGCCGGCTGGTACCGCCTCGGGGCCAGCCCCGGCGAGGCCGGCAACGCCGTCGTCGTCGGTCACGTCGACTCCCGCGAGACCGGCCCGGCGGTCTTCTTCGCCCTCGGCCGGCTCAGACCGGGCGACCGCATCCACATCACCCGCTCCGACACCCAGGTCGCAACGTTCGCCGTGGACGGCGTCGGGTCGTACCCGAAGACGGGCTTCCCTACCGGCCTGGTCTACGGCGCGGGCACCGTACCCCGGCTGCGCCTGATCACCTGCGGTGGCCGCTTCGACGAACGCGCGCACTCCTACCTGGACAACGTCGTCGTCTACGCCACCCTCATCCCCTGACCGCCCGCCCCCGCAGCGCCCGGGGCCGCGAGATCGCCTACGGTTGCCGTCAGTCCCGGCAAGGCGGAGGTGACCGGTGGACCAGCGACCAGTGCGGGCCCGATGGGTGCGGCGACTACCCACCCTGTTACACCGTGCCTGGAGCCGACCGGCCGAGGCCGCCGCGCCCACCGGTCGACACTCCAACCCCGACGCCGTGGTCGACTGCGCGGTCTACGTCGACGGGCGACGCCAACCCGGCAGCCGGCACTACACCGACGCGTACGCGCAGAGCCGGGGCCGAGGCCGACGGTCGTTCGTCTGGCTGGGGCTGCACGACCCGGCGCCGGCGGTGATGGCCGCCGTCGGCCTGACCTTCGGCCTCGACGAGCACCACGTCGAGCAGGCGCTCGCCGACGGCCACCGCCCCACCCTGCAACGGTACGGCGACGTGACGCTGCTGGTGCTGCGCACCGCCGGCTACGTCGCACACACCGAACTGACTGACACCTCCGAGGTGATCGACACCGGCGACGTGATGATCTTCCTCGGCGACCGGTTCGCCATCACCGTCCGGCACGGCGCGGCCGGAGCGCTCGCCCCGGTCCGCGAGGACGTCCAGCGCCGCCGGGCGGTGCTGGCCGAGGGCCCCTGGGCCGTGGCGTACGCGGTCTACGCCCGCATGGTCGAGCTGTACCTGGAGGTCGCCGGCCAGGTCGAGACGGACCTGGAACGGCTGGAGGAGACCGTCTTCGCCCGCGACCGGTCCGCCGACATCCAGCAGATCTACCAGCTCAAGCGGGAGATCGTCGAGTTCAAGCGGGCGGTGCTGCCGTCGCAGGAACCGCTGCGGACGCTCCTCGGTCAGCACGGCGCCGGCCCGCCCCCGGCCCTGCGCCGCTGGTTCGCCGACGTGGACAGCGACCTGGCCCGGGCCGTCGACCGTGTCGGCGCGTACGACGACCTGCTCAACTCCATCCTGCAGGCCCGGTTGGCGCAGTTGGCCGTCGACCAGAACAACGACCTGCGCAAGATCGCCTCATGGGCGGCGATCGCCGCCACACAGACCGCCGTCGCCGGGATGTACGGGATGAACTTCGCCAACATGCCCGGACTGAACTGGCGTTACGGCTACCCCGCGGTGCTGCTGGTGATGGCGACCGCCGCGCTGGTCCTGCACCGCCTCTTCCGCCGCTCCGGCTGGCTCTGAAGCACGACCCCGCCCGCACCGACGCCCCGCCCCGTTCGACCCCACGTTGTCTTTTGCTGCCGCACCGACGCCCCGCCGTACGGTTCCGCTCCACGTTGTCTTTTGCTGCCGGACCGGCACGGGATGCGCCGTTTCGCACCGATCGCGTCCCGGCGCGGCGCACCACTTCGGCGAGCTGTCCGGTTTGTGGCGATCTGCGGTGGCCGACGGCACTCTGGTGGTGGAATCCCGGGCGGGGGTCGGGGCGTTGTACATGGCATACCCGGGCGGTCCGCCGCCCCGCCGGGCCCCTGCCTCACCGCGTCGGGTAACCCGCCCGGGGACAGCACCCCGGCCACCGGCCACCCCCGGAATGCGGGCCCGGCCCGGATCGTTACACCCCCCGGACACCCGAGCAGGCCGAGCCGCCGGGCAGCCCGTCTTCTGCTTCTTTCCCCTGTTTTCGTGGCGCGTCGTCGTCGTTGTTTCCCCGGACGTGCGGGC
>NZ_JAPZLF010000035.1:0-24445 GCF_033804645.1 Micromonospora sp. RTGN7 | reverse complement strand
GCGCGGGCTGACACTCCATGGGCCGATACTCCATGGGGAACGCGAGAGGGGGCCCCCGGGGGGCGGCCCCCCCGGGGGGGCGGGGGGGGGGGGGGGGGGGGGGGGGGGCCCGCCCCCCCCCCCCCCCCCCCCCGGTGCCCTGGGACGTCAGTCGCGCAGGGGGCGACCCTGTCCGTCGACACCGCCGTTGACCAGGATCAGGATGCCGTCGATGAGGCCCCAGATGCCGCCGACGCCGCAGGTCACCAGGCTCACTACGAGCTGGATCACGCCGGTCTTGGTGTCGCCCATGTAGAAACGCCCGACACCGAAGGTGCCGAGGAAGATGCCGAGGAGACCCGCGACGAGCTTGCTCTTGTCGGAGACGCCCTGCGGGTACTGCTGATAAGGAGTGGTCATGGGGCGACACCCTAATGATCCACTCACGTCCTGTCCGTACCGCCCGGCCCTACCTGGGACGATGGGAGCGGATTGTGGCCGAATGGCTGAGACGCCACCCGCCGTAGGTACCACCGATTCCTGACACATCGTCAGCGCTGCCGGGTACCGGATGTCACAGTGTCGGTGCTCGACGACGAACGGCGCGCCTAGACTGCCGCCGCGTGACCGGTGGACCGCGGTGGCAATGGGGCCGCCGCGCACCGTGCGGTCGGGGTGGGACGCCCCGAGAGAGGTGCCTGCATCGTGAAGGTCGGAATCCCCCGCGAGGTCAAGAACCACGAGTACCGGGTGGCGATCACCCCGGCGGGCGTCAACGAGTTCGTTCGCAGCGGTCACCAGGTCTTCCTCGAAGCCGGTGCCGGCGTCGGATCGAGCATCACCGATGAGGAGTTCACCGCGGCCGGGGCGAAGATCGTCGCCACCGCCGACGAGGTGTGGGAGGCCGCCGAGCTGGTGCTCAAGGTCAAGGAGCCGATCGCCGAGGAGTACCACCGGATGCGCGCGGGGCAGGTGCTCTTCACCTACCTGCACCTGGCCGCGTCCAAGCCGTGCACCGACGCGCTGGTCGACCGGTTGGTCACCGGCATCGCGTACGAGACCGTCGAGCTGCCCGACCGGTCGCTGCCGCTGCTCGCCCCGATGTCCGAGGTGGCCGGCCGGCTCGCCCCGCAGGTCGGCGCGTACCACCTGCAGCGGCAGGGCGGCGGACGCGGCATCCTGATGGGCGGCGTCTCCGGCGTGTACGCGGCGAAGACCGTGGTCATCGGCGCCGGCGTGTCCGGCATGAACGCCGCCGCGATCGCGCTCGGCCTCCAGGCCGAGGTGCTGCTGCTGGACAAGAACGTCGCCCGACTGCGCCAGGCCGACGCCATCTACCGTGGCCACCTGCAGACGGTCGCCTCCAACGCGTACGAGATCGAGCGGGCCGTGCTCGACGCGGACCTGGTCATCGGCGCGGTCCTGGTGCCCGGGGCGAAGGCCCCGACGCTGATCTCCAACGAGCTGGTCTCCCGGATGAAGCCGGGCAGCGTGCTGGTCGACATCTCCATCGACCAGGGTGGCTGCTTTGAGGACTCCCGCCCCACCACGCACGCCGAGCCGACATACCAGGTGCACGAGTCGATTTTCTACTGTGTGGCGAACATGCCCGGGGCGGTGCCACACACCAGCACCTACGCGCTGACCAACGTCACCCTGCCCTACGCCCTGGAGTTGGCCAACCGGGGCTGGCGTGCGGCGCTGCGCCACGATCCGGCCCTGGCGCTGGGCCTGAACACCCACGACGGTCGCGTCGTCTACGGCCCGGTCGCCGAGGCCCACGGCATGTCGGCCCTGTCGCTGGACGAGGTGCTGGCCTGACCGAGAACGCGGCGATCGTGACGCCCGAAGGGGCCGGGGCGGGCGAGGAGCCCGCGCCGGCCCTGCGTCGCGCCGTGCGCGGCTACCTCGACCACCTCACCGTCGAGCGGGGACTGTCCGCGAACACCCTGTCGTCGTACCGCCGGGATCTGGAGCGCTACCTCGCGACGCTCGCCGTCGCCGGCGTCGCCGACCTGGCAGCCGTCGACGCCGGACAGGTCGAGGCGCACCTGGCCCGGCTGCGCGCCGGCGACGACGGCCACCCGCCGCTGGCGGTCTCCTCGGCCGCGCGGGCGGCCAGCGCCGTGCGCGGCCTGCACCGCTTCGCGCTGCGCGAGGGGCTGGCCGGCGCGGACCCGAGCCGGGACGTGCGGCCGCCCGCGCCGCCGCGCCGGCTGCCCCGGGCGCTCGCCGTCGACCAGGTGACCCGGCTGCTGGAGACCGCCGGGCCGGTGACCGCCACCGGGGAGGGCGCCTCGCTCGCGCTGCGCGACCGGGCGCTGCTGGAGTTCCTGTACGGGACCGGGGCGCGCATCTCCGAGGCCGTCGGCGCGGCGGTCGACGACCTGGACACCGGGGAGGGGACGGTGCTGCTGCGCGGCAAGGGCGGCCGGACCCGCCTCGTGCCGATCGGCGGGTACGCCGTCGAGGCGCTGCGCGCCTGGCTGGTGCGGGCCCGTCCCGGGCTGGTCGCCACCGGCCGGGGCACCCCGGCGGTCTTCGTCAACGCCCGCGGGGGAGCGTTGACCCGGCAGGGGGCCTGGACCATCCTGCGGCGGGCCGCCGAGCAGGCCGGACTGCCGGTGGACGGCCCCGCCGCGGTCTCCCCGCACACCCTGCGCCACTCGTACGCCACCCACCTGCTCGACGGGGGCGCCGACGTGCGGGTGGTGCAGGAGCTGCTCGGCCACGCTTCGGTGACCACCACGCAGGTGTACACGTTGGTCACTGTGGAGCGGCTGCGCGAGGTGTACGCCACCGCCCATCCCCGCGCCCGGGGCTGACCCTCACGCCCCGCGCCCGTGATCCGTATCTGCCCGGCCCACGATCCCGCTCGTGCCCTGCCCCGGCCCCGCGGGCCCGACTGGTTCGGCGTGCCGCCCGACACGCCGTACCGGTGCCGAACTCCCTGCTGGCCCGTGGCGTACAGTCGGCATGGCGCGGACCTTGCGGGTGGATGACCGGGGTGCGCAGCGGCGCTGCGAGGGACGTCGGACGGCTCCGACGCCGGGTGGTCGTCGGGAGGGGGCAACGAAGACATGGCTGGCAACGGTGACCGTGCCGAGACCTGGACGACGGAGCTCCGCGAGCAGCAGGCCTCGCTCGGTGCGGGTCTCGGTCCGGCGGATCCGGCGGCCTACACGATGCGCAGGCCGATCCCGGAGCCGATGCCCACGGACCGGCACGGCCCGGCCCGGATCATCGCGATGGCCAACCAGAAGGGTGGCGTCGGCAAGACCACCACCACGATCAATCTGGGCGCAGCCCTGGCCGAGTACGGCCGGAAGGTGCTGCTGGTCGACTTCGACCCGCAGGGAGCCCTCTCGGTGGGGCTCGGGGTCAACCCGCACAACCTCGACCTGTCGGTCTACAACCTCCTGATGCAGGACGACGTCACCGCCGAGGACGTCCTCATCAAGACCGACGTGGCCGGCCTGCACCTGCTGCCGGCCAACATCGACCTCTCCGCCGCCGAGATACAACTCGTCAACGAGGTCGCTCGGGAGATGGCCCTGGCCCGGGTGCTGCGCAGCGTCCGCAAGGAATACGACTACATCCTGATCGACTGCCAGCCGTCGCTCGGCCTGCTGGCGATCAACGCGCTGACCGTCGCGCACGGCGTACTCGTCCCGCTCGAGTGCGAGTTCTTCAGCCTCCGGGGTGTGGCCCTGCTGCTGGACACCATCGACAAGGTGCGCGAGCGGCTCAACTTCGACCTGGAGCTCGAGGGCATCCTCGCCACCATGTACGACAGCCGCACCACCCACTGCCGCCAGGTGCTTCAGCGGGTGGTCGAGGCGTTCGGCGACAAGGTCTACCAGACGGTGATCACCAAGACGGTGAAGTTCCCCGAGTCGACCGTGGCCGGCGCGCCGATCACCACCATGGACCCGGCCTCGTCCGGGGCCCGCAACTACCGGCAACTCGCCCGCGAGGTGATCGCCGCGCAGGCGGAGCGGTAGCCCCCGTGCCCCGTCCGGCCGGCGTGCGCTCCTGGTCCGGGGCGTGCCGTGCCGCCGGTGCCCGGGGAGCGTGGACTACGGTCGTCCGGTGACCGCCCCGCCCCTCGACCCGCCCGCCGCGCTCCCGCCCCCCGAGGTCGACGCCCCGGCCGAGGTGGTCGACGACGTGGCGACGCCCGGGGTGGTGGCGGGGGAGGGCACCCGCTTCACGGTGCGGCTGGACAACTTCACCGGCCCGTTCGACCTGCTGCTGCAACTGATCGGCAAGCACAAGCTCGACGTCACCGAGGTCGCCCTGCACCGGGTCACCGACGAGTTCATCGCCTACATCCGGGCGATGGGAGACCAGTGGGACCTGGACGAGGCCAGCGAGTTCCTGCTGATCGCGGCCACCCTGCTCGATCTGAAGGCAGCCCGGCTGCTGCCCTCCGCCGAGGTGGAGAACGAGGAGGACCTGGCCCTGCTGGAGGCGAGGGACCTGCTCTTCGCCCGGCTGTTGCAGTACAAGGCGTACAAGGAGGCGGCGGCGCACATCGCCGAACTGGAGGCGGTGGGCGGCCGGCGGTACCCCCGCGCGGTCACCCTGGAGCCCCGGTACGCCGAGGCGCTGCCCGACCTGGTCCTCGGCATCGGCCCCGAGCGGCTGCTCCGGCTCGCCGTGAAGGCGATGACCCCGAAGCCGGTGCCCGAGGTGTCCATCGCGCACGTGCACATGGTCCGGGTCAGCGTCCGCGAGCACGCGGCGATCCTCGCCGAGCGGCTGCGCCGGGCCGGCACTGCGACGTTCTCCCTGCTCTGCGCCGACTGTGAGGCCACCCTGGAGGTGGTGGCCCGGTTCCTGGCCCTGCTGGAGCTGTATCGGGAGGGCCTGGTCTCCTTCGTGCAGGAGCAGGCCCTGGAGGAGCTGACGGTCCGCTGGACCGGCCCGGCCGACGGCACCGCCGACCTGCATGTCGACGAGTACGCCGGCGCTCCGCCCGACTCGGCGGACGGCCCGGTCGCCGCACCCGGCGAGCCACCGGGCGGGGTGCGGACCGAAATGCCGGCGGGCGAGGTGCCGATGGACGTGGTGCCGATGGACGAGGCAGCGGTGGACGAGACAGCGGTGGACGAGGCAGCGGTGGACGAGGCAGCGACGGAGGAGCGACCGCAGTGAGCGACGAGGAACGCCGCGACTCCCTGGCCGATCAGGCCGCCGCCTGGGTTCCACCCTGGGATCGCCCCGCCGAGCCCCGCCCGGAACCCCCGGCACCACCCGCACCGGCTCTCCCCGACCCCGACCCGGATCTGGATCTGGATCTGGATCTGGATCCGGATCCGGATCCGGATCCGGCTCCGGAAGACCTTGGAAGCAAACGGCCCCCGGAGGGGCCGATTCCCTCCAAGATCTCCGACGACGAGATCGCCGCGGCAACCGATCCTGGTGCGGATCGGGGCAGGGAGGGGCCGGAATCGGTCGTCACGGCCGATGGGGGCACTCCGGCGGGGGACGTCGGTGTTCCCGAGGTCGCCGCCGCTGGTGGCGGAAGCGCTGACGGTTCCGGGACGGTCGGCGGAAGCGGAAGCGGAAGCGGAAGCGGTGGCGGTTCCGGGACGGTCGGCGGAAGCGGTGGCGGGGGCGTTTCGGAGGGGGGCCCGAGGCGGGGGCGGCGGAGGGCACCCGAGCCACCCCCGGCCGTGCTGCTCGACGACGCGGAGCTGCGCGGGGCGCTGGAGGCGATCCTGCTGGTCGTCGACGAACCCGTCAGCGAGCTGATCCTCGCCCAGGTGCTGGAGCAGTTGCCCGAGCGGATCGGCCCGGTGCTCGACGACATCGCGGCTGGCTACACCGCCGCCGGGCACGGCTTCGAGCTGCGCCGGGCCGCCGGCGGCTGGCGGCTCTACACCCGCCCGGAATACGCTACGTACGTCGAGCGGTTCGTACTGGACGGGCAGTCGGCCCGGCTGACTCAGGCGGCGTTGGAGACACTCGCCGTGGTGGCGTACAAGCAGCCGGTGACCCGTTCGCGGATCTCGGCCATCCGGGGTGTCAACTGCGACGGGGTGATCCGTACGCTGGTCTCTCGCGGCCTGGTCGAGGAGTGCGGCACCGAAGCAGACAGCGGGGCGTTCCTCTACCGGACCACCACCATGTTCCTGGAAAAGCTGGGGCTGAACTCGGTCGACGAACTGCCCCCGCTCGCCCCGTTCCTCCCCAACGACGTAGAAGAGCTTGCCGATGCGACCCGATGACCGTGCCCCCAAACCCGACGCGCCCGTCTTCGAGGGGGCCGAACGCCTCCAGAAGGTGCTGGCCGCCGCCGGCGTGGGATCCCGCCGTGCCTGCGAGGACCTGATCTTCCGCCGCCGGGTCACCGTCGACGGCCGGGTGGCCAAGCTCGGCGACAAGGTCGACGCGGCCACCGCCGTGATCCACGTCGACGGCGAGCGGCTGGTGGCCGACACCCGCCTGGTGTACCTGGCGATGAACAAGCCGCGCGGGGTCGTCTCCACCATGGCGGACGAAAAGGGACGTGCCGCGCTGTCGGACTTCCTCAGCAACCGGGTGGAGCAGCGGGTCTACCACGTCGGGCGGCTCGATGCGGACAGCGAGGGCCTGCTGTTGCTCACCAACGACGGCACCCTCGCCCACCGGCTGATGCACCCGTCGTACGAGGTGTCGAAGACGTATCTGTGCGAGGTGGCCGGGCCGATCCCGCGCAGCCTCGGCAAGCGGCTGGCAGCCGGCGTCGAGCTGGAGGACGGCCCGGTGACGGTCGACTCATTCAAGGTGGTGGACACCCTGGGCAAGACCGCCCAGGTGGAGCTGACGCTGCACGAGGGGCGAAAGCACATCGTCCGGCGCCTGCTGGACGAGGTCGGGCACCCGGTTTCCCGGTTGGTGCGTACCTCGCTCGGGCCGATCCGCCTCGGCGACCTGCGCTCCGGGCGTACCCGCAGGCTCACCAACGCGGAGGTCGCCGCCCTGTTCAAGGCGGTGGGTGACTGACCCCGCAGCGCGGGGTAGGACAACCGGTAGGCTTCCGTGACGCCCCGATCGGGGCGCGCGGTGGCGTGGGTCGCCACCTGCGGCGTCGCACGCGGACCCGAGGCGGGCCGTGGGCATGATTGACGACGACAACAACCGCTCGCGACGGGCCGCCGGGCCCCGCGAGGCACGGGCTGAGGAGGATCACGGTGGAGGAAAACGTACGGGCCGGGCGCTGCGTGGTGGCTGTGGACGGGCCGTCCGGTTCGGGTAAGTCCACCGTCTCCCGGCGGCTCGCCGCCGGGCTCGACGCCCGCTACCTCGACACCGGCGCGATGTACCGGGCGATCACCTGGGCGGTGCTGCGTTCCGGGGTCGACCTGACCGACGCCGCCGCGGTGGGCAAGGTCGCCGCCGAGGTCGACCTGAGCATCGGCACCGACCCTCAGGGGTACGCGGTGACCGCCGATGGCGTCGACGTCGACGCCGAGATCCGGGGCCCCGAGGTCACCACCGCGGTCTCCGCCGTGGCCGCCGTGCCGTCGGTGCGGGCGCTGCTGGTGGCCCGGCAGCGGGAGTTGATTGCCAAGGCCGGCCGGATCGTGGTCGAGGGCCGTGACATCGGCTCGGTCGTCGCCCCGGACGCGGACCTGAAGGTCTACCTGACCGCCTCGGAGGCGGCGCGTGCCCAGCGGCGCAGCGCCGAGGCCGCCGCCGACGTGGCCGCCACCGCCGCGGACCTGGCCCGGCGGGACAAGCTCGATTCCACCCGCAAGGCCGACCCGTTGCAGCAGGCAGCCGACGCGGTGGTGCTGGACACCACCGAGCTGGGCATCGACGAGGTCGTCAACCGGCTGCGTGTGCTGTTGACCGAACGGGGAGTGGCGTGAGTACGGAAGAGAGCTGGACGGAGCTGCGCGAGCGGGACCTTGCTGTCGAGGAGCCGACCGGCCCGGTGCCGGTGGTGGCCGTGGTCGGCCGCCCCAACGTTGGCAAGTCCACCCTGGTGAACAGGATTATCGGCCGCCGCCAGGCGGTCGTGGAGGACGTCCCCGGGGTGACCCGGGACCGGGTCCCCTACGACGCGCAGTGGACCGGCCGGGCGTTCACCGTGGTGGACACCGGCGGCTGGGAGCCCGACGCGAAGGACCGGGCCGGGGCGATCGCCGCGCAGGCCGAGATCGCCGTCGCCACGGCCGACGTGGTGATCTTCGTGGTCGATGCGATGGTCGGCGCCACCGACGTGGACGAGGCCGCCGTGAAGATGCTGCGGCGCAGCGCCAAGCCGGTCATCCTGGTGGCCAACAAGGCCGACAACGCCTCCATCGAGATGGAGGCGACCTCGCTGTGGTCCCTCGGCCTCGGTGAGCCGTTCCCGGTCTCCGCGCTGCACGGCCGGGGCTCCGGCGACCTGCTCGACAAGATCCTTGAGGCGCTGCCCGAGGCACCGCCCATCGAGGAGAACCGCCCGCGTGGGCCGCGCCGGGTGGCCCTGGTCGGCCGCCCCAACGTCGGCAAGTCCAGCCTGCTCAACCGGTTCTCCGGCGAGGAGCGGGCGGTCGTCGACGCGGTCGCCGGCACCACCGTCGACCCGGTGGACAGTCTGGTCACCATCGGCGGGGAGACCTGGCAGCTGGTGGACACGGCCGGGCTGCGCAAGCGGGTCGGCAAGGCCAGCGGCACCGAGTACTACGCCAGTCTGCGGACGGCCGGGGCGATCGAGGCCGCCGAGGTGGCGGTGGTGTTGCTCGACTCCAGCGAGCCGATCAGCGAGCAGGACCAGCGGATCCTGGCCATGGTCACCGAGTCCGGCCGGGCACTGGTGATCGCCTTCAACAAGTGGGACCTGGTTGACGGCGACCGTCGGTACTACCTGGACAAGGAGATCGAGCGGGAGCTGCGCCGCATCCCGTGGGCGCTGCGGCTCAACCTGTCGGCGATGACCGGCCGCGCGGTCGACAAGCTCGCCCCGGCGTTGCGCAAGGCCCTGGCGAGCTGGGAGACCCGGGTGCCGACCGCACCGCTCAACGCCTGGCTGACCGCGCTGGTGCAGGCCACCCCGCACCCGATCCGCGGCGGCCGGGCACCGAAGATCCTCTTCGCCACCCAGGCGGGCGTCGCCCCGCCGCGGTTCGTGCTCTTCACCACCGCGCCCCTGGACGCCGGCTACCAGCGCTTCGTCGAGCGCAAGCTCCGTGAGGAGTTCGGCTTCGAGGGCAGCCCGGTGGAGATCTCGGTACGCCCGCGCAAGAAGCTCGGCCCGGGCGGCCGGGGCAAGGCGCACGGCTGATTCGTACGTCCTGAGAGCCGGGTGGGCCGTGTGCCCACCCGGCACTTGCGCGCCCACCAACTTCCCTATCCTCCTAGGACGGCTTAGGAGTGGTGGGCAGGGCAACGCCCGACGACGCGGGAGGGGCGGTGCGCGTGGGGGAAAGATCCTGCGCTAAGCTGTATCGGTTGCCGCGGGGAGATGCGCGCGGGAGCATCGGGACGTGGCGCAGCTTGGTAGCGCACTTGACTGGGGGTCAAGGGGTCGTCGGTTCGAATCCGGCCGTCCCGACAGCACGAAAAGAGGCCGTCGACCGGGATATTTTCCCTGGTCAACGGCCTCTAATTCGTACTGGAACAGTGGGGATTTGCTGATCTAGACGGCGCGTAGCTGGGGACCACCTGGGGACCGGCGGGCCTTCAAGTGGGCGCTGAGCGCCGTTCCGGCGTCGGTGATCGACTGCCGGTCGGGGTGCAGGTACCGCTGTGTCGTGGTCAGCGATCCGTGACCGGCGATCTTCCTCAGCACGTGCACCGGGACCCCGGCGTCGGCCATCCAGGTCAGCCCGGTGTGCCGTAGGTCGTGCCGGCGCAGGTGTTCGTAGCCGAGCTTCGTCACCACCTCATCCCAGTGCGTCGCGTCCCGCAGTACGGCTGTGCTGATTCGTCCGCCACGCGGCCCGGTGAACAGTCGGGAGTGCGGCTCGGCGACCGAGTCCAGGCGGCGGGCGACGATCGGCCGTACCTCTTCGATCAGCGGGACCATCCGGGCGCGCTTTCCCTTGGTGCCCTTGTCGATCAGGCCACCGGGGCCGGGCGTGGTCTGTCGGCGTGCCGTCCACATCCAGGTTTTCCGGTCGATGTCCTCTGCCCTCACGCCGGAAACCTCGCCGATCCGGGCGGCCGTGCACGCGGCGAAGATGGTCACCTCGCCCCAACCGGGGAAGCCGTTCGCAGACCGTTCGACCAAGGCGGCGGCAAGCTGTTCCAGCGCTTCCCAGTGAGGCAGGGCCAGCGTGCGCGGGTCGTCCAATTCGTCTTCCGCTCGCTGGTACTCGCGCTGCCACCCGGTCACCTGAGCGGGATTTCGTTGAATGATCCCGTCTCGTACGGCCTGCTGCATCACTCGGACCAGCACGGCAAGGCTGTTCTTGACCGTCGATCGACTGCACTCGTCGGCGATCCACCCATGTACGGCCCGGTCAACCGCGCCGTTGGTAATCATCCGGATCGGGATGTGGCCGAGGGCGGGAATCACTCGTTTACGCCAGCCGGCAAGGTACGGGTCAAGCGTCTTCCGTTCCAGGCCGCGCAGCGCCAGCGTCATCACGCTTTCGCCGTACTCGGCCAGTCGCTTTGTCGCGGCGACCGGATCGACGCCACCTCGCGCCGCACTGACGATTCCGTCGATCCACGCTTGCGCCTCTTCCGGGGTGGCGACGGTCTCGGACTTGGACAGCCGGCGCTTGGTCGTCGGGTCGACCCACCGGACGCGCGCCCGGTAGGGGCGCTCCCGGCCCGGCCGCACCTCCACATCGGATGCGAGCTGTACGCCGATCGGTGGTTGCTGGGGAGGTGCCATCATGCCGCCTTCGGGTAGACCCGGCGGGCGGAGAGCCAGCGCTCTACGTCGGCCGTCGCGTACTTCACCACGCGGTCGGAAATCTGGATGAACGGCGGACCCTGCAAGGGCGGGACGGTACGCCACCGCCGGATGGTCGACGGGTCGACATCCAGCAGCGCGGCAAGTTCCTCCGTGGACATGAACGGCTTGGACGACAGCCGGAAGGTGTCGTGCGTTTCCGGGGTGGTGGCCGCTTCCGGTGGGGGATTCTGCGTTACGAGTCGCACGGTGAGGGCCTTTCGGTCGGCGGTAGCCATCTTGCAAGGGGTGGAAAGGTGTTGCCGTGAAAGGGCGTAGAACGGCCCGCTGAGAGCGCCCTAGACGCAAGATCCGACATGTCCGGGTGTAGGGCGTTGGGTGATTCGTCTCCGTGGCTCTCAGCGGGCTACGTGCGAGGGGGTCGGCGGGCCGGTCGGTGCCGGTGGGCGTCGGGAAGGGGCCGGGAGGCGTTGACACGTTGACAATCGGCCGGCGCGCGGGTGTTTCCGCAGGTGAGGGCCGGCATCGAGGTGTCAACGCCCCCCGTTGACAGGCGTTGACACCCGTTGACACCGGGCGGGCCGGCGGTGGATTGTCAACGCCTGTCAACGGCTGTCAACGCGGCCCGTTGACACCCTGGCGGGTGTGCTGAGCTGCGGAAACGTCGTCGCCGGGGGCGGTTGTCAGCGTGTCAACGGGGTCGGGGGCCTCGGCGACGGCGCGGGGGTGCAGTTCGTAGCGGCCGTCCGGGCCGTGGCGGACCCATCCGAGGGCGGCCAGTTCGGCGAGCACCGCCGACACGGCGTCGGACTTCGGGAGCTGGCGGGAGACGCGGCGGTGTAGCTCCCGGCGGGTGAAGGTGGTCATGCCCTTGCTGGTGAGCACGCCGAGCACGTAGCGGGCGTTCTCGATCGCGGTGTCACTGCCGATGGTGGTGAGCGCGGCGCGGTAGTGGGCGGCGAAGAACTCGGCGAGCCGTACGGCGTCGGCCATCCGGTCGGCGTCGATCGGGCGTCGCCACGCGTCGGCGGGGTGGTGGGCGACGTGCAGCAACCCGGCCAGGCGCAGCGTCGCGCCGGAGAGTTTGTTGCCCCATTCCCGCATGTCGTAGAGGCTGCCGCCGGGCCGTAGCTCGGTCTCGACCTGCTCGGCGGCGGCCCGCCGTACGCGGCCGGCTTCCTCGGTGAGGGTGACCACGGCGGGGTCGGTCCATTCGGCGAGGGTGGCGGCCAGGTCGTGCACCCGGTGGGCGTAGCCGGCGGTCACGGCCTCGGGCACCGGGTCGCTGTCCACGGACCGGTATCCGGCCAACGAGCGGGGCAGGGCGAACAGGAACCGGGCCGGCAAGCCGCGCCCGGCGAGGTCGGCGTTACCGCCGAACTTGCGCAGCACGGTCGGTTGCGCCATCACGCACACGGTCAGCGCGGGCTTCTCGACCGAGGCTCCCTCGCGGGTCTGCCGTTCGTTACTCATCGGCTGCCCGGCGTGGCCTTTGAGGTAGGGGTCGAGGTTGGGGGCACCGGAGTACCGGCCGGCGAGGGTGTCGAAGATGCCGCCTTCATCGCTGATGATCGCCATCCGTCCGCCGTTGGCGGCCATCAGGCCGATGAGGGCTTCGGGGGTGGCGTCGTCCACGATCAGTTTCGGCAGGGTAGGAACGGTGATGGCCTCGGCGGCGATGGCGGCGGCCACGGCCTCGGCGGACGCCTCGTCGCGCTTGCCGGGGTCGGTCGCCTTCGCGGCCTGGGTCTTGGCTTGCTCGGCCTGCCGGTCGGCGATGTCGCGCAGCGCGGCGGCCTCGGCGATCCTCGGGCGCATCGCGTCGCCGAGCGTCGATTGCGCGGCGAACAGCGGCGCGGTCATGGCCCGGTGAACCGGCGACTTCCGCTCGCCGGGGCCGGCGATGACGGCGGCGAACACGTTCACCGGCTCCCGCCACCCGGCGACCGGCTCGACCTCCAAGCGGCCACCCGCGCACGCCGACAGCACCGCCACGGCGAGGGTGCCGGCCATGGCCGGATCGGTCTGGGTGAACCGGGCAACGCCGGTCACCATGTCGCCGAGCCACCGGGGGAACACCTCGGCCGGGAACGGCGGCGGCGCGGTGTTGGGGCCGGTCAACGGCACTGGAACATCCCACAGCGGGCCGCCCGCGGATTGCTGGCCGGTGGTGTCGGCCGGGTCGGTGACGAGGTGGAGACGGGCGGCGGTCATGCGGCCACCTTTCGGGGGCGGTGGGAGCCGGCGGTGAGCCCGGATCGGACGGTGCGGTACACCTCGGCGGCGCGCAGCCCGGCAGCAGCGCCCGCCTGTTCCAGCACGCTTTGCGCGTCATCGGCGGCCAGCGCGCCGCCGGCTACGAGTTGGCCGAGGGCCACGGCGGCGATGTAGAGGCAGCGGTTGCGCTCGCCCGGGGCGGCGCCGGTGACCCGTTGCACCTCGCGGGTGACGGCCGCCCGCACGTACGCCCCGGTGCGGTCGGTCGGCAGGTCGACCACCACCGGGCGTTGCGGCGGCAGCGGGGCGGGGGCGAGTAGGCCGGCGAGCCATCCGGGCAGCGGGGCGGGGTCGGTGTCCAGGTCGACGGTGTACCGCCGACCGGCGACGGTGCTGCCGGGGGCGACGACGTAGCCGCCGTGGGCGCGGGTGTCGACCAGGGGGCCGAGGGTGCCGGCGGTGTTGCGCAGCGCCGGCCCGTCGTCGGGGTGCCGGTAGTAGAGGTGGGTGCCGCCCCGGCCGGTGGTCACGGTGTACGTGGGGTCGATGACGGCGGCGTGCGCGGCGGCCAGGTCGGCGAGCACGGCCAGGCCGTCACGGCCGCCCGCCTCGGCCGGGTGCTTCGGCCGGTCGAGGTCGACCACCACCAACCGCGAGGGGCCGCACGCGATGCCGATGCCGTAGGGGCGGGCCGACCACGCCCGGCGGATGCGGTCAGGGTCGCAGGTGGCGCGGGGTTCCCACCCGAGGTGCCGGCCGGCGGCACGGCAGCGCGGGTCGCGGCCGGCACAGGTCTCGGCGGGGTGGTCGGGGAAGGCGGGTCGCTTGTCGTCGGGGCGTAGCGGGAAGACGTGCCACCCGCGTGCGGCGTGGCCGAGGGCGGCGGCCAACAGGTCAGGGTCGGGCATGAGATCCCTTCCTTCGGTCGATGGCGGATGAATGGGTGTGGAAGGTGGCTCGGGCCGCCCGGCCAGGGCTGAGGGCGTGTGGGCGGGGCAGCGCGGGCCTTGCAGGTAGAGCCGGATGCGGTCCGGGTGGTGGCAGTAGCGGCCGGCGGTGCCGATCCAGTGGCCGCACCGCAGGCCGGTCACTACGCCGCCCGCCGGGGGCGGGGCTGGGCGGCGATGGCGGCTCGGGTCACGGCCTGGCGGACGTCGGCGAGTAGGCCGGCCAACTGGCGGCGGGCTGCCGGCTCGGCGGGGGCCAGGGCGACCCGTAGCCGAATCTCCGCGTGGTCGCGGCCGGCGGCGGTCCGTACCCGGACGAGGACGGCGCGGCCGTGGCCGGGCAGGTCGACCATGATGGGGTCGGAGCGGTGTTCGCCGAGGTTGCAGCGGTGGTCGCGTCCGCACCATTCGGTGTGGCCGGCGGGTCGGCGGGTCATCGGGTGGCCTCGGTGCGGATGCGGTGGACGTAGTTGTAGATGCGCCGTCCGGTGCGGAGCCGGTGGCCTCGGTCGCAGCGTCGGCAGCCGCGCGGGCGGTGAAGGACACGGGTGGTGGTCTGGCCGGTTCCGGCGCACCGCTGGCATCGGGTGAACGGGCTGACCCAGCACAGCCCGACGTAACCAAGCGTTACCAAGATGGCAGGGGTGGCGATGGCGATAGCGAGGATGAGCAGGGGGTCCACAAGTGCCTCCCGGGCCGGTTTTCGGGCGTGCGGGGCCGTGAGCTGCTATCCGCTAGAGGGCAGCTCATGATTCGGATGGGGTGCTAGCGGGGGTGCTAGCGCTAGCAGTGCGGGCCGCTAGCGCTAGCACCCACCGGGCGGGTTAGCCGGCGGACCGCTTCCGGTCACGCTCCGCGATTGCCTTGAGGAGGTCGGTGTGTTTGATGCCGCGCCGGGTGGTCGGCTTGCCGTCGATGCGCCGCCCCACGTCGCCGACCTTGATCAGCGGGTGCGGCTTGAGCGCGGTGGTGAGCTGCGCGGCTTCCCACCCGGCGTAGACCTCGGGCCGCAGCTCGGTCAGCAGCGCGCACAACGTCTCGTTCCATGCGGCCTTGTCGTCGCCGGGCCACACGCGGGCCAGGTCGCCGAGCACGTCCGCCACCGGGGCGACGTCGCGGGTCTGCTCGTCGGGCTTCGGCAGGGTTCCGGCGGTGGTGCGTAGGGCGACGGCGCGGGCGACGATGCGGGCGGCGGCGGTGGTGTCGACGTAGAACGACCTCACCGCCGACGCCTTCGGGCCGAACCCGCGCAGGATGCCCCACCCGGCCTCGTCGACCGGCTGAAACACCGTGGCCCGGTGGCCGTTCTTGTAGGCCGAGGTGCCAAGGATCATGTCGTTGGCCGTCTGGTCAGCGACGCTGAGGCAGAACCGGGAGTTGACGTTGCGGGTGATGCCGGTCGGCAAGCTGTCCTTGTCGGGAATCTGCGTACCGATCAGGATGATCACCCCCAGGGCGCGGCCGAGCTTGATGACCTTTTCCAGGATTTCCCCGGCGTCCTTGCCGTACTTGCTGGTCATCAGCTCTTGCAACTCGTCGAACCACGCCACCAGGGGGTGAAGGCCGGACCCCTTGAGGCTGGCCAGTTCCGGGGTGACCTTGTTCTCGGGTGCCTTGCCCATCCGGGCGTAGTGCTCGATGCGCTTGGAGCGGCGGCGGCACTCCTCGTACAGCCACTCGATGAACCCGAAGCACCGGGCAAGGGTGTCGTCGTCGAAGCCGTTGCCGTACTCGGCCATGACCGGCTCCAACACGGCGAAGTCCCCGACGCCCTTGAGTTCGTAGCCCCGGATCTCGGTACGCGGGTCGAGGGCGGCGGCAAGGATCAGGTCCCGCAGCGCGAACGTCTTCCCGCTGCCCGGCTGTCCGCCGAACAGGAAGTTGCGGAACATCAGGTCCACGGCCACGGTGTCCAGGCGGGGGGTGGTGGCGAACGGGAACGGTTTGAACACGTCCACCCGGGCGGTGCCGGCCAGCAGCGGCCAGGCGGGTTGTTTCATCTGTGAGGCCGGTTCGTAGCCGACCCAGAGGGCCAGGCGGCCGGTGTGTCCCGGGGCGGGTTCGGGCCACACCTGGTCCAGCGGCAGCCGCATCGCTGAGGCGAGCTTGCCGCGCCGGGCGACCACTTCGGCGGCTTCCACCCCGTAGGGCAGATCGACCACGGCCAGGTGGCCGGGGCCGTCGCGGTGGATGTCCATCGGGAAGCTGATGGCCTTCGGGTCCTTGGCAACCGCGGAGTTGATGGCGGCCAGTTGCAGCGAGGTGAGCGCCCGGCGGACCAGGTCGGCGGTGAGCTTGCGGTAGCGGGTGCCCTCGCTCACCCGGTCGGTGAGCGGCTTGTCTGCCGGCCGTCCCCGCGTGGCGAGGAACGGCACCACCACGGCCGCCGCCGCCCACCGCCACCATGACGGCCCAGCGGCCAGGACGATGACGCCGGTTCCGGTGCCGGCCGTGCCAGCGGCCAGGACCCACCACCGCCACACGGACTGACGCTGCCGGCGGGCATCGAGCTTGAGCCAGGTGTCGGCGTCGCCACGGGACGCGGCGGCCTGCCGCAGGTGCCAGTTACCTTCCTCAGCGGACGCCCACCGCAACGCCTGCCCGATCCCGCGCACCGCGCCGACAGGTGCCCATGCGAGGGCCTTCACCGCGTACTTCGGCAGGCGAACCCCGTGGTAGGCGGTGACGTAGCCGGCGTCCTTGCTCTGATGCTTCATGGCGGCCCGCAGCGCACGGCCGGAGCGCGCCCATTCGGCCAGGATCGGCCGCCGCTCCCGCTGCCGGGCGACCACCTCGGCGGGGATGGGCTCGGCCATGTCGACCGGCCCGCCCACGCGGCCCGGCCCGTCATCAACGCTCTCGGCGTCGGCGTCGGTGTCGTCGTCCAGGTCGCTTCCGTCGCCGGGCGGGGTGACGGAAGCGTGTCGGCGGGATCGGGCATCGTCCAGGTCGACCACCTCGGCATCCGGGCCGCCGGTCACGTCGGCTTCGGTGGCTTCGGCGGTTTGCCAGTCGAACTCATCTCGGGGGGAGGTCATGATGGGGGTTCCTCCAACAGGTCTCACGGGATCGGTGAGGGGCCGGCGGCGCGGCACGGTTCCTAGGCCATGGGTCGCGCCGCCGGGCAGGGCTACTTGTCGGTTGCGCCGCAGCAGCGGCACGTCTTACCTCGGTTGACGGGGGCGGTCAGACCTCCCACATGGCCCCGCACTGGGTGCAGACCATGTACTTCTTGCCGTTCGCGTAGGTGTAGTGGAAGGCGGGGTGTGCGCAGCTCGCCATGTCGGTCCTCTCGGGTCGTGCCGTCCAGTCGGTCTGGCGGCCCCCGCGTGGGCATCCGGTGATGGGCGGATGCCCCACGGGGGCGGTCAGACCGCGCAGAACAGGGCGGCGACGAACAGCCAGCCGATGTGCCAGGACTGGTCGAGGGCGTAGGCACCGGTGCCGAGGGACGGGTTGTCGTCGTGGCCGGGGCGGGGTGCGCCGAGGGCGTAGAAGTGGGCCGAGCCGAGGGCGGCGGCGATGCGCTTGAGCGGGGTGCGCCGGTCGGCGATGTAGTGGGTGACCGCCGAGACGGTCAACCCGACCGCCACCCCGGACGGGCCGAGGCGCAGGCCGGTGCCGGCGATCAGGAACACCAGGGCCAGCAGCGCGGTGGCGGTGTAGGTGGCGACGTGGGCGGCACAGGCGATACGGCCCGGCCAGCCGGGCCGGCCCTTGCAGTCGGCCTGGTGCTGGGTCTGCACCCAGTGATCGGCGACCTGATGGGCGACGTAGAGGGCGACGAACACGGCAGCGAACGCAGCGGCACGGGCACCGCTCGGATCTGCGAACATGGGGGTCTCTCCTTGAGATCCGTGAGGGTTGAGGGGGTGAGGGCCGGCGGCACGGCACAGGTTTTCCAGGCCCAGGGGCCGTGCCGCCGGGCAGAGCTAGTCGTGAACGCGGACGAGGTGCGCCAGGGCGGCGCCCATGCCGAGCACGGCGACCGGGAGACACGCCACGGCGGTGGTGATCCACCACGGGGCTGAGGTGATACCGGCGGCTTCGAGTAGGTGGTAGGCGACCTGGCCGAGCGCGCCGACGGCGAGGGAACCGAGCGCGGACCACTTCGCGAACCGGCGTGCGACGGTCGGCACCCGCCCGGACAGCCACACGTAGAGGGCGTAAGCGCCGTAGGTCTCGACGCCGATCGGCAGGGTGATGGCCGAGTTGATGGAGAACCCGTCGGCGATGCCGGGCAGCGGGTGCACGATGCCGAACCCGGTCAGTCCGCCGAGCCCCACCCACCCGGACCAGATCGCCACGAACGCGGGCAGCGCGAGCAGCACCACCGGCCAGGCCACCGCCGACCGGACCGACGCGGCCGGGGCGGGCGTGGTGGGCGTGTCCGGGTGACTGACCGCCATGACCTGCCCGTCCTGCTCGGCGGGCGTGATCTCCGCCGGGGCGGCCGGGGTCGGGTCGACCACCGGGGCGAACCCGGGTACGGGGGCCGGGTCGGGGTCCGGGCCGATCGGCTTCGGGTAGTCCAGCCGGGGCGCGGCCGGGTCGGCGGTGTCCGTCTCGGGGGTCAGCAGCGACCCGCGCAGGATCAAAGCCTTGCGCAGCGTCTCGGCCCGGGTACGGCCGGCGTGCTCGGACTTGAGGCGGGCGAGGATGTCGTCAGCCTTGGCCGCGCCGATGCGGAACTCCCGCATCAGCCGGTTACGGGAGGGGAGCTGCTGGCCGTCGGGCAGGTCCAGGGCGCGGGCGGCCGGAAGCAGCACGTCGACCGACTGCGGGAACTTCGTGCCGTTGATGGTCGGGGCGGTCATGACTGATGTCCTCCATCGGAGCAGGTCAGGCACTCGCCAAGCGAGCGCGGGATGTAGTAGGAGCGGGTCACGCCGCAGGTGGGGCAGGTGCGGCGGGCGGTCAACGCGGCGCGGACCGCGCGGAGCTGGGCAGGGGTGGCGGTGCGCTTCGGCCGGGCCAGGTCAACCCGGTACAGGAAGGCGGCGCGGGTGCCGCCGACGCCGCGCCAGAGCACCTGCGCGGCGACCGGCTGCCCGGCGGGGCGAAGGCCGGCGGCACGCAGTTGGCGGCGGGTGGCGTAGCCGGCGGGGGCACCTCGCCACCAGAAGGTGGGGATGCCGTACCGGGTCCCGTCCGGATCCCAGTAGCCGGCCCGGATGCGCGACATCAGGCCGCGCGGTGCGGGTCGGCGAGGGTGCCGGCGGCCAGGTCGGCGGCGGCGCGGGTAACGCGCGCCTCGGCCCGACGCAGCCGCCGCCAGTCCAGGACGTTCGGCCCGCCGTGGTCCTCGGCGTAGAGCATCGTGATCTCGGCGTCCAGGACGTCCAGCTCGGCCGCGATCAGCGGCCACTCCGTGTCGATCGCGGCCAGGTCGGCGGTGGTCGGTTCGGCAGTGATGAGGGCAAGTCGGTTCCGCACGGGAAACCTCCAGGTGTGTTGTTGCAGCGGGGGAGCAATCGGGGCCGGCAGTGACGTCGCAAATGGATGCGACACCACCGGCCCGAGGTCATGCAGTGCGCGCCAGCCGCTTCACTCGCCCCGCTCACCCGGGAGCTACCGGTGTCGACCACCTCTGGTTCAAGGCAGGGATGCTGTCCAGCGGCCCTACGCGCACTCATTCCTGTCGCTGTGAAGTTGAGAACTAACGACCTGATCCGGCGTCCCATGGGCGTGCGGCAACGAGTGCCGCCGTTCCCCGGGCCATCCGGCCGGCTACAACTTGACGTTGTATTCGTGACGCTACAGCGTCACGTTGTACTCGTGCAAGCACCCGTACCGCGTAGGCTTGTACTGATGACTGACGCTGACCTGCCCACCGACTGGTGGACCACGGACCACGTACGCACCTACCTGGCCTCGGTAGGTGCCCCGATCAGTCGCGCAACCTGGGCTTCCTACGTCTCACGCGGGCAGGCTCCGGCACCTGATCGGATGTTCGGCCGGTCTCCGGCCTGGCAGCCCGAGAGCGTCCGGAAGTGGCAGGCCGAGAGGCCGCGTCGAGGCAGCACCGGCTAGGTCGGATCATCTGGTGTCACCTGTCCTCGGTTCCCGTCTGCGGCGGCACCTTGCTCGCCTGCCAATGAGACTGCCCGGCGGGCGGCGCTTCGGGCATCTCCTACGCACGGACACGAAGGACACGGCCCATGTCCACTGAGGTCCCTCGGCAGTTCAAGCCGAACCTCGTGCTGGTCAACCGCCGCAAGGCGGCCGGCTGGGAGTCGCGCAAGCGCGCCGCACGAGAGCTGTACCGCGTCGGCCAGCAACGCGGCATCCGGGAGACGCCCACGGTCGAAGCCATCGAGAAGGCGATGTACCGCCACGAGACCGGGCGCGTAGCGGTCACCGACCCGATCTACCGGCAGCTTTACTGCCTGGCGTACGACGCGAAGCCGCACGATCTGTTCGGTGAGCTGACCAGCGGCGCTGAGGACCGTCCGTACTTCTCGGCGCGATCCCACAAGTTCGTGACGGCGTTCGTCGGCGCTGACGGCGCTGCCCGGTTGCGGGAGAGCGCAAGCTGCGCGCCAGCCGTGGGGGAGTGGCACACCTGCTACTCGGCACCCGTCGAGCACCCGGAAGGCGACTGCACCCTGTACGTCTGGCCGTGCGGGTCGGCAATCTTTCACCTTGTCGAGCAAGTCCAGTTGTCCACGATCGCGGCACTCGCTGCGTGGCGGGAGGTGTCGTATGGCGACAACATCAAATGGGCTATCGATTACCTCGCGTCCATCGCGCCAGCCGAGGATGAGTCTGCGGTGTATGTTCTTGGCGCTCATTGGGTGGTAGAGCCAGCGTGGCCGGCGGAGTTGCTAGATGCCGCGCTGCGTATCATGTCGACGCCAAAGGTGTTGCTGCACCGTGGCCGCGCCATGGATGACGAACACCTGGCGCATGCCGAACTGGTCGAGCAGTCGTTGCTGTCCGAGGCGTACGACCACGTAGGCATCGAATCATTCGGTGTACGCGGGATTTCGGTGGGCTACGCCTCGTGGTCCGGAGTCGTATACCACCCGATCTCAGCCGAGCGTTCCTTGACCGAAGTCGAGATGATCGCCTGCGAGCTTGCGATTCAATCCATGTGGGCGTATTGCGACGCGATCGCCCGTCAGGTAGAGCAGGGGCGAGATCCGCAGGTGCCGCCGGAGCATGGATGGCGCTACCTTCGGGGAGTACGCTCCCGGCTCACTGTTTCTCGCCTGAGGGAGACCGGACAGCATCAGGCGATGCGCCGGGCGATTCTGCGGACCTGTGACCTAATGCCAGCCCTAGACCAAGCCATCGAAACGCTCCGCGACACGGATCGAGGTTGAGCCAATGACAACGGGCCGCCCTGTGCTTGTTGTGACCGACATGCAAAACGGGTTCGTGCGAGAGCAGTCGGCGCACATTGTTCCTGTCGTTGCAGACTTGGTGCGCCGTTGGCAGACAGCCGGCGGTGACACACTTTTCACCCGGTACTCGAACTATCCTGGCAGCCCCTTCGAGCGCTTCTTTGGCTGGCAGCGGCTCCAGTCATCCCCTGACATTGATTTTGTGCCCGAGTTGCATCCGTACGTCAATCAGGGTGTAGTGCTTGACAAGAGGATCTATAGTCCATTCACCTCAGAGGGTGTGGCGCTATTCAAGCAGCACGGATGGGAAGAGTTCTACTTCTGCGGTATTGCCACGGAAAGCTGCGTCTTGAAGGGGGCCGTGGATGCATTCGAATGCGACTTCACGCCTTGGCTGATCGCGGATGCGTCGGCGAGCCATGCGGGCACTGAAGCGCACGAGGCTGGACTACTGGTTGCGCGGCGTTTCATCGGTCCCGGACAGGTAATACGACTGACCGACATTCCTGCTGAACTCATCGGGTTGCCGCCGCAGGTGTCTCTATCACCCGACGCATCGTGAACTGCAGATTAGGTAGTCCAAATAAAATTACACTCGTCGGCGAACTAATGCGAATCGGGAGGCGGGTTCGGTGAGTGAGCCTCGACCGTCCGGTCGTGAGAGCTATCGCCATCCTCGCTGCTGGGCGTTAAGTAGGGGCGACTGCCACACCAAGATTAGCTTGGAGCATTACATCAGCGACGCTGTGCTTGGTGTGCTCGGTGCCAACATCGTGAGTGGATCTGCCTACACTGGCGGTAGGACGGGAATCGGTATCAAGCGATCCGAGTTCGGTGCTAAAGTTTTGTGTCGCAATCATAACAGCGACCTTTCGCCGCTCGACACAAATGCGCAACTCCTGTTTACGGCCCAGCGTCTTTTTGTGACGGAGATCAACAAGCAGGGCTTCTTGCCTGAGACCGAGCAGATCGATGTATCCGGCGACATGCTTGAGCGGTGGTTGCTTAAGTCTTTGGTTACGCACACTGTTTCGAAGATCTTCACCGCAAATGGATCGACTCTTGCCAATCCAGACCTGGAACAGGTCACAAGGCTGGTGTTCGAGGAAGCGCCATGGTCTGAAAATTGGGGCTTATGGATGCATCCTACGCCTGAAATTGCGCTTAACTTGTCTAGCCCTACCGAATTTGTCCCGATATGGATGCGGCGAGGTTGCGTGTTGGGCGGTGGGAGGGTGGCGATCGGCGGCCTCGAATTTTGGATCTCACTTTTTCCGCCTGCAAGCGGGGATGGTGGTCCATTCGACGGTGCGGCTTATAGGCCATCTGGAATTGTCTACAACTTCCCGCACTTCAAAAAAGTGATTTGCCTTCATTGGCGAGACGGCTCTGTGAATCCTTCAATCTCCTACAGTGCTAGGACGAGGGGTGAGTAACCCGGCAGTACTGCCTGTTCACCGCAGCGGTGTTCTGCGCTTCTCCCATGCCCCACCCCGACCGGGGCGCGCCACGCCGGCCGTCAGCGCTGAAGCCTTCACGCTTCTCCGTCCGGACGAGGTTGTTCCGGATGTGGCTGGCGTGCTGAAAGGTCCGACAGAATCACTTCAGGAGTCGTGTTGGTGGCTAGCGCCGCCAGGTACAGCAAGTCCGCCGCAGTATTTACCAGCCCTGTTACTACCGGCTCAACATTGCCGTCTTCCTCGATTAGCCGGTTCAGCGTTTGGGTAAAATTGGGCGTGCCGTTATCTTGCAGCCAAGACTGCAACACGGCGATTCCTCGCTCTGCTCGATATTGCATCTCCGGGCTGACTCCGTGACGCGGCATCGGGTCTGCTGGCTGTCGCAGCGCGGCCAACGGGTCTTCATGCGCCGCAACACTAGCCAATTTCAGAACGCTTTCGTGGCCGATCCACCTCATGCTCGTCAGATTGAGGCCGCCGTCGGTCATGTATGACCATTGAATTATTCCTGCCATGCCTCCATTGAGGTCCCCCGTTCGTTCAAGTGCCTCCAACGCGACGGGAACATGCGGAAGGGCTGCGGTGATGTCTGCTCGGATTATCTCATCCATTATTTCTCGTATTAGTGGCATTGCCTCGTCTATTAGTGGCACTGCAGAGAAGTTCTTTGGCATGGCGTTAAGTTCGGCTTTAACTGTCCCCCATGAACCGAAACCGTTTAGGAGTAAGTCGCGGTCGAGTAGGAACTCGATGTGCTGGATTATTCCGCGCTTCCGCTCGTCTTCAGCTGGTATGCGCAGGTTTACGCTGCCGAGAGGCAGGCCGCAATGTACGGTGAAGTTCCTTAGTTTATAGAGAAACCGATAAGCGAAGGAGTCGTCGTACGCCCTTGAGCAGGCAGACTTGAAGCTCTGCACCTCGGGCGAGTCTTTGCCATATTGGCGCTTAATCCGCGTCTCTTCGTGATCTAAGTGCAGTCGGACCGCCATTAGCCAGTTAGCTACCGCCACTGAAATTGCTATCCCGGCGTCGAATGCGCCAACTCGCCCCTTCTCTCTGGCGTTTGAGAAGAGTCGGTAGTAGAAGGAGTGAAGCGACTTGATGTGCTGATAGTTTCGCTCGATCAGATCGAGCGTTGTCCGATTTCTGTTATCAAGCCTGCCTATTATCTCCATTGCGCTCGTGTAGCGCATGTATTCGTCTTCGGATATGTGCGCTACAAAGTTGAGGTCGGCAACGCCCGAACTGTCCGGTGGTATTAGGACAGCGAGGCTGTGCTTGGGTTCGCCCTCGCCCATATTTGGTGGATTCATGCAGGGCACTGTACTGGAGGGGCGTAGGGCGGACACCTGCAAAGGGGTGACGGCTGACCAGCACTCATCGGCGGTGGCTCTGATGTGCTCGACAGCGGCGGTGACAGCAGCCAGCCGGGGACCAGTTGGGGACCGCATGGTGTGCGCGCTGGTGACCGGCATGCCGTCGACTGCACGGCCTGATCTTGGGGATTGCGTGCGTGACGTGCGTGGACGTGTGGCGGATCGTCCTGGGGGTCAAGGGGTCGTCGGTTCGAATCCGGCCGTCCCGACAAGGTGAAACAGCAGGTCAAAGGGCTGGTCCGAAACATCGGGCCGGCCTTTCTGGCTTCCTGGG
>NZ_JAPZLF010000034.1:0-25673 GCF_033804645.1 Micromonospora sp. RTGN7 | reverse complement strand
GCCCGCGCCCGAGCCGATCCCCGACCCCACGGCCCCCCGCGCATCCGCCCTGGTTACCGGCGGGGGGCCCGCCCCGGGGGCCCCGCGGGGGCGTCCGCCCCTACCGCAGGCGAACGTGGCCCGCGTGGCAAAGGTGTGGGCCGAGATCGAGCAGCAGGCCCTTGACGACCGGAACGCCGGAGACGAGTCCACCGCGATGCGGTACCTGGGCGCGGTCGGTCGGGCCCTCGGACTGCCCGATGGCGCCGACCCGCGCGAGGTCGGCAAGGCGACGCGGGCCGACACCCGTACCCCCGCGCAGAAGGCCGCGGCGTACCTCGCCGAGTACCGGCAGCTGGCAGCAGAACAGGGCGTCGACCCCGGCGACCGACTGCGGTACGGGCCGCCGGACCGGGTCGCCAAGAGGAAGTCGCCGGCCCGGCGAGGGCCGACCGACGTGCAGAGCGCCGAGATCGAGAGGTTGGTGGCCACGGGCCGCGACTACCTCGACGCCTACGCCGACGTGCTCGGGCTCGACCTCGACGCCCTACGCCGGCAAGAGGCCGCCGCGGTCGCCGGTGGCAGCACGAAGGGCAGCGCCCGGGAGAAGCTTAAAGCCGCGTACGAGGAACACACGTACCTACAGTTCCTCGACGCTGAGAGGGCCACCCGCGGCAACCTGCTGTCCCGGGCAGGCAAGGCGAAGAAGATCGAAGATCCCATCGTCCTATTCTCCGGGCCGATGAGCGTGGCCAGGCCGTACGCGAGCGAGGAGCTGTTGCGCTACTGGGCGCGTCACCCCCGGATGACGTTCGCGGAGTTTCAGCAGAACGTGAGCGGCCGCGCCCACGCCGGCCGAGAGGCCGCCATGGCTGGTAGCGCCGGGAGGGACTTCGTATGAGCGACGTCATGCTGGCCGCGGCCCGGAAGCTGGGCGAGGTCGCCGCCCGTCTCGGGCATCCCGTCACGAGTTGCCCGTACAACCCGGGCAGCGGCGACGCCGTCCAGCGGGCGGCCGCCCGCGCATACGTCGCCGAGTACCTGCGGTTTCGCCCGGCCGCCGCGGCCGCCGTTGCCGTCGACGACGACGACCAGGCCGACGACCTTGACGTGGCCCGGCACTACCCGGGCCGGCACGACCAGAAGAACCACGGACGCCGGTACAAGACCCCGGGCGACAAGACCAGTGGGCTACGGGGACTCGCCGCGGCGCTGCACGGTCACGACCTGGCCGAGCACGACGCCCCGGCGGCCGCGCCCGTGAAGAAGGTTGCGCCCGTGAAGAAGGTTGCGCCCGTGAAGAAGGCCGCGCCCGTGAAGAAGGCCGCGCCCGTGAAGAAGGTTGCGCCCGTGAAGAAGGCCGCGCCCGTGAAGAAGGCCGTCCCGGCGGCCGCGCCGGTGACGGTGGGCGGGGTGGACCGGCCAGCCGGCTGGCTGGACGCGGCTGATCTGTCGGTGGTGAAGTCCGGCCGCCAGTGGTCGGTCGCCGACAGCAGGAAGACCCTGTTCACTGGCACCCAGGAGCAGGCAGAGCGGTACGTCGAGGTGACCGCCGCCGGCCGGCGGGAACGCCACGAGCGGGAGCGGACCAGCGCGCCGGCGGCGGGCCCTCGGCCTCCGGCGGATCCGGAGCACGCCGTACGGGAGGCGTACGACCAGCTGGCCCCTCAGGGCGGGTGGCTGGGCCTGGCCGACCTGCGCGACCACCTGGACACCCGCGGGTTGTCCCGGCCGGCCGTCGACGACGCGTTACGGCAGCTGGCCCGGCACCCCGACGCCCGGGTCATTCCTGTGACCAACTCCAAGTCGCTGACCGGGCGGGACCGGGCGGCCGCGGTGCGGATCGGCGACGAGGACAACCACACGATCACGTTTGAGGGTCGCGCGGTGAAGGGCCCGCCCCCGGCCGTGGCGGCGGCCGGTGTGACCGATCAGCTGGCTACGGCACTGACCAACGCGGCCCGCAGGCGGGAGCAGGTCAAGGCCGCGGAAATCACGATCGACGGCGGCGCAACGGTGTTCGTGCCGGGTGCCCGGTCGACCATCGGGCTGGCCGACCGGCCACAGGTGGGCCGGCAGCCGTCCGACGTGCAGTTGGGCCTGTTCGCCGATGACCGCAAGCAGATGGAGGGCCAGGGCGCGCTGCTCGACGCGCTGTTCAACCCGGCCGACGAGCTGGGCGACTTTCTGGACTCGGGCAAGGGAGGGAAGCGGCGGTGACCACCTACCTGCGCACGTGGGCGCTCGACGACATCAGCCGGTCGCGCACCGGCGACGGGCGGACCGTCACCGCGTACGCCGCGGTGTTCGACCAGCCGACGGAGGTCCGCGACCAGCACGGCCACTACCACGAGGAGATCGACCGCGCTGCGTTCAACCGCACCGCAAGGACCGGCCGGGCGGTGTGCCTCTACAACCACGGCATGACGCTGGACGGCAAGCCGAACGGGCTCTTGCAGGTGCCGCTGGGCACCCCGTTGGAGATCCGGCCCGACGGCCGCGGCCTACTCACCGTGACCCGCTATAACAAGTCGGATACGGCCGACGCTGTGCTGGCCGCGATCGACAACGGCGACGTGCGGGCGCAGTCCTTCCGCGGCCGCGTGATCCGCTCCACCCCGGCGGGACGGGTGCCACGCCGGCGCCCCGGCCAGCCGCTACCGAAGATCACCCGGTTGGAGCTGGGTCTGTCCGACTACGGGCCGACCCCGATCCCGTACTACGAGGGCGCCGAAATCGTCGCCGTCCGCTCTGCCGTCCAGCTGGTCGACCAGCTGGACGACGACCAGCGCGCCGCACTGCTCGCCGCGCTCACCGCCACCCCGGCCAACGCCGGGCCCGGCGCCGAGGACCCGCACCCGTCGGTGCACTCCGGTCGGCTCGCCATCCGTCGCGCACGCATCCGTGCCGACATGATCCGTCTGGGGATCCGCGCATCATGAAGAAGGCAGCCATTATCCGCGCCGCAATGGAGACGCTCGGCGCCGAGCTCATCGAGCTGGACCAGGTCGACGAGCCGACCGGCGAGGAGATCGCCCGGTCGACGGCCGCGCTCGACGAGTATGAGGCGCTCGCCGCAGACCTCGCCGAGGCCGAGGCGCAGGAGCAGCGCATGGAGCTGGTCCGGGCCGCGATGGCGAACCCGGCCAACCGTGAGGCTGGTGCCGGGATCACCCCGGGGCAGGGCCCGTACATCAAGCGGTCCGTCGACCCGTACGACACCCTGGCCGAGGTCACCCGGGGCCGGTACGCCCCGAGTGACGTGATCGAGCGGGCGAAGCACGCCGTCGACCAGGCGCCGCGGCACATGTCCGACGTCGCCCGCGCCCGCGTCGTCGAGTTGATCGGCGAGGTCGACGAGGACGACGACGAGGGGAGCCGGCAGGCACCGGCCATCGCCCGCCACATTCTGATGACCGGGTCGAGGGACTACCACAAGCAGTTCCGCGAGTACATGCGGACCGGCTACGCCGGCGAGCTGCTGCGCGCGTCGCTGTCCCTCACCGACGCCAACGGCGGCTACCTGGTCCCGTTCACGCTCGACCCGACGATCATCCTCACCAACGCGGGCATCGTGGACCCGATCCGGTCCATCTCCACGATCAAGACGATCGCGACGGACGACTGGAACGGCGTCACGTCCGCGGGCGTCACGTCCAACTGGACGGACGAGGGCGCCGAGGTGGCGGACAACTCGCCGACGTTCGGGCCGAAGAAGATCACCCCGAAGCGGGCCGACACCTGGATCGATGGGACTTACGAGGTTCTCGCCGACAGCGGGTTCGCGTCCGAGCTGGGCCGGCTGGTGGCCGATGCCAAGGCTCGGCACGAGGGCGCCGCATTCGCTACGGCCAACGTCGGCGCGTCCCGTCCGCGAGGTGTCGTCGCCGCGGTGGCTGCGGTCTCCGGCTCCCTGGTGGCCAGCGCGACCGCCGGCGCGTTCGCCCAGGCCGACGTGTACGCCGTCGCCGACGCGCTGCGGCCGCGAGACGCCGCGAACGCCACCTGGCTGGCCAACAAGCGGATCTACAACAAGATCCGCCAGTTCGACACCGCGGGCGGGTCGGCGTTCTGGGCCAACCTCGGCATGGGACGGCCCAACGAGCTGCTCGGGCAGCCGGCCCGCGAGGCATCGACCATGACCAGCACCATCGCCGCCGGCGCCCTGCCGCTGCTCGCCGGCGACTTCTCGAACTACTACATCATCGACCGGGTCGGCATGAGCGTGCAGTTCGATCCGCTGCTCAAGGGCGCCAACGGGCGACCGAACGGAAAGGCGGGCTGGTTCGCGTTCTGGCGCGTCGGCGCCGACGTGGTCGACCCGGACGCCTTCCGGCTGCTCCAGCTGTCCAACCCGGCCGTGCCGGTCGCGCTGGCCTGACAGCCGGCCGAGTGACTCCCCCCGGCTGACCCCGCCGCCGGCGCATGGATGGGCGCCCCCAGCGCCGGCGAGACGGGGACACCCGAGGGGACCTGCGAGGGGCCCGGCGATCCTGGCGCCGGGCCCCTCGCCACACCCAGGAACCCCCAGGAAGAGACGAAGGGAAGCCACCATGGCGAAGCGTGCGACGTACTCGGGATTCGTGGGCCTGGTCGACCGGCGGAAGCAGCCGGCCGGGGACGTGCAGATCGAGGCCGGCAAGGACTACCCAGACGACCACCCGGCCGTGAAGCAACGTCCGGACCTGTTCGAGTCAGACGCCCCGCGTGGCTGACGACTGCGTACCCGAATGCGTGCTCGCGCACCCGCACCCCGGGTCGGCGGTGCTCCCGCCGGCGTACGGTGACGCCACGGTGCGCCGCAACCCCGACGGCACGCTGACTGTGTTGTCCGCCGACCGGGTGATCGGCGTATCGGTGGAGGTGCTCGCCGCCGCCGGCGACCGGCTGCCGGTCGACCCGGCCGGCGCCATCGCGCTGGCCGGCGACCCGGCCCACCGCTACCTGCCGGTGCGGTTCGCGGCCGCCTCGCCGTACGGCACCGGCGGCCGCCAGGTCGCCGTCATCGTCTGCGAGCGCCTCGATGACGGGCCCGTCACGGAGCCCGAGCCGCCTGCGCCCCCACCGCCCGGCGAGGAGCCGCCCCCGCCGCCCGAGTAGCGCAACCCCTGCCCTGACCGTCTCCCCACCGAAGCCGCCGGCGACCGCCGGCGGCTTCCTCGTGCCCGGAAGGCCTATGACGATGACCCCGCAGACCGCCGACCAGCCGCCGACCAGCCGCCGGCCGGCGCCGGCAAAGGTCACCATCGCCACCGAACTGGCCACCGTGACCGCCGAGGCGCGCGAGCCGCTCGCCGTGGTGCACCGGCTGGCCGTCCGGGCCCACGCGGCCGCGGCCAAGAGGGCCGCGGCCGCCAAGGCCGCCACCCCGCAGCGTGTGGTCGGGTACTGATGACGACCGTCAAGCGGTACGCGACGCTGCCGCGCCTCAAGGCGTCACTCAAGCTCGACCCGACCGGGGCCGATGACCGCGACGAGCTGCTGGTGGAAGCGCTCGACGTCGCCTCCCGGCAGATCGACAAGACCTGCAACCGCCCTCACGGGTTCTGGCTGGACCCAGAGCCGACCAGCCGGGAATACCGGACGATCGGCCAGGTCGTTGCCGGCGACGACGGCGATGCGCTGCTGGTCGACGACATCGCCACGCTCGGCGGGCTGGTCGTGGCGCTGCGGACCGGCCCGGGGCGCACATGGGAGGTCGTCGACGACGTCGACGTGGAGCCGTGCAACGCGTTGCTCGACGGGCGCCCAGTCAACCTGCTGCGCCGGTGGCGCGGCTGGCATGCCGACCGGGTGCGCGTCACCGCGCTGCATGGCTGGCCCGAGGTGCCGGCCGAGGTCGCCATGGCGTGCCGTATGCAGGCCCTCCGCCTCTACCGGCGCAAGGACAGCCCGGAGGGCGTGTTGGGCAGCGCCGAGTGGGGCGTGACCCGGGTGGCCAGGGTCGACCCCGACGTGGCCGAGCTGCTGCGGGACTTCGTACTTGAGGAGACCGGCTGATGTCCGGCCTGGACATCCCGCGGGTGCTGGACGCGCTGTGCGACGCGGTGGCGGCCGCCGTCGACGGGGTGACCACCTACGCCTACGTGCCCGACTCCGTGACCGCGCCCGCGTTCTACACCGGCGAGGTCGGCGCCCGGTATGACCAGACGTTCGGCGGGCTGGTCGCCCTCACGGTGACCTGCCGCGTGTTGATGGATCGCGGCGTCGACGGGTCCGGACAGCGGGCGCTGTCCGCGCTGATGGGTACCGGCCCCGGGTCCGTCTGGGCCGCCCTGAACGCCGCCCGCGGTGCCCCCGGTGAGTACGCGCTGGGCGGCGCGGCCGATGACCTGCGCGTGTCCCAGGTGGCCGGGCACCGGCTCTACACGCTCGGACCTGAGACGTACGTCGGCGCCGAGTGGCCTGTGGAGGTGATCGGCGGTGGTGACTGATACCGAGCAGCGCCGTGCGCACCTGGTCGACCAGTTGGCCGCGCTCGCCGCGTACGGGCACCCCGACGACGACCCGCGCGTGATCGCGGCCCGCTCCGAGCTGGCCGCGCTCGACCACGCCGACCAGGCCGACGCGCCGGCGCTGGCGACCACGAGGAGGGCCCGCCGTGGCACCACACGTACTACGTAACGTCCGCATCTTCACCGGCGGTGCCGACTTGACCGGCCAGAGCAACAAGATCGAAATCGGCGGGGAGCACGAAGAGCGAGACGTCACGACCTTCGGCGACGTCGACGCCGCCGGCGACGTCTGGAAGGCCGTCATCGCTGGCATCGGTTCGGCGAAGGTCGCCGCCGCCGGTCAGTGGGAGGCCGGCGACACATCCCGGGTCGATGATGACGCGTGGGCCGCCCTGGGCGGCATCGGCGCGTGGACGATCTACCCGCACGAGTCCGGGCCCTCCGGCGGTGCCGTCGGTGCTGTGGCGTGGATGGTCAAGGCGCTGCGCGGTCAGTACCAGCTGCTGGGGTCGCCGGGTGACGTGGCGCCCTGGGCGGCGTCCGCGTCGTCGACGTGGCCGCTGGTCCGCGGGGTAGGCCTACACGCTCCCGGCGTGCCGCGTACCGCCGCCGGCACCGGCACGGCGGTGCAGCGCCCCGCCGTCCTCGATGGGCAGTACGTCTACGCCTCGCTGCACGTGCTCAGCGTCGCCGGCACCGCCGCGCCGACGCTGACCGTCAAGGTGCAGTCAGCCGCCGATGCCGGGTTCACCACGCCGACGGACCGGGCGACCTTCGACCCGGCGGCCGCCCGCAGCGGGCAGATGCTCCGCGTGGCCGGCCCGATCACCGATACCTACTGGCGGCTGTCCTGGACGACTGCCGGCACCGCCCCATCGTTCCTGTTCGCCGGCGCGCTCGGCATCAAGTAGAGGAGCCACCATGCCCAAGATGACGCTCACCGCGGCGTACCTGTCGCTGGCCGGGGTGGACCGCTCCGGCGACTGCTCCAAGATCGAGATTCAGACGGAGGTCGAGGAGAAGGACGTCACGACGTACAAGAGCCTCGGATGGAAGGAAGTCATCGGCGGGCTCAAGAGCGGATCGTTGGGCATCTCCGTCAAGAACAATCTCGCCGTCGGGCAGCTGGATGAAGCCATGTGGGACATACTCGGCGACGTCGTGCCGTTCAGCGTCCGGGCCACCCAGGCCGCGGTCGGCACCTCCAACCCGGCATACAGCGGCAACGTCCTCATCAAGTCGTGGACGCCGATCGCCGGCTCTCCGGGCGACGTCAACGAGTCCAACTACACGTACCCGACCAGCGGCCCGGTTGTCCGTACGACCGCCTGACGGGTGGACGTCGTCGAGGTGCAGCCCGACCCGGCGAGCGGCCGCCGCGTGGCGGCCGCGCTCGACGCCGAGGCCGACGGGCACGAGTGGCGCCGGGAGCTGGCCACCGAGCTGCATGCCGCGCTCGCTCCCGGCGTCGACGCCGCGCGGGCGGCTGTCCTGTCCATGCCGGGCGGGCTCCCGCACGCCGGCGAGCCTCTGCGCCAGGCCGTCGCCGCCGCGGTGACCGCCGACATTCGGCTGTCCGGCAGCAGCGCCGGCGCCCGGATCCGCGCCCGCAAGAGCGGCATGCCGCGCGGGTTCACCAACGCACCCAAGCGGTTGAACGGCCGTGGGTGGCGTCACCCCGTCTTCTCGCCCGACGTGTGGGTCGCCCAGCGCGGGGCCCCCGGATGGTTCGACAACACGTTGCGCCCGCTACGCCCGGCCATGCGCGCCGCGGCCGAGCGGGCCCTACAAGCCCGTGCCCAACGTATCGCCAGGAGGAGTTAACCCGTGCGCCTGATCTACCGCCCCGACGGTCAGCCCGAGCAGGCATGGCCCGTCAACCTGGGCCGCTTCCGTGTCGCCGAGTGCGAGGCGATCGAGCGGCGCACCGGCCTGCCCTACGGCACCGAGTACAAAACGGCGCTGCTCAAGGGTGCCACCGCCCCCCGCCGGGCCCTGCTCTGGACGCTGCTCCGGCGCGACCACCACACCCTGCGATTCGAGGATGTGGATTTCTACGACGATGAGCTGCAGCTGGTTTTCGACGTCGACGAGTTGCGCGAGATGCGCGACGCCACCGCCGAGGCCCCGGGCATCGGGGAGAGCGAGCGGGGGCAGGCCCTCGCCGCGCTCGACGCCGAGATCGACGCGGCCCTGGCGGCCGCCGGCGACGACGTCGACCAGGTGGACGGCGGGGGAAAAGCTCCGTCCGAGACCTCGCCGACCGCTACTGGCTAGGCATCTCGGCAGCGCTGCACATCCCACCATGGCAGCTCGACCGGCTGACGTACCGGCAGCTGCGCAACGCCGTCGATCACATCGACGATCTGAACCGTCGGGCCGAGGACGCCGAGCGGGCCGCCGCTCACTGACCCGCCGTTCCGTCGGCGAACTCGAGGTATCCCTACCAGGCTGGTAGGGAATAGGGGGGTGGGGCGGTGTCGGACACGTCGCTGGTCTTCAACGCGATTGGCCGCGATCGTGGCGTGAACGCGCTGCTGCAGCGGACCGCTACCAACGTGCGGTCGGTCAACCTGCGGTCAGCCGCGTCGACCATCGCGCTGGGCGGCGCCATGGCGTCGGCGGCCGGGTACGCGGTGGCGCTCGGCGCCACCGTCGCCCAGACCGTCGGCGCCATCGGGCTACTCCCGGGTGCCGTGGCCGCGACCGTGGCCACCGTGGCGGCCGCCAAGGCCGTCACCGGTGGACTGGCCGCCGCGTGGAAGGCCACCGGGCAGCAGGCCGTCGGCGGCGGCGGCGCCGCCGCCGGTGCAGGCCGGCAGGTGGCCATGGCCGGGCGTGAGGTCAAGGCGGCGACGCAGGCCCTGGCAGACGCCCAGCGCGACGCCGCGCTGGCTCAGGCCGCGGTGACCCGCGCCCGCCAGGAGGAGGCCGAACGGCTCAGCGATCTGAGCCGGTCCCTGCGCGGGGCGAAGCTCGACGAACAGCAGTCGGTGCTGGCCGTGGCCCAGGCCGAGGAGGCGCTGCAGCGCGCCCGCGCCCGAGGCAACCCGGATGACATCTACGCCGCTGACCTGGCGTACCAGCAGGCGCAACACTCCCTCGAGGAGGTCCGCGACCGCGTCGACGACCTCGGGAAAGAGCAGGTCGACGGGGCCAAGAAAGGCGTCGAAGGCTCCGACGCAGTACAGGACGCGTTGCGGCGCCAGGAGGAAGCTCAGCGGGCTGTCACCGAGGCCGCGCAGCGCCTCGCCGACGCTCAGCGGGCCGTCGGGGAGTCGTCGGCGGGTGCGGCCTCCGGCGGGATCGACCCGGCGGCGGCGGCTCTCGCCCGGCTCGCCCCGTCCGCCCGGGACGTGATCACCACTCTGCGCGCCCTGGCGCCGGCGTGGCAGGCCGCTGCCCGCGGCGGTCAACAGGAGACGTTCCGCGGGGTCGCTGGCGACCTGCGGCAGCTGTCCGGCATCTACCTGCCCATGACGACCAGCTGGCTCCGCAAGATGGGCTCCGGCTTCAATGCGGCGGTCCGCGAGAGCCTCGGGCTGTTCAAGACCAAGGCGGCCGCCGGCGACGTCGGCCGGGTCCTGGATGCCACCGCGCTGACGGTGCACCGTCTGGCGGCCGCCGTGCGGCCGGTCATCAACGGGCTGCTGCAGTGGGCCGCTGTGGGCGTCGGGTTCCTGCCCGGCTTCGCCTCCGGCGTCGGCACCGTGGCGGCCCGATTCGAGCGGTGGAGCGTGGCCGCCCGGGAGTCGGGCCGCATGCAGCAGTGGATCGGCACCGCCGTGGGCGTGCTGCGCCAGCTGGGCGCCATCGCCGGCGACGTCGGCGGGTTCATCGCCGCGATTTTCCGCGCCGGTGATGACGGCGGTTCAACCCTGACCAACCTGCAAACGGGGGCGGCCGCGCTGCACCGGTGGGCCGACAGCGCCGAGGGTCAGGAGCGGCTGCGCGTCGTCTTCGCCGGGCTACGCAACGTCCTGGGCGGGGTGGCCACCGCGTTCAGTACCGCCGAGGGGCCCCGGTCGACGTTCATCGACGGACTCAACGTCGCCGGACCCATCCTGAAATTCGCCGCCGACAACACCGATTTGCTGGCCAAGGCCCTGCCGTACCTGGTGGCCGGGTACATCGCCAGCCGTGGTGCCCAGACCGCGGCCAACGTGGCCGCGGTGATCGGGCTCCCGCTCAAGGCCGCCGAGGTAGCCGCGACCTGGGGGATGCGCGGGGCGATCCGGGCGCAGACCACCGCGCTGGTCGCCAACACCGCGGCGACCCGCGCCACCGCCGTGGCGTCGGGTGCGTCGGCTGTGGCCACCGCCGCCGGCGACGCCGCGACGAAACGGTCGCTGGTCAGCATGGCCGCTCAGAGGATCTCCATGGTGGCCACCCGCGCGGCCACGCTGACCTGGGCGGCCGCTCAGTGGGTGCTCAACATCGCCATGACCGCAAATCCCGTGGGACTGATCATCCTCGCCGTCATCGCGCTCATCGGCATCATCGTCCTCATTGCCACCCGTACCACCTGGTTTCAAACCGCGTGGAAAGTGGCGTGGGGCGGGATCAAGGCCGCCGCCGCGGCGGTCGGATCGTGGTTCGTCGACACGCTGTGGAAGAAGTGGATCTTGGGTGCGTACAACGGGATCGTGTCCGGTGGGCAGCGGTTCCTGTCCTGGTATTTCGGCCTGCCGGTACGCCTTGGTAAGGCCTTGGCCGGCGTGGGCAAGGTCCTGATCGGCCCCTTCAGGGCTGGCTTCAACGCCATTGCCGGCTTGTGGAATCGGACCGTTGGCCAGCTGAGTTTCACCCTGCCCAGCTGGGTGCCGGGCATCGGCGGCAACGGCTTCTCGATGCCCAAGCTCCCGATGCTGGCCAAGGGCGGCACGGCGACCCGGTCCGGTCTGGCCGTTGTCGGCGAGGAGGGGCCCGAGGTGGTGCACCTGGGCGCTGGCGCGTCGGTTATCCCGCTGCCACGCGGCGGTGCCGGCGGTGGCGGCGCCATGGTGCTGGAGATCCGGTCGGGTGGGTCCGCGCTCGACGACCTGTTGGTGGAGATCCTCCGCGGTGCTATCCGTCGCCGCGGCGGCAACGTCCAAGTCGTACTAGGCCGGTGAGGTCCCGTGTTCCCTGATGATGTGCTGCCCGTACGCGGATCGCTCTACCTGGGCGCCGTGCTGGGGTGGGTCGACGTGACCGACGACCTGCGGTTGGAGCGGGCCGCCAGCGGCGGCGGGGTGAGCATCACCCGCGGCCGCCAGAACGAGGCCGCGGACGTCGACCCCGCGCGCTGCTCGCTGGTCATCGACAACGCCGGCGGCCGCTACTCGCCCCGCAACCCCGCCGGACCATACGCCGGGCTGATCGGCCGGAACACCCCGTTGATGATCGCCGTGGGCCCGCCTCGGCAGGCCGTGTCGTTCCGCGGCGTGACCCGCGGCACCGGCGGGCTGTCCACCCCCGATCACGCGTCGCTGCGAATCACCGGCGACATCGACGTCAGGTTCTGGTGTCGGGCGCAGTGGTCCGGGGGTGTCCTCCCCACGGACCTGGGCGGCCGGTACGTCTCCGCCGGCAACGCCCGCTCATGGCAGGCGTACATCGGCCGGACCGGCCGGCCGGGCATCCTCTGGTCACCTGACGGCACCCTGGCCGCCCGGCGGGACCTGACCGGCCCGGTCGCGGTCACGCCGGCCGACGACGGCACGTTGGCCGTCCGGATGACGCTGGACGTCGACAACGGCGCCGGCGGGACGACCGCCCGCTTCTACCAGGCCGCCGACCTCGCCGGCCCGTGGGTGCAGCTGGGTGGTGATGTCGTCGCCGCCGGCACGACGTCGATCCACGCGGGTACTGCGCCGCTGCAGCTGGGCGAAACGCCGGCGCTGGCTACGCGCACGCTCGCCGGCGATTTGTTCGCCGCCGAGATCCGCGACGGCATCGGCGGGCCCCTGGTCGCCGCGCCCGACCTCAACGCCATCGACCTGGCAGCGCGCACCTTCACCGACGGGTGCGGACGTCCCTGGTCGGTGGGGTCGACGGCCGACGTGGTTGACCGGGCCGGCCGGTTCTGGGGCGAGGTGGCCAGCTGGCCACCTCGGTGGGACATCACGGGCGGGGACCTGTGGGTGCCGATCGAGGGCGCCGGCGTCATGCGCCGGCT
Organism: Micromonospora sp. RTGN7; assembly: GCF_033804645.1. Lineage (NCBI taxonomy): Bacteria > Bacillati > Actinomycetota > Actinomycetes > Micromonosporales > Micromonosporaceae > Micromonospora > Micromonospora sp. RTGN7. The sequence continues at coordinate 13,079 of NZ_JAPZLF010000034.1, read as the reverse complement.
CACCCAGGGCGCCGCGTCGCTGCGCTCCCCGCTCTACCGGACGTTCATCAGCCAGACCCCGTCGGCGTACCTGCCGATGGAGGACGGCACCGGGGCGACCCGACCCGCGAGCGCGGCCCGGGGCATCCCGTACGGCGCCAGCGTCGACGTCGAGTTCGGCGCCGACCCGGGCCCCGGATTCGGTGGGACCTCCACCGTGGCCAAGCTGACCAGCACGATGGCGTCGATCTCGACGCCCGTGCGGGCCGGCACCGGCAGCGGCGGGCATTGGTCGGTCGCTTTCTACGCCAAGCTGGCGGGGGCGCCGTTCGCCGGCGACCGGCTGTTGGCCCGGGTGCACGTCGCAGGCGGCGCCGTCGCCCGCTGGGAACTGTCCGTGAGTAGCAACTCCTACCACTGGCAGGGATACACCGCCGCCGGTGCCCTGGTCGCCGACCGCACGACCGGATTCGGCACCGGCGCAGACCCGACGCGGTGGGTGGCGTTCGCACTCGACGTCCAGACCGACGGCGCGAACACACGCTGGGCCGGGGTGTGGCACGGGGTCGGCGACACCACTTTCTGGGCGACCGTGCCCGGCGGGGAAACCCTCGCCGGCCCGATCGGCAACGTCACCACGGCGCACCTGCTCGGGTCCGACTACGCCGTAGACGCCCTGGTCGCGCATCTGGTCGTGACCCCCGCCGAGCTACCCGTCGTGCGGGACGCGTTCCGCCGAGTCTCAACCGGATTCGCCGGTGAACGCGCCGGCGACCGGATCCGTCGGCTGGCCGCTGAGGAGGGCGTGGCGGTCGAGGTCGTCGGTGACGCCGCGACCACCGAGCTATGCGGCCCGCAGCGGTCGGCGCCGCTGGTCGACCTGCTACGCGCCGCGGCGCGGGTCGACGGCGGGATCCTGCAGGAGTCCCGGTCTCTGCTCGGGCTGCTCTACCGCACCCGTCGCAGCCTCTACAACCAGACGCCCCTGCCGCTCAGCTACACCAGCGGGCACATCGCCGAGCCGTTCGAGCCGCTCGACGACGACGAGGCCGTGGCCAACGACATCACGGTGAGCCGCCCGAACGGCAGTTCGGCGCGGGCAACCAGGCGAACCGGCCCCCTCTCCACCCAGCGGCCGCCGGACGGAGTCGGCACCTACGAAACGACGGTGTCGACCGACGTCGCCGCCGACGGGCAGCTGCCCGATCACGCGGGGTGGCTGCTGCACCTGGGCACGGTCGACGAGGCGCGGTACCCGCGGATCCGCGCCGACCTCGCCGCGCCCGGGTACACGCCGGGCCTCGCCGCGGCGGCCGCCGGCATTGACGCCGGCGACGTCCTGGCGCTGACCGACCTGCCCGCGTGGCTGCCACCCGGCCCCACCCCGGTGATGGTGCAGGGCTACGTGGAGGTGCTCGACGCCTACCGCCGTGAGATCACCTACAACGGCACCCCGGGTAGCCCGTGGACGGTCGCCGTGGTGGCGTCCGACAGCCAAACCGCGCTCGACGACGGGCCGGCCGTGACCCGGTTCGGCGCCGATGCGGTCCTGGCGGCCGCGGTGACCGAGACCGCCTCGCAGCTGACCGCAACGTCCACCGCCGTCGGCTTCACCGCGCGCCGCGCCGAGGCGTACCCGATGCTCCTGTCGGTGGACGGCGAGCAGGTCAGCGTCGGCATGGTCGGCGGCGTGCTGAACGCGGACCCCTGGTGCGGCGCCACGACGTCGTGGGTCGGCGCCGGTGGCGCCACGATCGCCGCGGCACCGACAGTCCGGCGGGGCGCGTACCCGTCGATCCTGGCCACACCCAACGGGACCAGCGCGGGCGCCGGCATCCGGTCGGCGGCCAGCTACACCGTGACCCCGGGCGCCACCTACCTGGTCGGGGCGTGGGTTTACGCCCCGGCCGGCTACGCCGCCGGCGCCCAGGTGGGCATCGACTGGACGCTGTCCGGGGCGGCCGTCTCCACAGGGCTCGGCGGCGCCGTTGCGCTACCGGCCGCCGTGTGGACCTGGCTGCAGGTCGAGATAGCCGCGCCCGCCTCCGGCATCAACCAGGGTGCGCCGCGGGTCCGCCTGGCCGGCACCGCCGCGCCTGCGGACGTCGTCTACGCCACGCAGATCATCCTGGCCCCCCGCGCGTCGTACTCGGGCCTGACGCAGATCCTCACCGTCGCCCCCGGCGGCCGCGGCCTGAACGGCCAGGCTCGCGCCCACGCCGCTGGCGTCGCCGTCGACGTGTGGCACACCGCTCACATCCCGCTGTGACCCCGAGGAGTAGCCCGTGACCACCATCCTGGCCGCCGGCGATCTGCTAAGCGCCGCGCTGCAGACGTTCGCCACCCCCCAGGTCGACACGTTCACCGCCGCCGGCACCTGGACGAAGCCGGCCGGTGCGAAGTGGGTGTGGATTCGCATGGTCGGCGGCGGCGGCGCTGGCGGCGGCGCCGCATCCGGCAGCGGCAACGGCTGCGGAGGGTCCGGCGGGGCCGGCGGCTACTGCGAGAGCATCTACGCCGCCGACGACCTGGACGGCACCGTCGCCATTGCCGTCGGTGCCGCCGGCGCGGCGACGTCTGGCGCCACCGGCGGCAACGGTGCCGCCTCCACCTTCGGCGCCCTGATGACCGCCAGCGGCGGCGGTGGCGGCACCACCGGCCCCAACACCACGGGCGACACCACGGGCGCCGGCGGCACCGGCGGCGCCGCAGCTGGCGGCACCGTCCTGAACCGGCCGGGGAGCGTCGGCAACCTGGCCAGGACGCTGGACAACCGGCACCTGTTCATGGCTCGCGGCGCCGACGGGCCGATGGGGTCGGGCGGCAATGGGTCGCTCTCCGTCGGCGGCAACGCCGCCCCCGCCACCGGCTACGGCGCCGGCGGTGGCGGCGCCATCGCGCAGACCGTCGCCCGCGCCGGCGGCGCCGGCTCGCCCGGCGCCGTCATCGCCGTGACGTACTTCTGACCCCGCACACCCCAACCCCGCACACCCCAGCACACCCCAGCCCACCGGCGGCCGCCGGTGGGCTATCTCACGTGAGGACACCCCATGGCCCTGTCTCAAAACGGCTGGAAGGCCGGCACCCCGGAGGAGATCGGCGGGCTCGACACGTCCAAGGTCGCCGGCGTCGGCTTCCCCCAGGGCGTGCGCCGCGGCCCCGCCGCCGTCGTCCTGCACTACCTGCTCTACCAGCTGCACACCCGCGTGGAGCCGCTGCGCGCCGGCTGGTGCTGGGGCTACCACTACAAGCGCATCGAGGGATCCGACGACCTCAGCAACCACGCCTCGGCGACGGCCGTCGACTACAACGCCCCGGATCACCCGATGGGCAAGCGCAACACGTTCTCGGCGGCGCAGCGCGCCGAAATCCGCCGGATCCTGGCCGAGCTGGACGACGTCGTGCGATGGGGCGGCGACTACGAGGGCCGCCCGGACGACATGCATTTCGAGATCGTCGCCGGCGTCGCCAAGGTCGAGCGCGTCGCCGCCCGGCTCACCGGCAACCCGGCGCCGACCCCGCCCAGCAAGCCGGGCCGCCCGGCGCCCGGCCCGGAGATCCCCTACCCCCTGCCGAAGCGGTACTTCTTCGGGCCCGAGTCCGGCGGTGACGAGTCCGTGAGCGGCGTACACGCCCGACGCTTCGCCGGCCACACCGACCGCTACTGGATCCAGACCTGGGCCAACCAGCTGCGTCGGCGCGGCTGGCCGGTCGGCCAGGGGCGCCGCTACCTGACCCGGGCCGGCAACGACGGGAAGTTCGGCCCCGAGTACGACCAGCTGGTGCGCGCCTTCCAGCGCGACCAGGCACTCAGCGTCGACGGAGAGCTCGGCCCGATGACCTGGGCGGCCGCGTACCGCAACCCGATCCGGTGACCGGTACCGACCCCGCGGTGATCTCCGCGGTGGTCGGTGGGGTCGCCGCGCTGCTCGGGCTGCCGATCACCTGGTGGCTCGCCCGGCGGAACAACAGCGCCACCGCCGAGCTGACCGAAGCCCAGGCCGAACAGGTGCGCACCCAGATATGGGCGCAGCTGCAAACCAGCCTCCGAGAGGAGGTCGCCCGGCTGCATCGGCAGCTGGCCGACGTCTCCGCTCGTCTCGCCACGATCGAACTCGCGCTGGTCGAAAAGAGCGCGCAGCTGCGCGCCACGGAGATCGAGCGGGACCGGCTGCGCGAGGAGAAAGCCGCACTGACCGCCGAGCTTCACGAGGTACGCGCCCAGCTGGTCGCTTGCCGATCCTGCACCGTCCATCCCGCACCGACCGGAGGTACCCACCCATGACCCCGACCCAGACCCGCCACCCGTGGCGGGCCACCGCCCGAACGGGGTTCGCCGTGAGCGTCTCCCTGCTGTCCCTGCTCCCGGTCGCCGCGGTCGCCGGCGGCATCGACACCGTGCCCGCCATCGCGCAGCTCCTCACCGTCGCCGCCGCCGTGACCCGCGTCCTGGCACTCCCGGCCGTCGACGAGTTCCTGCGAAACTTCCTTCCATGGCTCGCCGCCGCGCCTCAGGCACGGGACCGCGGCGACTACTCGTTCTGACCCGACCCGCATGACGCGCCCCCGCTCGGCCCACCCGGCCGGGCGGGGGCGCTTCGTCGTGTCCCGGTCACTCCGGAGCGACCGCGTCCAGGATCTGCTGCCGGATCTCCCGCGCGCGGACTCGATCTTCCGGCATCCTGGCATCGCCGGAGCCGCGACTGCTCACGGTGCGCTCACGGCGAGCCTTCCACCGGTTCGCCGTTGCCCGGCTCATGCCTGCGGCGTGCGCCAGCTCAGACCCGTAGGGCTCGCGCCGGAGATCCTTGACGAGCTTGTCGTACATGGCGGCCAGGCGGGCGGCGGCTGCGGGGCTCACCCCTGCCGGCGCGTGAGCCGGCTCATCGCCCTGCTCGTCCGGCTCATCGCCCTGCTCGTCCGGCTCATCGCCCTGCTCGTCCGGCGTCGAGGGCGGCTCGACAACCGGTTCGGCGATGGCCCGGGCCGGCCGGCGCACGTGAGCCGGCTCGTCGGTCACGGCGACCAGGTCCCACAGGCCGCCGGCCGAGAGGTCCGCGAAGAGCCGCGGGTTCCGGTCGGCGAGCGCGACCCGGGCTGCGCCGGCTCGGATCCGCTGGGTTGCGTCGGCCATGGCAATCCGGGCCCGGGCTGCGAGGAGCACGTCGGGGTCGTCGAGGCTCAGAGGCTCAGCGACGGGCGCGGGCTGCGCCGGCTCAGGCTCGGCCGGCTCGGGCTGAGTCGGGGCGGGCGCACGGCCGAGCAGGGCGCGCCACGCGGCGCGGATCCGGCCGGTCGGCGCGGCGGCGCGCTGAGCCGCCCGGTGCGCCCGGTACCCCTCCCACGCGGCGCGCGGCTCACGCACGTACTGGTCGATGCTCCAGCGGCGGGCCAGCCAGGAGCGGAAGGGAAAGGCTCTGCGGCGGGCCGGGTCGAACGTCGCCCCGGTGACGTCGACGAGGTCCTCGCGGACCAGCTGCACATGCTGGGCGCGGCGGGTGTGCAGACCCCAGAGCCACGGGGACAGACTGGAGAGCACCCCGAGGATCACCGCGAGGGCGGTCGGCTCAAGCAGTGCGTCCGCGAAGTGCGAGTAGTTCACCAGGGCCATGACCAGCGCGATGCCGTACGACGCGCGCCGGAGCCGGGCTGCGGTCGTCCGGGCGCCGGCGAGCAGGGCGTCGTGCGCGTGCCAGCCCACGTACAGCGCGACGGACTCGGCCGCGGTGGCCACCCCGATGGCGACGGCGGCCCGGGCGACCGGGTGCCAGCCGGCGGGGGTCTGGTCGTAGGCGTAGGCGAGTTGCCCGCCGACGGTCGCGCTGTTGACGAGCAGCAGCGGGCCGACGGTGCGGGCGGTCGCCGCCCACCGGCGGAGCTGGCGAAGCCGGCGGGCGCGGGACTTGGCCTTGGCCTTGCGGTGGCGCTTCTCGGCCTGGGCGTGCTCGCGGGCGGCGCGGCGCTGCTCGGCCCGGTCGGCGGCGTGCTGCTCTCGGCGGAGCTGGTCGACCTGGCGCTCGTGCTCGACCTGGGCGTGCAGCTCGATCTGGCGCAGCTGGGCCAGCTCTGCCGGAGTCAGCTTGGGGCGGGTCAGGAGCTTCACCGGGCACCCCTGGCAAGCGCCTCGGACCGGCAGGGCCCGCAGTTGTGCGCGGGTGAGCCCCGGTGCGTGGGGCACCACCGCACGGTGCCCTGCTGCGGGGGCGAGGGGACACCGCGCCGCTCCGGGGTGGTGGTTGCCTTGTTCTTCGGGATGAAGCGACGCCAGTCCGCGCGTACGCGCGGCTTCTCCTTCAAACTCTCTTCACTACTTCGGGTGTCACCCTGGCTGTCACCCCCGGTGCTGCCGTTTGGCACCCCGGTGCTGTCGTTTGTCACCCCCGGGCCGCTGGTTGGCACCCCCTGGACGGCGGCGGTGACGAGCCGGTAGACGCGGGTGGCGATGTCGGCGACCTTCCGCCAGGCGATCCGGCCGGCGGTGATGAGCTTGGCGATGGCCCGCTGGACGGTGCGCTCGGAGCAGTCGGCGTACTCGGCGATCGTGGCGATGCTCGGCCAGGCGTCGCCAGCCTTGTTCATGTGGGCCGCGATGGCCACGGCCACCAGGCGCTCGTTCTTGCCGAGGCCCTTGGTTGCAGCGAGCGCGGCCTTGACGTGCTGGCTCATCGGGCACCCCCGGCAGTGCTTAGCGGGGTGCCGGGGGCGAAGACGTGGGCGTACCCGCAGCCGCGGTTGATGTCGACGCCGGGCGCGCTCCAGCGGTAGGCGGTCAGGCCGGCCGCCTCGATGGCGGAGACAGCCTCGACGGCGTGCTCGGCGCAGGCGTAGACCACGGCGTCGAGCGAGCCGTGGAGCCGGCCGTTGGCGGGGCTGTAGACCTCCAGCCGGATGGCGGCCGGACGGTCGCAGGTGGGCAGGGTGAACGGTAGAGTGCTCACGGGTCAGGACTCGCTTCCTGATCAAGGGCCCGGCCGGTGCTACGAACACCGCGTCCGGGCCCGACTTCGTGTCGGGGGACTGCCTGTCAGTCGGTCTGCGCGGTCTCCTGCTTCCCGGGTGCGAAGCGCCGTCCCCTGCGGGTCGGTACGCCGGTGCGTGCCCGGTGAGCGGTGACGCGGTTGTTGACGTTCGAGTAGGCGATCTTCAGCGCGTCGGCGACGTGCTGGTAGTCGAACTGCTGGGTGGCCTCGTAGACGGCTCGGTCCTGTTCGGCCTTGACGACGCTGCGGAAGCGGACGCTGAGGTCTGCGATCGCGGGGAACCGGTCGAGGGGCTGCAGGTCGGCGACGGCCCGGATGGCGTCTGCCAGTGCCGTCAGGTCGTCGGGCCGGTCTGCGGCCGGTTCGGTTCGCGTCATGCCGAGGACACTAGCGGGTCATGTTGGAAACCACAACACCGCCACCTAGTGGCACGTGCTGCCGGAACCTCACTAGGTCATCCTGTTGACCTGAACAACAGGGCAGGCTAGTGTTTAGGGCAGAGGCAGGACGGCACAACGGAGGTCAGGATGAGCGAGCAGGAAATCAGCGACCGGATCGTCGAGCTGATGGTGACCGAGGGCCTGAACTGGAGCCGGGCTCACCGGGAGGCCCACCGGGAGGCGGTCACCGCCCAGGCCGCCGCCTGGCATGCCAGCCCCGCCGCCCAGTAGCCCACGGAGCACCCCGCCCCTTCGGGGTGGCGGGGTGCTCCGCTATCCGATCCCCTCCCCATCCCCGGCAGCGACCGCGTCGGCGATCCACGCGGGCAGCGGCGGTACCTGCCACTCCCACGGCCCGTGCCAGGTCACCTCGGTGTACCGGCCCCCGTACGGGCCGCTCGTGCCCCGCAGCAGGCCGTGCACGGCCGTCGTGGATGGTCGGCCATCGACGGCGGTCACCACCAGCTCGGTCACCCGGAACGGGCGGCCCCGGTGGTCAGCCAGGCTGGGTGCCCCGGACACCCGCCACCGGCGGGTCACCACCACCCGCCCCGGCGTCACCCGGACCGGCACTAGACACCCACCCCCATCGCCTCGGCCAGCCGCAACACGTCGGCGCTCGCGACCCGCGTCCGGCGCAGCAGGGTGGCCAGCAGTTCGTGACCCACCGGCCGGTGGCGGACCTCGGCCGGTGCGGTCCGGTCGGCGTCGACCAGGGCGCGACCCGACCGCAGCAGGTCACCCGCCTGCGCCCACCCGCTCGCCGCGTCGAGTAGGTAGGCCGCCCGGTACCCCGGTGGCAGGCGTCGGAACGCGGCGCCCTCGATGAGCCGCTGATGGGCGGCAGGATCAAGGGTGGCACCCTCGCCGAGGTCGACCGTCGTGGCGACCCGGGCCAGGTCGACAGTGATCGGGCTGAGCACCGTGCGGTAGTGGTCCCGCCCATCGCCGACCGCCGCCGCCTCGCCGACCTGCTCGAGCAGATCGGCGACGCAGTCGGCGTCCCCGCGGGCGGCAGCGCCCCGGGCGGCCACGATGAGCAGCGTCCCGTACACCGACAGATGGGCCGCCGAGGCATCCAGCGGATTCGGCGCCGCCATCAGGTCGGCCACCGTGAGGCCGAGCTCCATCGCGTGCCGGGGCTGCCCCTGGGACAGCAGCGCATACCCGAGCTGGACGGCGCAGGCGCCCATCAGGAGTTCGTCGTCGGTGTCCTGGCTGGCGGTCAGCGCCCGGTCAGCCGCCAGCCAAGCCAAATCCGCCACCCCCACCTTGCGCAGCACGGCCGACGCGATCTGGTACGCCTCGGCCAGGCGCTGCGCCGCCTCCGTCACGCCCGGGTTGGCCATCCTCGCCTGCTGTGCGACGTGCAACAGGCCCGGCAGGTGCCGGAGCAAGTCGGCATACCTCGCGTGCTGGTAGCTCAGCCAGGCGTGGTTGACCGCCTTGCGCAGGTCGGCGAGATCGGGCGCCGACTGCTGCCGTCCGGGCCGGACCGGACCCCACCGGGCCAGAGCACCCCGGACCGCGTCGACACTCGCGTTGTCCAGCAGGCTGCTCGGGCGCTGCACCTCCACGTCCCTACCGAGCAGTAGCCGCAGGTCGACCCGGAGTCCATCAGCGACGGCCTGCAAGGTGGACAGCTTGTCGAGGCTGCGGAGACCGCGCTCCACCTTGTCGACCCAGGACTTCGACTTACCGATGACGTCGGCGAACTGCTGCTGCGACATCTTCCGCCGTCCCCGCCAGTACGCGACCCGGCGGCCGATGGGCAGCTCATCCATGGTGCACACTCACCGGCTCACCCATCATGAGGGCGACGACGCGGGCAGCGTTGGCGGTCGCCCAAGGCCAGCACCGCCGACGGGTGTTGCACACCGGGCAGCGGCCGTCGCGCTGCCGGTGGAGCTCCAGCTCGATTTCCCACCACGGGCCCGGGACGCTCTCGGCGCTCACCCGGCACCACCGGGCCGGTGGGCCTGGTCGAGGATGCGCTGCCGCGCGGCGTCCGCCTCGGCCGCCTGGATACGCAGCCCGGTGTCAGGCGGCGGAACCGGGTCGCCCTGCCCTGCCAGCCACCGCACGATCGCGCGCAGCTCGGACCAGATCGCCACAGTTGCCTCCCTGTCCGGTGGGAGGGTGGCGACGGCAGCTCGCACAAATCGCGTGATTGGAAGGACCGCCGCCGCCACCCCGGGGACCGGTCGGCCCGGACGGGGGACCGGGCTGACCAGCTACAGCGGACAGTAAGCAGGCAGTCACGCGGTCGGGTGCGGCGCGCTGTCCTACTCGGGCGGGAGCCGGTCCGGACGAGTAGGACGTGGCGTCCTACTTACCGGGGCACGCCGACCCGGTCGGCGAGTGTGACCAGGCCAGGCAGGCGCTGCCGGGACCGGCGGGGCAGCAGCTCCTCAATGATCACGCGCGCCAGCGTCTGGTGGGCGAGCACCTCGGGGGCCAGCCGGTCGACCCGGCGCAGGGTGTCCACGGCGTCCTGGCTACGCCAGTCGGCGGTCTGCGCCCACGCCACGTTCAGTAGGTACCGGGCGTGCATCGCGGTGGGCACCCGGTCTGGGTGCTCGACCCGCTCGGCGAGCCGGATCGCTGCCCGCGGCTTGTCGCCGGTCACGGCCACGTCGACCGCCTTCATCGCGGCGACGGTGATCCCGAAAGCACCGCCGACGTACCGGGTCGGCGCATCACTGCCGAGCCGGGCGGCGGCGGCCTGGACCAGGCCGAGCAGCTCGGTGGCCTCGTTGTGCCGTCCCGACCGGGCCACCGATGTGCACCCGTACCGCAGCAGCTCACCCCACACCGCGACATGGTCGGCGGTGGCGCGCGACAGCCGAGGCTCGATCGCGGCGGCGGTCGACATCGCCACGTGCTCCGACTCGGCCCAGAGGCCCTGCCGGGACAGCACCCATGCCCGGGTGGCCTGCTGGGCGGCGTGGAGCAGTTCGTCGCCGGCGGCCTCGGCGGCCCGGTCCGCTGCGGCCAGGGCGAGATGGGCGAGATCCTCGTGTGCCAGGTGGGCAAGCAGACTGCCGGTCAGCTGCATCACCCCGGCCAGCAGGGTCGACGCCGCTACCTGGTCACGGGGTGCTGCTGCGGAAGCCAGGGCGCGGGCCTGGGCGATCCGATCGGGCAACTGCCGGGCGAGGTGGGCGTACTGGCCGGCCCAGTACGTCTGCCAGAGGCCGACGACGGCTGCGCTCATCTCGTCGAGGGTCGGCGGCTCGGCGCCGCCCGGCGTGAGTCCGAGGATGGCTCGTCGCAGGGCACCCAGCTCGCCGTCCTCAGCACCGGACACCAGGCCGCGGGGCTTGTCGAGGAGGTCGGCCAGGGTCACGTCCAGGGCGGCAGCAAGCTTGGCGATCGAGTCCAGGCCGGCGTGCTGCCGCTGTCCCTGCTCAACCTTGCGGATCAGGTCGACGCTGACGCCGGCGGCCGACGCGAGGGCGGCCTGTGTCATGTGGCGACGGCTGCGCTGGGCGCGCAGCTGCCGGCCGAGGGCGCTGATGGCCATGGTGTGGTCCTTGCCAGGTAGAGGACTGGGCGGCGCCCGCCGGCCTCTACCCCGGCGGGTCGCCACAGTCGACGGTACCAATCGACACCCGCTCACGGGCAGTCTTGAGTAGACGATCAGATTGATCTTTAACGACGATCGATGTTTTTAGTAACGCATGATCGTTAAGATTTCGCCATCTGCGATTTGCGGTAATTGATCGTACCCTCTGGGATTTCTGTACGTGAAACTTCCACGTCATGATTGTGATGTGGGGGCACAGAGGATTTGACCGACCGCCTGAGGCTGGGGTCGCACTGGCCAGCGCCGTTTCGCTGGCCGTTGTGGGTGTGGCCGGTTGGGCTGTCCGCCGCATGGTGCGAGGCGTGGAACGGCGGGTTCGTGTGGAGTTTGCCGCCGAGCGACGCGAAATCATGGAGCGGCTGACGAATCTGCAGGAGAGGGAGGGGGCCGTCCCGTTTTCCATACCGGCCCAGCGCCGGGGCGGCCGCCACCAAATTGGACAGACGGTGGGTGGCGGGCAGCCGTTCGGGATCGGGCTGGACCCGGAGGCGATCGCGGCTGCGCGGAAGGTGGCACGGCGGCTGATCGATGCGCCCTCGGACGGGATCATCCGCCACTCTGAGTGACGGATCTGGGGGTGTACTCAGGGTGTACCGCACCTCTCCGCCAACGTCCGCAGGCAACGCATGATTTGCAGGTCATGCGGGGTGGTGCGGTACACCCTGACGGATTAGAAGTCCCCTGCTCTATCCGCTGAGCTACGGGCGCGCGTCGGGTGTCGCGCCAAGAGGGTACCGCCGCACCTGTCGACGCGGGAGCCACGGGGCGGGCCCGTCGGCGCCGCCACAGCGTCGCATGGCCCGCCCCGGTCGGGCACCCCAGTTTGGCCCCGATCAGCTCGGCGCGGGCGCCCCCGCGCCCTGCCCAGCCGCGCCCGGTCGCTGCCCGTCGGGCTCGCGGCCGACGGGAGTCGTGGGCGCCGCGGGCCCGTGGCCGACGGGAGTCGTGGGTGCCACAGGGTTCGGGCCGGCGGGGGCCGCGGGGGTCGGCCCCGCGCCGAGGAACGCCTCAGCCCAGCGGCCCACCTCGGCGAAGACCTTCTCGCGTACGGCGGGGCCGGAGAGGGTCAGATCGTGCAGGCCGCCGTCGAAGCGGGCGAGGGTCACGTGCCGGCCGAGGCGGGGCGCCCAGCGGACCATGTGCTCCACGTCCAGGACGGCGTCGGCGAGCGCCGCTGAATCGTGCCACTTCGTGCCTCGGAAGCTGCGGGTGGAGCAGGCCAGCAGCACCGGCACCTGGATTTCCAGGCCGGCGCGGAGCTGCCGCTGGCCGGCGCGGACGGCGGCCAGCCAGGCGGCCCGGACCGGGAACCCGGCGAGTGGCTTCCACGCGAGGTCGTACGTCCACTCGCCGCGCCGCTCGGTGTGCAGGCTCTCGCCGTACACGTTGCCGAGGCCGGCGGGGAGGATGCGGCGCGGCGACCGGCGGGCCAGGCGGGAGACGGCGGCCGCGAGGGGTCTGCGCACCACCCAGGGGGCGTTGATGTCGAAGAAGGGGCTGTTGAGAACGAGCCCGTCGACGATGCCGGAGTCGCGGCGGGCGTGCGCCCAGAGCGAGATGATCAGCCCGCCGGTGGAGTGGCCCATGGTGAGCAGGGTGTCGTGGCCGTCGTCGTCACGAATGATCTTTGCGGCGGCGTCCAGCTCCGGGAAGTAGTCGCCGAGGTCGCGGCAGAAGTTCGGGGTCTGGTGCGGCAGCAGGCTGCGACCGTATTTGCGCAGGTCGAGGGCGTAGAAGTCCCAGCCCCGCTCGGCGAAGAAATCGGCCACGTGGGTCTGGAAGAAGTAGTCGACGTAGCCGTGCACGTAGAGCACGGCCCGGCCGGTGGGGCGGTCGGCCCGCCGGCGCACCAGGGTCGCGACGACCGGCCCCTCGTCGTCGGCGCCCAGGTCGATCGTCTGCCGCTCGTACGGCGGCCCCAGCACATCCGGTTCCACCACCGCGACGGTACGCCGGGCAACTACCCAGCGGTAGCCCGAGGCGGGGGGGGGGGGGGGGGGGGCCCCCCCCCCCCCCGCGCCGCCGCCCGGCGCGGGGGGGGGGGGCGGGGGGGGGGGCGCGGGGGGGGGGGGGGGGGGGGGGCCGGGGGGC
>NZ_JAPZLF010000033.1:0-28598 GCF_033804645.1 Micromonospora sp. RTGN7 | reverse complement strand
TCATCCTCAGCTTCGTGGCGAACGTCAGCCTGCCGACCACCTGAGTCGGCGGCACCGCCGAGGGGCGCCCCCGGCTCCCCCGGGCGCCCCCCCGCCCCCCCCGCGCCCCCCCCCCCGGCTGGGTGTCGCGCCCGCCGGGTGCGCGCGGGCGATGGCCCTCAGCTGGGGCGGTCGACGCCGTTCGCGGCGATCGTCCGGCCGTACCAGCGGGCGCTGTCCTTGACCGTCCGCCGCTGGGTGGCGTAGTCGACGTGGATCAGGCCGAACCGCTTGTCGTAGCCGAGGGCCCACTCGAAGTTGTCCATCAGCGACCAGACGAAGAAGCCGCGCAGGTCCGCGCCGGCGATCAGCGCCTCGTGCGCGGCGGCCAGGTGCCGGTGCAGGTAGTCGGTGCGTTCCGGGTCGCGTACCCGGCCGTCGGCGTCGACCTCGTCCGGGTAGGCCGCGCCGTTCTCGGTGACGTACAGCGGCGGTGTGCCATAGTCGCGGGTGACGCGGAGCAGCATGTCGCGCAGCCCGCCGGGGTCGATGGACCAGCCCATCGCCGTGACCGGCCCGGGCACCGGGTGGAACGCGACGCGCTCCGCGCCGGGGTACGGGGTGTCCGGGTCGCGCCGGCCGTCGGGGGCCGCGCCGACCAGGTCGGGCTGGTAGTAGTTGACGCACAGCGCGTCCAGCGGCGCGGCGATCAGGTCGAGGTCGCCGTCGCGCACGAAGGACCAGTCGGTCAGGGCCGTGGTGTCGGCGAGCACGTCGGCCGGGTAGGCCCCGCGCAGCAGCGGGTCGAGGAAGATCCGGTTGAGCAGCCCGTCGATGCGCCGCGCGGCGTCGCGGTCGGCGGGCGCGTCGGTGACGGGCCGCACCGTGCCGACATTGAGTGCCACCGAGACCTGCCCGGTGACGCCGGCGGCGCGCAGGGCGGCGACGCCGTGCCCGTGAGCCAGCAGCAGGTGATGCGCGGCGCGCAGCGCGTCGCGCTGGTCGCGCCGCCCGGGCGCGTGCACACCGCTGCCGTATCCGAGGAAGGCCGAGCACCAGGGCTCGTTGAGGGTGTTCCACAGTCGTACCCGGTCGCCCAGGCGGTCGGCGACGGCAGCGGCGTACTCCCCGTAGTGGGCGGCGGTATCGCGTGCCGCCCAGCCCCCGGCGTCCTCCAGTTCCTGCGGCAGGTCCCAGTGGTACAGGGTGACCGCCGGGCTGATGCCGGCGGCCAGCAGGTCGTCGAGGAGCCGGTCGTAGAAGGCCAGGCCGGCAGCGTTGGTCCCGCCGCCGGAGGCGCGCACCCGGGGCCAGGCCACCGAGAAGCGGTACGCCGACAGGCCCAGCTCGGCCATCAGCGCCACGTCGTCGCGGTGCCGGTGGAAGTGGTCGGTGGCGTGCTCCCCGGTGTGGCCGCCTGCGATCCGGCCGGGGACGGCGGCGAAGGTGTCCCAGATGGAGGGCAGCCGGCCGTCGGCGTGCACCGCCCCCTCGATCTGGTACGCCGCGGTGGCCGCGCCCCACCAGAAGTCGGCGGGGAACCGCAGGCCGACGGAGGTCCGCGTGGTCGCGAGCGTTCGCATCCGATCACCACTTCCCGGAGTTCCGAGCCCCGGAGAGCGCTCTCCAAGGCTTCGCCAGTCTTGCCCCGTCGGTCACCTGCTGTCAAGCGGTGGACACTGTGCGAATGCGAGGCCGGCCCGGGTGCGACCGGCGCCCCGCGCAGCTCAGAGAGCGCTTTCCCGCCGGCGTGCTATAACTTCCGGATGGCGGAACCGCCCCAGCTGGGCAACCTGTCCCGCCCGGGGGAGCGCGGCTCGGCCCGCAGCCGGCTGCCCACCCTGGAGGATGTCGCCCGGGTGGCCGGGGTCTCCCGGGCCACCGTGTCGCGTGTTGTCAACGGGGTGCGCAACGTCGATCCGGACCTGCACACCGTGGTCTGGGCGGCGGTGGACGCGACCGGTTACGTGCCGAACCGTGCTGCGCGTTCCCTGGTCACCCGGCGGGCCGGGACCGTCGCGTTGGTCGTGTCCGACAGCGAGGAGCACGACGACGACCCGTTCCTGGGCCGGTTCTTCGCCGACCCGTTCTTCGGCCGGGTCGTCGGCGGCATGCTGAGCGTCCTGCGCCCGGCGGGTGTGCAGCTCGGCCTGCACCTGGTGGGCAGCCCGCCGGCGCGCGCCCGGCTGGTCGGGGACCTGCGTCAGGGGCAGGCCGACGGCGTGGTGCTGCTGTCGCTGCACCCCGACGACGCACTGCCCGGCTTGCTGGTCGAGGCCGGGATCGCCGCGGTGATGGTGGGCCGCCCCGCCCGCCCGGCCCCGATCAGCTACGTCGACGTGGCCAACGAGGCGGGCGCGGCGCTGGCCGTCGGGCGCCTGCTTGCCCGGGGCTGCCAGCACATCGGTCTGGTCGGCGGTCCCGAGCACGTGCCGGCCAGCCAGGACCGGGTGGCCGGGTTCCGGCAGGCGATGGCCCGCCGTGGGTACGCGTGGTCGCCGTCCGAGTCGGGCAACTTCACCCGGGAGAGCGGCGAGACCGCCATGCGCCGCCTACTGGCTGCCCACCCCGACCTCGACGGCGTCTTCGTCGCCAACGACCTGATGGCGCAGGGCGCCCTGGTCGCCCTGCACGAGGCGGGCCGTCGAGTGCCCGACGACGTCGCGGTGGTGGGCTTCGACGACAGCAGCGCCGCGCAGGCCGCCCAGCCGCCGCTGACCACCGTCCGGCATCCGCTGGAGGTCATGGCCGCCGAGGCGACCCGGCTGCTGCTGGCCCGGATCGAGGATCCGCGGCTGCGCGTCGCGTCGGTCATCCACGACCCCGTTCTGGTGGTTCGCCGCAGCGCCTGAGTGGGCGGCGAGCGGGCGGTGGGGGAGTCGGTCGGCAATTCGTCAACGCTTAATTAATGCCGTCATTAAAGTCTCCACCGGCAGATTCGTCAAGAGCGAGGTGTCCCGAGAGGGCAGAAGTCGCGTCGATCAGCAGTGTCGGCGATCGATGTCTTGACGGCGATGCAATCTCGCCGTAACACTCTCCGAGAGCGCTCTCCCATCGTGGTGCCGCCCCCCGGCAGCGCCATCCGCGGCGCCACGGTCCGCTCGTCGTCCCCCGTCGCGCCCGGCGTCCGTCACCCCCTATCGACAGGTGATGTCATGACATCTCACGCTTCATCCGTGCGCCCGGCAGCGGGCCGTCGGCCCGCCCGGCGGCGTACCGTCATCGGTCTGGTGGTCGCGCTCGTCGCGGCGCTCGCGCCGACCGGCCTGACCGCGCCGGCGCAGGCGGCGCCGACCCTGATCTCGCAGGGCCGGCCGGCCACTGCCTCGTCCACCGAGAACGCCGGCACGCCCGCGTCGGCGGCCGTCGACGGCAACACCGGCACCCGCTGGGCGAGCGCCTTCAGCGATCCCCAGTGGCTCCAGGTCGACCTGGGCGCCCGGGCCACCGTCAGCCAGGTGACCCTGGTCTGGGAGGGCGCCTATGCCCGGGCCTTCCAGCTCCAGACCTCCGACGACGGCAGCGCGTGGACCACCGTCGCAAGCACCACCACCGGCACCGGTGGCACGCAGACCCTGCCGGTCACCGGGGCCGGCCGGTACGTGCGGATGTACGGCACCGCCCGGGCCACCGGCTACGGCTACTCGCTCTGGGAGTTCCAGGTCTACGGCGAGTTCGGCGGCACCACACCCACCTGTGGCACCGCCAACGCCGCGCAGGGGCGCCCGGTGACCGCCTCGTCCGTCGAGGGCGCCGGCAACCCCGCCTCGGCCGCCGTCGACGGCAACACCGGCACCCGGTGGGCCAGCGTCGCGGCCGATCCCCAGTGGCTCCAGGTCGACCTCGGTGCCAGCCGGTCGATCTGCCGGGTCACCCTGCGTTGGGAGGCCGCGTACGCCCGGGCCTTCCAGCTCCAGACCTCGGCCGACGGCAGCGCGTGGAGCACGGTCTGGAGCACCACCACCGGCTCCGGCGGCGTCCAGTCCCTGGACGTCACCGGGGCCGGCCGGTACGTGCGGATGTACGGCACCGCCCGGGCTACCGGCTACGGCTACTCCCTCTGGGAGTTGGAGGTGAACGTGACCGGGACCGACGTCCCGCCGGTCGAGCCGACCGACCCGCGCAACCCGAACCTCGGGCCGAACACCTTCGTGTTCGACCCGAGCACGCCGACCAGCACCATCCAGAACCGGTTGAACACCCTGTTCACCCAGCAGGAGACCAACCAGTTCGGCCCCCAGCGCTACGCCGTGCTGTTCAAGCCGGGTACCTACACCGCCGACGTCAACCTCGGCTTCTTCACCCAGGTCGCCGGCCTCGGGATGAGCCCGGATGACGTCAACCTCAACGGCCACGTCCGGGTCGAGGCGTTCTGGATGGGCGGCAACGCCACCCAGAACTTCTGGCGTGCGGCGGAGAACCTGTCGGTGACCCTGCCGGCGGGTACCAGCGTGGAACGCTGGGCGGTGTCGCAGGCGGCCCCCTACCGCCGGATGCACCTGCGTGGCGCACAGAACCAGATCCAGCTCTGGAACGGCGGCGACGGCTGGGCCAGCGGCGGCCTGATGGCCGACACGAAGATCGACGGGCAGGTCGTCTCCGGCTCCCAGCAGCAGTGGTACTCGCGCAACAGCGAGTTCGGCAGCTGGACCGGCTCGGTCTGGAACATGGTTTTCCAGGGCGTCACCGGCGCCCCGCCGCCGAACTTCCCCAACCCGTCGCACACCGTGATCGCGCAGACCCCGCAGGTGCGGGAGAAGCCGTTCCTCTACGTCGACTCCACCGGCGAGTACCGGGTCTTCGTCCCCGCCCTGCGCAGCAACTCGGCGGGCACCAGCTGGTACGGCAAGACCCCGGCCGGTTCGTCGCTGTCGCTGGCCGAGTTCTTCGTCGTCCAACCCGGCACCAGCGCGGCGACCATCAACGCGGCCCTCGCCCAGGGCAAGCACCTGCTGTTCACCCCGGGCGTGCACCACGTCAGCGAGCCGATCCAGGTGAACCGGGCCAACACCGTCGTCCTCGGCCTCGGCCTGGCCACCATCCAGCCGGACAACGGCACCGCCGCCATGCGGATCGCCGACGTGGACGGGGTGAAGGTTGCCGGCATCATGGTCGAGGCCGGCGCGGTGAACTCGCCGGTGCTCATGGAGGTCGGTCCGGCCGGCTCGGCGGCGAGCCACGCCGCCAACCCGACCTCGCTGCATGACGTCTTCTTCCGCATCGGCGGCCCCGGCGTCGGCCGGGCCACCACCACGCTGACCGTCAACAGCGACAACGTCATCGGCGACCACATGTGGCTGTGGCGGGCCGACCACGGCGACGGGGTGGGATGGGCGGTGAACACCGCAGACACCGGCCTGACCGTCAACGGCGACGGCGTCACCATGTACGGACTCTTCGTCGAGCACTACCAGAAGTACCAGACCGTCTGGAACGGCAACGGCGGGCGGACGTACTTCTACCAGAACGAAATGCCCTACGACCCGCCGAACCAGGGCGCCTGGATGAACGGGGCGACCCGGGGATACGCCGCGTACAAGGTGGCCGACTCCGTCACCAGCCACCAGGCCTGGGGGCTGGGCAGCTACTGCTACTTCAACGTCAACCCCGCGGTGGTCGCCGAACGGGCGATCGAGGCGCCCACCAACCCGAACGTGCGGTTCACCAACATGGTCACCGTGTCGCTCGGCGGCGTCGGCACCATCAACCGGGTGATCAACAACACCGGCGGCACCGCGAACGCCGCCAACCAGGTGGTCTACCTTACCGCGAACCCTTAACCCAGCCGATGGCCACGGGTCCGGCCGGCGACGCCGGCCGGACCCGCACCTCGGTGCCGCCGGTGTCCCTCATCCCTGCCCCGTGGCGCTGGCCCTGCTCGTGATGGAGATGATCAGGTCGAGGGGTGCGGGTCGCGCGGGTCGGTAGGTCGCCGACGGCGAGAGGCGCCCCCTGCGCCGGCCTGACTGACCGTGGTCGCCCGAGCTCGTCCAACCCTCTCACAGGTGGCGTTGCTAGGTTGCCGGGCGAGCGGAATCCATCGTGGACGACGCCGATTGCGCTGTGCCGCAAGGGCCCTGGCGCTCGGCTTCGCCGGCCGCATGGTCGCCGAGGAGGTCTTCGACTCCCTCGGTGACGACGACGAGGGCGGCGACGACGAGGACTGAGGGACTCGGGTCCAGAGTGGACCGGCGGCGTGCGAGATGATCTAATTCTGGCGGTTGTTCCGTTTGGGCCGGAATACCCGGCCGAGTGTGAAGGAGTGTGCATGCCCGTCACCGCCGACCTCACCAAGATGGTCGACAAGGCTTACCAGGACAAGACCCTCACCGAGCTGGTCGACGCCCCGGTGGCCGCCCTCGCCGGGGTCAGTGCCGGCGACGCCAAGCTGCTCAAGGAGGCCTTCGGTATCACCACCGTCGGCGACCTCGGCCGCAACCCGTACTTCCACACGGCCAGCGCCCTCGTCGCCCTGACCGGCACCAAGTAGCACCCCGCCCGGTGCCCGGCGGCTGCGGTCGCCGGCCACCGGTCGGCCGGTGGCGCTCGGGTCCGTGCGTCCGGTCGCCGGCGCCGCGCCGGCCCCGGTGCGGGCCCACTGTCGTGCGGTCAGGGCATGCTGGCCTTCGGGGCCCCCTGGCCCGGGTCGATCCTGGTCGGGCCGGCGGCGGACGGGCGGATGTCGAAGTTGAAGATCTCGGTGGGCAGGTAGACCGTCGCGCAGGAGTTGGGGATGTCCACCACCCCAGAGAAGCGGCCCTCGATCGGCGCCGCGCCGAGCAGGAGGTACGCCTGTTCGGGCTGGTAACCGAAGCGGGTGAGGTAGTCGATGGCGTGCAGGCACGCGCGTTGGTAGGCCAACTGCGAGTCGAGGTAGCGCTGCTGGCCGTCGAGGGTGACGGAGAGCCCGGAGAAGGCCAGCCACTGGCTGAACTGCGGTGGGGTGTTCCCCGGCAGGAAGATGGCGTTCTCGGCGACGCCGTACGTCTGCATGCCGTTCTTGATCAGGTCGACGCGCAGGTCGATGAAGCCGCCCATCTCGATGGCGCCGCAGAAGGTGATCTCCCCGTCGCCCTGGGAGAAGTGCAGGTCGCCCACGGAGAGGTTCGCGCCGGGTACGTAGACCGGGTAGAAGACCCGGGTGCCCGCGGTGAAGTTCTTGATGTCCTGGTTCCCGCCGTTCTCCCGGGGCGGGGCGGTACGCGCGGCCTCCGCCGCCACCCGGTCGAACTCGGCACCGGTGAGCGTGCCGAGGATGGCGTCGCGGGGCTCGGGCGGCAGGGACAGGGCCGGCACTCGGTCCGGGTCGGTGGCGCGCAGCGCGCCCTCACGCTGGTTCCAGGTGGCCAGCAGTCCCGGAGACGGGGCGGTGCCCATCAACCCGGGATGGGTGATTCCGGTGAACTCGACGCCGGGGATGTGCCGGGAGGTCGCCTGCCGGCCGGTGAAGTCCCAGACGGCCTTGTAGGCGTCGGGGAACTGTTCGGTGAGAAATCCGCCGCCGTTGCCGGTGGGGAAGACACCGGTGTATCCCCAGCCCTGGCCGGCCAGCGGTCCGGAGTCCTCCTGCGGGATGGGCCCGAGGTCGAGGATGTCGACGACGAGCAGGTCACCGGGTTCGGCGCCCTGCACGGCGAAGGGGCCGCTGAGGGCGTGAACCCGGCTCAGCGGGGCGTCCCGGATGTCCTCGGCCGAGTCGTCGTTGTGGATCGCCCCGTCGAACCACTCTCGACAGTGGGCGCGGAACGACTGGCCGGGCCGGACGGTGGCCACGGGTGGGATGTCCGGGTGCCACCGGTTGTGGCCGATCTTCTCCTGGTCGGTGAACCTCTTGGCGGAGTCGAGGGGGAACAACAGTTCGGGCATGTCGTTCTGCCTTTCGGTCGGGCTGGTGGGACCTGCCGGTGCGCGCCGGTTACCAGCGGGGCAGGCGGGCATGGGCCGGGTTCGGTGACCGCCGTGGCGGTGGCCGGCCCGGGACACGCGTCACTACGTCCGGCGCCTCCGCGCTGCGCTCCGTCCGGTCGATCGCCCGACGCAGGGCCGCCGGTGTGCGGGTGAGCCGGGGTGCCGAGAAGACCCGGGCGGCCGGGCCACCGCACCGTGGGCAGCGCGCGGCGCTGCCGGCGGTGCCGATCGGCAGCGTGGTGTCGAAGGTGCCGTCCTGCTGGCACCGGTACTCGTACGTGGCCATCTCCACCGCCCCCTCGCAGCGTCTCGCGGCCGGCGGCCGGCTGGCGGCTGAATCGCCCGCATGCCCATTCTGGGCCGATTTCGCCCTCAGGTGGCGGGAAGCCACCAACGGGGGACTCGCGAACCTCTCCCGCCCGAGGGCCCAGCGTGCTGCGGGTGCCAGCTTGAAGTTCACGATGCGTACGGGCCGAGTTTCGGCAAAACTGGATTCGTTCCAGAAGAGTGGACTATGTTCGTCGGGTGACGTCCGACTTCGAGGCTCAGCTGCGCGCGGCCTCGTTGCGGGTGACTCGGCCCCGGTTGGCGGTGCTCGCAGCGTTGCGCGACCATCCGCACGTCGACACCGACACCGTGATCGCGCTGGTCCGGGCGGAGCAGCCCACGGTGTCCCACCAGGCGGTGTATGACGTGTTGCGGGCGCTTACCGACGCCGGCCTGTTGCGGCGTATTCAGCCTGCCGGTGCGGTCGCCCGGTACGAGTCCCGGGTGGGTGACAATCACCATCATGTCGTGTGCCGCTTCTGTGGCGCGATTGCCGACGTCGACTGCGCCGTCGGCCATGCTCCCTGTCTCACCGCCTCCGACGACCACGGCTTCGTGGTCGACGAGGCGGAGGTCGTCTACTGGGGTACCTGCCCCGGCTGTGCGACCGAACGCACTTCCCAGCGATCCGTCAGTTCGGAAGGAACCAGATGAGCGACACCCAGGACAACGTCCCCGCCAGCGCGCAGGGCGTGGACAAGATGGCCGCGGCAGGCTGCCCGGTCGCGCACGACTCCGTGACCGCGCACGGCAGTGAGAGCGAGAACCCGGCGATCGACTCGCCGACGCCGAAGACCGGCGGTCGTCCGCATACCAACCGGGACTGGTGGCCCAACCAGATCGACCTTTCGGTGTTGCATGCCCACTCGTCCAAGGGCAACCCGCTGGGTGAGAACTTCAGCTACGCCAAGGAGTTCGCCAAGCTCGACGTCGAGGCAGTCAAGCAGGACATCACCAAGGCCCTCACCACCTCGCAGGACTGGTGGCCGGCCGACTTCGGCCACTACGGCGGCCTGATGATCCGGATGAGCTGGCACGCTGCGGGCACCTACCGCATCCACGACGGTCGCGGCGGTGCCGGCGACGGTGGTCAGCGGTTCGCCCCGCTCAACAGCTGGCCGGACAACGCCAATCTGGACAAGGCCCGCCGGCTGCTGTGGCCGGTCAAGCAGAAGTACGGCCAGCAGATCTCGTGGGCCGACCTGCTCGTGCTCGCCGGCAACGTCTCCCTGGAGTCGATGGGCTTCAAGACCTTCGGCTTCGGCTTCGGCCGGGAGGACGTCTGGGAGCCCGAGGAGATTTTCTGGGGTCCGGAGGACGCCTGGCTCGGTGACGAGCGCTACGTCTCCGAGAAGGAGATGGCGGGCGACGTCGGGGCGACCGAGATGGGTCTCATCTACGTCAACCCGGAGGGGCCCCGCGGTAGCGCGGACCCGGTCGCGGCGGCGCACTTCATCCGCGAGACCTTCGCCCGGATGGCGATGAACGACGAGGAGACCGTCGCCCTCATCGCCGGTGGCCACACCTTCGGCAAGACCCACGGTGCCGGCGTCGCCGACGATTACGTGGGCCCCGAGCCCGAGGGTGCCCCGCTGGAGACGCAGGGCCTGGGCTGGCTGAGCACCTACGGCAGCGGCAAGGGCGGGGACACGATCACCAGTGGTCTCGAGGTGACCTGGACCGACGTGCCGACACAGTGGAGCAACCGTTTCTTCGAGATTCTCTTCGGCTACGAGTGGGAACTCACCAGGAGCCCCGGCGGCGCGAAGCAGTGGGTCGCCAAGGACGCCGAGGCGATCATCCCGGACGCCCACGACCCGTCGAAGAAGCACAAGCCGACGATGCTCACGACCGACCTGTCGCTGCGCGTCGACCCGGCGTACGAGAAGATCTCGCGGCGCTTCCTGGAGCACCCCGAGGAGTTCGCGCTGGCGTTCGCCAAGGCCTGGTACAAGCTGCTGCACCGCGACATGGGCCCGGTCAGCCGCTTCCTCGGCCCGTGGGTCCCGCAGCCTCAGCTGTGGCAGGACCCGGTGCCGGCCGTCGACCACGAGCTCGTGGGTGACGCCGACATCGCCGCCCTCAAGGCGACGATCTTGAACTCCGGCATCCCGGCCGCCCAGTTGGTCTCCACCGCCTGGGCCTCGGCCGCGAGCTTCCGGTCCACCGACAAGCGCGGCGGTGCCAACGGCGCGCGGATCCGTCTCGAGCCGCAGCGCAGCTGGGAGGTCAACCAGCCGGAGCAACTCGCGACGGTCCTGGAGGGTCTCGAGGGCATCCAGCGGGAGTTCAACTCCACCGGCGGCGCGAAGATCTCGCTCGCGGACCTGATCGTGCTGGCCGGATCGGCCGCCGTCGAGAAGGCGGCGCGGGACGCCGGCGTCGAGGTGACCGTGCCGTTCCACCCGGGCCGCACCGACGCCACCGCGGAGCAGACCGACGTCGAGTCCTTCCGGGTCCTCGAGCCGCGCGCTGACGGGTTCCGCAACTACCTGCGTCCCGGCGAGAAGACCCAGCCGGAGGTGCTGCTCCTCGACCGCGCCTACATGCTCAACCTGACCGCGCCCGAGATGACCGCCCTCGTCGGCGGCCTGCGCTCCCTCGGGGCCAACGTCGGCGACACGCAGCACGGCGTCCTCACCGACCGGCCCGGCGTGCTCAGCAACGACTTCTTCGCCAACCTGCTCTCCCCGGGCACCCGGTGGAAGGCGTCGGAGTCCGACGAGCACGGGTACGAGATCCGGGATCTGGCCACCGATGAGGTGAAGTGGACCGCCACCGCGGTCGACCTCGTCTTCGGCTCCAACTCCCAGCTCCGGGCCCTCGCCGAGGTCTACGCCAGCCAGGACGCGCGCGACAAGTTCGTCACCGACTTCGTCGCAGCCTGGACCAAGGTCATGGAACTCGACCGGTTCGACCTCGTCTGATCCGGCTCCACACGACGGGCCCAGGTCGATCCACCAGCGATCGACCTGGGCCCGTCCGCGTGCAGCTTGCCGCTCTCCTGCAGCGGCTGAAACCACGGGCTGACCGCACCGGCGACCCGCCAGAATGGGGTACGCCCGGGCCGCCGCGAGGTCCCCGCGCGGTTTCAGCCACTACTCGTGGCCGGAGCTGGGCGGAGCCAGTCTAGTTCGGTGGCGCGGGTCCGGCCCATCCGCTCCGCGAGCTGACGGGTCCCCGGGTCGGACCCGTTCGCCTGTTCGGACTCGGCCAGCCGCGCGCCCTGCTCCACGTGCTCGCGCAGGGTCTGCTCGATGGCGCGGTCGAACGCCGGGCCGCGTAGGGAGCCCAGCGTGACGAGGTCGGCGGGGATCACCATCCCGGGCAGGTCGTGTCCCTCGTGCGCGTTGGCCGTCGGCAGCCCGACCCCGTCGCGCAGCCGCCGCAGGTCGTCGAGTTCTGCGCGCCGGGCGGCCGAGATGCGTTCGACCGCCCGCTGGACGCCGGTGTCGGCGCTGCGCCCGGGTGCCAGGTCGAGCGCCTTGAGTACCTGCTCGTTCATCGGGATCATGAGCTGTAGCCACGCCGCGTCGGTGCCACCGAGCGTCGTGGCGGCGGTCGTTCCGCCGGGGGCCGGCTGGGCGGTCGACCCGCCGGGAGCCGACTGGGCTGACGGCGCGGCGGATGGCTCGGCGCGGCAGCCGGTGGTCGCGGGCAGGGCGGCGAGCAGGAGCCCGACGAGCAGGACGGACACCTTCGCGGGCCGGTTGCGGGGCCGGCGAGGGGGCGTGACCGTCATGGGATCCAGTAGGACGAGGTGTCCACCGACGGGCTGCAGTTGCTCCTGGCGTTGACCGGGACGCGCTCGCCGCTGCCGGAGACGGCGAGGTCCTGCCCGCCGTCCGCGCGGTAGACGGTGGTCCGGGAATTGCCGTCGGTCGAGGTCTGCACGGTGAGCGGCGGGGCAAGAGTCCGAAGCATCGGTGCTCCCTGGGGGTGGTGGGACCGACGGATCAGCGATCGGGGTCCGGAGTATGGGAGAGCGCTCTACTCTCGGCTCTGCCGACCGCGGCTGTCAATGACCTACGGATTGATCCTTGGCGATTGTTCTCTCCCGGAGCCGCTGGCCGGGCCCGTGCCGCCCACCGAGCCAGGCCCCGTCCGGGCCGTAGTGGGCGTCAGACGGGGCTGCGGACGAAGCTCTCCTCGCCCCACGACCCGTCGTCGTTCTCCGCGCGAATCACGAGACCGTCACCGGCGCAGCGGTACGAGCCGGTCACGGTCTCCGGTGCGCCGGTCAGGTCCACCTCGCGGCCGTCGATCCGCAGCAGAGCTCGCCGAAGCGCGGTCGTCACGGATCGCCGCAGCGTACGCTGTTTTCGTACCGATAAGTCCGCTTCATCGGGTGGGGCGGGCGGGCCGGGCTGGTGCGTGACGACAGGGGCGTCCGGTGAGCGAACGACTCGACGAGTTCTTCGCCGGCCTGGAGACCGCCCTGGGCCGACTGCCCACCACGCCCGCCGGGGTGATCCGCTTCAACTTCGTCGACGACCGGGAAACCACGACCCGGTTCGTGACCCTCGACGACGGGCGAGCCCGGGTGGGCCCCGTCGACCACGACCCGGACTGCGTCGTGGAGATGGCGCCGGAGACGTTCGAACGGCTGATCGACGGGGCCGATTACGTCGTGGCGATGCTGTTCCGCGGGGTGGTCGCGGTCGAGGGCGACCTGTCGCTGTTCCTGGCGTTCCGGCGGCTGCTACCGCCCTGGGCCGACAGCGCCAACCCCGAGCCGATCGCCGGGATGTCCCGCGCCGTCGAGCGCGTCGGCATCGGACTGTACGACACCAGCAGCATCTTCTACGGCAGCATGTTCCTGCTCAGTACCCGCAACGGCGACGTCGAGGCGGATCGCGCCGGCCCGCTCGGCCTCTTCTTCTTCGACACCCGTTTCCTGTCGACGTGGCGGTTGACCGTCAACGGGGAACGGCTCTCCGAGCTCTCCATCGACGACATTCGTCCCTTCGAGTCGAGGTTCGCGCTGGTGCCGGGCCAGCCCACGCACTACGTCAACGCCACCACCTCGATCCTGCGGCACCGCTCGCTGGGGCAGTCCTTCGAGGAGGGGGTCACCCTGTTCAACTACGCGCCCGAGCCGCTGCGGTACACCGTCCGGCTCGACGTCGGCGCGGACTTCGCGGAGGTGCGGGAGGTTCGGGACGGATTCCGCCGGACCCGCGAGGTCTCCACCACGATCGACGAGAGCACGCTGCGGCTGCACTACCGACGGAGCAGCCTGCACCGGGAGACGGTCGTCTCCTCCAGCGAGCCGGCCCGCGTCGACGAGCGCGGCTTCACCTTCACCGTGACCGTCGAGCCGCACAGCACCTGGTCCACCCGGTTACGCGTCCTGACCCTGGTGCGTGACCTACGCCGACGTGACCTGCGGGAGCGGCTGCGCAGCTCCACCGGACGGTCCCGCGCCGAGGCCGGCCGGGAGATCGACGAGATCGTCGCCGGCGTACCCCGGCTGCGCGCCGACTACGAGCCGTTGGCCGAGGCGTACCGGCGCAGCGTGCTGGACCTCGCCGCCCTGAACTACCAGGGCCTCAACTTCCCCGAGCAGTTGCCCGCCACCGGCCTGCCCTGGTCGATGGCCCTGCTGGGCCGGGAGAGCCTGATCAGCAGCCTCCAGGCGCTGCCCTTCCTGCCGCAGCGGGCGGCCGGTGCGCTGCGGATCCTGGCGCTCTCCCAGGGCGCCCGGGTCGACCCGTTCCGGGGCGAGCAACCCGGTCGGATCCTCCAGGAGATCCGGTACGGCGAATCGGCCGCCTTCAACGACACCCCCGACGCGACCGCCTTCTCCGCGGCCGACACCACCCCGCTCTTCATCATCCTGCTCGACGAGTACGAACGCTGGACCGGCGACGCGGACCTGGTCCGCAGGTACGAGTTCGAGGTCCGGGCCGCCGTCGCCTGGCTCGACGGGCACGCCGAGGACGGCGGCGACGGTTACCTCTGGTCCGTCCGCCGGCAGACCCGGACCGGGCCGGTCAACGAGAGCTGGCGAAGCTCGGTGCACGGCATCTGCTTCCGCGACGGCCGGCTCCCCACGTTCCCCCAGGCGATCTGCGAGCTGCAGGGGTACGCCTACGACGCCAGGCTGCGGGCGGCCCGGATGGCCCGGGTGTTCTGGGACGATCCGGACTGGGCCGATCGGCTGGAGCGGGACGCCACCGCGCTCAGGCGCCGGTTCCACCGGGACTTCTGGATGCCCGCGCGGGGCTGCTACGCGCTGGCCCTGCAGGCCGACGGGGAGCAGGTCGACGCGCTCGCGTCGAATGTCGGTCACCTGCTGTGGAGCGGCATCGTCGCGCCCGAGCACGCCGAGCGCCTTGTGGAGCACCTGCTCGGACCGGCCCTGTTCTCCGGCTGGGGGGTGCGTACCCTGTCCGACGCCGAGTGGCAGTTCAACCCGTTGGGCCACCACACCGGCGCGATCTGGCCGTCGGACAACTCCCTGATCGTCTGGGGGCTGCGCCGGTACGGCTTCCGGGCCGAGGCCGCCCGGGTGACCCTGGGGCTGCTGGAGGCGGGACGGTACTTCCAGGGCCGGCTGCCCGCGTACTTCGCCGGGTACGACCGGACCACCACCCGCGTCCCGGTGCGGCACCACTTCACCGACAGTCCCTACGCGCCCTCCGCCGGAGCGACGCTGCTGTTGCTGCGCGCCCTACTCGGCCTCGAACCGCGCGAGGACCACCTGGTGATCGATGCCGGGGTCCCGGAGGAGATGGGCCAGATCGAGCTGCTCGACATCAAGGGCCGCTGGGGATACGCCGACGCCCTTGGCCGGGGCCGCCCGTTGCGCCCCCGCTCCTGAGCCGGGGACCCCAGGCCGGTCGGCCCGGATCGAGGTGCCGGGCCTGTCGAGGGGCCGGCCGGGGTGGCACGTCCCGGGTGGTGACCGGGGCACGCCGCCGGCACCCCGGCGGTCAGCGTCGGCGCAGGGGGCGGTCGGTACCGTCGAGGCGGGCGGGTGCGGCCCGCCGGGCAGCGACGGCCGGCGAACCGGCCCGGTGAGGGCCGGGAAATGGCGCTCCACCGGGCCGGCTAGGGCGGGGCGAGGAGGAGCGGTGGACGATCCGGTGCCCGTCGTCATCGTCGGCGCCGGGCCGACCGGGGTGATGGCGGCCCGGCTGCTCGCCGTGCACGGTGTCCGGTCGGTCGTGCTCGACCGGTGGCCGACGGCCTACCCCCGGCCACGTGCGGTCCACCTCGACGACGAGGTGTGCCGGATCCTGCACCGGGCGGGAGTGTACGAGGAGTTCGCGGCCGTCTCCCGGCCGGCCGAGGGGCTGCGGCTGCTCGGCCCCGATCACCGGGTCCTGGCGCAGTTCAGCCGGGGAACGGCGGACGGGGCCCACGGCCACCCCCAGGCGAACATGTTCGACCAGCCGACGCTGGAGGCCATCCTCCGCCGCGCCGTCGACCACGATCCGCTGGTCACCCTGCGCGGCGGCGTCGAGGTCACCTCGGTGTCGGTCGACGGCGACGGGGCGGTGGCCGTTGCCGTCACCGACCGGGGGTCGGGGGAACGGCAGACGCTGCGTGCGCGGTACGTCCTCGGCTGCGACGGCGCCAACAGCACCGTCCGGGCTCGGATCTCCTCGCGCGTGCGCGACCTCGGCTTCGCGCAGCGCTGGCTCGTGGTCGACGTCGACACGGACGCCGGGATCGACGCGTGGGAGGGCGTACACCAGGTGTGCGACCCCCGGCGGGCCGCCACCTTCATGCGGGTCGGGGCCCGGCGCTACCGGTGGGAGTTCCGCCTGCTGCCCGGCGAGACCGCCGAGGCCATGTCCGCCCCGCAGATCCTGCACGAGCTGGTCCGGCCGTGGACGAAGGATCTGCCGTTCGAGGCGCTCGCGGTGGTCCGCTGCGCGGAGTACACCTTCCGCGCCCAGCTCGCCGACCGGTGGCGTGTCGGGCCGGTGTTCCTCCTCGGCGACGCCGCCCACCTCACCCCGCCGTTCATCGGCCAGGGGCTGGGCTCCGGTCTGCGCGACGCCGCCAACCTCACCTGGAAGCTCGCCGCCGTGCTGACCGGTGGCCTACCCGATGCGGCGCTGGACAGCTACGAGACCGAGCGGAGGCCCCACGTCACCGCGCTGATCAGGCTCGCCGTGGGGGTCGGTCGGGCCATGACCCAGGGCGGTGAGGTCGGCAACCTGCTGCGCCGGGTCGTCGCGCCACGGCTCGTCCATGTTCCGGGCCTGCGGGCCAGGGTCCTCGACAGCACCACCGCGCCCCTGCGGCGCTCGGCCCTGCGCCGGCCGCGCCGGTCGCCGTGGAGCCGCAACGGCCGGCTCTGCCCGAACCCGGTCCTGGGCGACGGCCAACGCCTCGACGACGTGCTCGGCTCCTCCTTCGCCGTACTCGCCCTCGGCCCTCTTCCGCCGCAGGTGGCCGCCGAGGCGCGCCGGCGGCGGGTGGTGCTCGTACCCGTGGAACCGGCCTCGGCCCTCGGGCGGTGGCTGTGTCGGGGCGGCGCCCGCGCGGCGCTCGTGCGCCCCGATCGGACGGTGATGCGCACGGGCGCAGACGGGGCAGCCCTGCTCAGGGCCGCCCCGGTCCTGCCGCCGGCCGGGTGACGCACCCGGTGGGTCGGGTGTGCCGGGCCCGGGCGACCAATTGGTAACAGTCTTGACAGAAAACATTAACATCGACAAACTCCGTTGAGAGCGCTCTCTGGGCCGCCCCGGCTCTCGCACCCACCACACCGCGACCGCCCGTCGTCCGCCGTACGTCCTCGGGAGGACCCCCCCATGCCGCGACAGCTCCGCGCGTTCGGCACCGTCACCGCAGCTCTGCTACTCGTCATCACGTCCCCGATGGCGGCCCGCGCCGCCGACCCCGCCCCGGGCGCCGCCCCGGCAGCCACCGCGACTGCCGCCTCCGGCCTCGCGCCGGAAATGGTCGCGGCGATTCGCCGCGACCTCGGGCTCACCACCGACCAGATCGCCGTCCGGCTGCGCACCGAGGCCGCCGCGCCCTCGGTCGAGCAGCGCCTGCGCGCCCGGCTCGGCACGGCTTTCGGCGGCGCGTGGATCCCCTCGGACGGGCAGCGCCTGACCGTCGCGGTCACCGACCCGGCGCTCACCGCCGTCGTCCGCGCCGAGGGCGCGGAGGCCACCGTCGTCGCCCGCAGCGAGCGCGACCTCGGCACCGTCAAACGGGCCCTCGACCGACGTGCCGCCCGGGCGGATCAGCAGCAAATCCGCAGCTGGCGCGTTGACGTCGCCGACAACAGCGTCGTGCTGACGGCGGCACCGGGCGCCACCGCCGCGGCGGCCGCGTTCGCGCGGGCCAGCGGCGTCGCCGCCGACGCCGTACGGGTCGTCGAGTCCGCCGACGTGCCTCGCACTTTGTACGACATCCGCGGTGGCGACCAGTACGTCATCAACGGCAACACGCTCTGCTCGGTCGGCTTCGCGGTCGCCGGGGGCTTCGTCACCGCCGGCCACTGCGGCGGCACCGGCAGCCCGACGCTCGGCTTCAACAATGCCGCGCAGGGCACGTTCGCCGGCTCGTCCTTCCCCGGCAACGACTACGGCTGGGTGCGGACCAACGGCAACTGGGCCTCGCAACCCTGGGTGAACAACTACTCCGGCGGCAACGCCCCGGTCGCCGGCTCCCAGGACGCGGCGATCGGCAGCTCCGTCTGCCGCTCGGGACGCACCACCGGCTGGCGCTGCGGCACCATCCTCGGCCGCAACGAGACCGTGAACTACTCCCAGGGCGCGGTGTACGGCTTGACCCGCAGCAACGCCTGCGCCGAGGGAGGCGACTCCGGCGGCGCCTGGATCAGCGGCGACCAGGCGCAGGGGGTCACCTCCGGGGGCTCCGGCAACTGCACCACCGGCGGCACCACCTACTTCCAGCCGGTCAACGAGATCCTCGGCGCCTACGGGCTGTCGCTGACCACGACCGGGGGCGGGGGCGGAAGCCGGCTCATCAGCAACTGGAACAACAAGTGCATCGACGTGCCGAGCTCGAACTTCAACGACGGCGTGCCGCTGAACATGTGGGCCTGCAACGGCACCCTCGCCCAGGCGTGGACCTTCACCGGCGGCACCCTGCGCACCCAGAACAACAAGTGCATGGACGTGGCCTGGGGGTCCACGGCCAACGGCGCAGTGATCCAGATCGCCACCTGCAGCGGCAACCCCGCCCAGCAGTTCGTCCTCTCCGCGGCCGGCGACCTGGTCAACCCCCAGGCCAACAAGTGCGTTGACATCGTCGGCTGGAACGGCGCCGACGGCGCCCGGCTCAATCTGTGGGAGTGCGCCGGCACCGCCAACCAGAAGTGGCGGCGTGGCTGATCGCGCCCGCCGGTCAGTCCTACGTCCGCCCGCAACGACAGTCGAGGAGGCTCTCATGACCAGATCCCGATCCGCTCCCAGGGCGCTCGCCCGCGTCGCCCTCACCCTCGCCGTCACCGCGGCGTCCCTCGTCCTGCCCGGCCCCGCCGCGCCCGCCCAGGCGGCGATCGGCGGCATCACCTGGGCCGACGAGTTCAACGCCCCCGCCGGCGCGGCCGTCGACCAGGGCAAGTGGCGGTTCGACATCGGCGGCGGTGGCTGGGGCAACAACGAGAGGCAGTACTACACGAACAGCACCAGCAATGCCGTGCACGACGGCCAGGGCAATCTGGTCATCACGGCGCGCAAGGAGAACCCGGCCAACTACCAGTGCCATTACGGCCGGTGCGAGTACACCTCCGCCCGGCTGCTGACCGCCGCGACGTTCACCCAGGCGTACGGCCGCTTCGAGGCCCGGATCAAGATCCCCCGGGGTCAGGGCATCTGGCCGGCGTTCTGGATGCTCGGCAACGACATGGGCAGCGCGGGCTGGCCGAACGCCGGTGAGCTCGACATCATGGAGAACATCGGCCGGGAGCCGAACACCGTCTACGGCACCATCCACGGGCCCGGTTACTCCGGCGGCGGGGGCATCACCGGCAGCCGTACCGTCGGTGCGCCGCTGGCCGACGGCTTCCACACCTACCGGGTGGACTGGGAGCCCAACTCGATCGTCTGGTATCTCGACGGCGTCGAGTTCCACCGCGTCGACCCGAGCCGGCTGGGCGGTAACCGGTGGGTCTTCGACCACCCGTTCTTCATGATCCTGAACGTGGCCGTCGGTGGCTACTGGCCGGGCTACCCGGACGCCACCACCCAGTTCCCGCAGCAGATGCTGGTCGACTACGTTCGGGTCAACGGCTACACCGACGGCGGCGGCCCGACCCCCGGCACCACCCGGCTGCGGGGCGCGCAGAGCGGGCGGTGCGTCGACATTCCGAGCGCCAACCCGGTCGACGGCGCCAAGCTGCAGATCTGGGACTGCAACACCACCGCCGCGCAGGCGTGGACCTTCGCCGGCGACGGCACGGTGCGGGCGATGGGCAAGTGCATGGACCCTGCCTGGGCCGGCACCGCCAACGGCACCGAGGTCAACCTCGTCACCTGCAACGGCAACCCGGCCCAGCGGTTCACCCTGAGCGCGACCGGTGACCTGGTGAACATCAGCGCCAACCGGTGCGTCGACGTGCGCGACCAGGTTGCCGCCAACGGGGGCAAGCTCCAGCTGTGGGACTGCTCCGGCAGCGCCAACCAGAAGTGGTCGCGGTACTGACCGCGTAGCGAGGGGTACGAGTGAGTCCGGCGCGGCGGGGGACTGCCGCGCCGGACTCACTCGGGGGCGCAATCGTTGACTCGTCGCCGCGCTTGCCCACCGGGACGCCTGACGGCTCAGGCGGCTTCCTTCCGGGGGCACAGAATCCGGCATCGGGCCCGGCCCGGAGGAGGCCGGTTCCGTCGCCGTGATGCCGACCCGGTGAGCCTGGTGGCGAGCCGGCCCTCCCCGCCGACAGGGGCCTCCGCCACCTCGAGCGGGATGTCCGCCGCCCCGGCCCGGACGGCCGCGAGGGCCGCCTCGCCGGCGTTGTCGGCCCGCTCGCCGCCGACCAGGTCGCCCAGAACGCGCACGTCCTCGCTGTACCGGCTTCGAGCTAGCCGATCCGGTACTGGTCGCCGTAGATGGCGAACACCAGCGGGGTGTTCAGGTCGAAGTTGCCGTTGTTGAGGAAGACCCGCTGGGCGGTGTCCACCCGGGACGTGTCGGAGTGCGCCGCCTCCTTCTTCATCTCGATGACCCGCTCGTCGAGGAAGGTGTTGAGCCAGGTCCGCTCGTCGCCGCCCTGGGCCGGCGGCTTCGCCCGCGCGAGGGCGCGGCTACGGATCGCCCGCATGCCCTCGTACCCGTGCATCACCGCCGCGTCGTAGTAGGCGAACTGGCCGAGCGCTCGGATGCCGTCGTTCTTGCCGTCGCGTACGGACGGGTTGAAGTACACCCGGTCCCGCTCGGCCTCCTGGGCGGCCTGGAACGTCGGGTCGGCGGCGGCGGTCCGCCAGTCCTGGGGGAAGCCCGGGTCCAGACCGGCGTGTGAGTCGGTGCCGTCGACGGCGCGCAGGGCCGGCAGGTACTTCGCCAGGATGTTGCCGGGCTTGGTGGCCGTGTACGCCCCGACCAGCTCCAGCATGTCGCCCGTGCCGGAGCAGAATCCGATGATGCCGGCGGTGTAGCCCCGCCCGTCGCCGATGTCCTCGATGTAGGAGAACTGGGCACGCCAGTTGAGTGACGAGTTCTCCGCGGCCGAGACGAGCTGCATGGCCACGTCCTTCTTCGCCGGGTTGTCGAGGTGGACGCCGGCAGGGATGGTCGGGCTGGGGGTGGTGCCCCCGCCGGGCAGGGTCCACCGTTGGTTTGCGCTGCCGGCGCAGCTCCAGATCTGCAGCCGGGTGCCGTTGGCCGTGCTCTGGCCCGTCACGTCGAGGCACTTGCCCGAGCCGGTGTTGACCAGCGTCCCGTTGGACGCGGTCCACCGCTGCGCGCCGGTGCCGTTGCAGTCGTACAGCTGGATCTTGGCGCCGTCCGCCGTCGATGCGGCGGTGACGTCCAGGCACTTGCCGAGCGCGCGGACCGAGCCGTCCGCGTTGCCGACGGTCCACGTCTGGGCCGTGCTGTTGTTGCAGGCGTAGAGCTGGACGGCGGTTCCATTGGCGGAACTGCCGGCGGCGACGTCGACGCACTTGCCGCCGAGGCCGGTGATCGGCCCGGCGGCCGCGGCGCTGGCCGACGGCAGCCCGTAGCCGATTGCCGCGGCGGGGATCAGCAGGACCGCGGCGAGGTGGGCGACGGTTCTCTTGGAAGGCATGGCGCTCCTAGGGATGGGTGAGTTCATCGGGCTGCCCGGTGCCGCCGACGAGCGCCCGCGAAAAACCGGCAATGTTGTTAACAGATAGCATTGTGTCGATGTGGTGTCAAACGGTCGCCGGTGCTGCCGCCCTGCCGCGCCGTACGCCGAGCGGATCTGGGTCTGGTGTGGTTGCTGCCCACCGCGCCGGCCCCTGAGGCGGGGCGCCGTCCGGGGGCCTGTCGGGGTGGGGTGCGGATCGAGGAGCTGGCCCTGCCCTGACCGATGCACGCTCCGCCGCGACCGAATCACGGCAAGGAGATGACGTTCGTGCGTCAGCTGGCAGTATATTTCTTGCAGGGTTTTGACGTATGGTTGCCGCGTGACGAAGCGACTGACTGAGGTGGCGAGGAAGGCGGGCGTCAGCGAGGCCACCGTCAGCCGGGTGCTCAACGGCCGTGGCGGGGTCTCTGAGTCCACCCGCACCGCGGTGCTCACCGCGCTGGACGTGCTCGGCTACGAACGGCCCACCAAGCTGCGCGGGGAGCGGGCCCGGCTGGTCGGGCTGGTGCTGCCGGAGCTGCAGAACCCGATCTTCCCGGCATTGGCCGAGGTGGTCACCGGATCGCTCGCCCAGCGGGGATACACCCCGGCGCTCTGCGCCCGGACCATCGGTGGCGTGTCCGAGTCGGACTACGTCGAGATGCTGCTCGACCACCAGGTGTCCGGCATCATCTTCGCCGGCGGGTCGTACGCGCTCGCCGGCGCCTCGCACGACCACTACCGCCGGCTGACCGGCCGGGGGCTCCCGGTGGTGCTGGTGAACGCGGGTGTGGACACGCTGGATTTCCCCGGCGTCTCCACCGACGACGCGGTCGCGGTGGAGCAGGCGTACGGGCACCTGCGGTCCCTCGGCCACGAGCGGATCGGCACCGTCCTGGGCCCCGAGGACCACGTGCCCTCCCGGCGCAAGATGACCGCGTTGGCGCGGATCGCCGGCTGGCGGGACCCGGACGAGCACGTCGAGCGGTCCAGTTTCTCGATGGAAGGTGCCCGGGTCGCCGCCACGAAGCTTGTCGGCCGGGGCGTCACCGGCGTCATCTGTGCCAGCGACGTCCTGGCGCTCGGCACGATCCGCGCGGTGCGCCGGCTCGGGTTGTCGGTGCCCGAGGACGTGTCGGTGGTCGGCTTCGACGACTCGGCGTTCATGACCTGCACCGACCCGCCGCTGACGACCGTTCGGCAGCCGATCGAGACGATGGGCCAGGCTGCGGTGGACCTGTTGGTCACCCAGATCGACGGTGCCGGGGTCCTCCGCGACGAGCTGCTCTTCGAGCCGGAGCTGGTGGTACGCGGCTCGACCGGGCCCGTGGCCCGCGGCTGACCCCGGCCCGCCCCGCTCGCGGATCGGCCGCCGGCCACCGTTCCCGCCGCTGACCGTCGCGCCGTTCGCTGTTCGCCGTTCGGCCGGCCGTTCGGCCACCCAAAGCCCACCTCCCTG
Source organism: Micromonospora sp. RTGN7 (assembly GCF_033804645.1). NCBI lineage: Bacteria > Bacillati > Actinomycetota > Actinomycetes > Micromonosporales > Micromonosporaceae > Micromonospora > Micromonospora sp. RTGN7. The sequence continues at coordinate 5,682 of NZ_JAPZLF010000033.1, read as the reverse complement.
GCTGCTGAGCGCCGCTCCGGCCGCCGACCGCTGCTCGCGGTCGGCGGCCCTTTTGTCGTTGCCCGCACCGCTCGGCATCGGCCCGATCCACCGGCCGGCACGGCAACCGTCCAGCACGACGCCCAAAAAGTGCGAAAGCCTGCAAACCAGGTCTACTTAGAGGCGTTGTCGAAATCTGCCATGGACAAGTCGTGTCCTTGCATACTCAGATCGATATCTTGCCGAAATGAGTTCGTCTCGCTACAGTGACTCCACTCACATCCTGGCCCCGAAGCAGCTACCGGGATCAGGTCGCCGGGCCGATACAAATCAGTGACATGGCCTCGTCACGGTGCGATCACCGCAGCTCGGCGGGCCTCATGGAGACACCCGTTCCCGAAGGGATGGACAGATGTCCGTACCGCAGTACCGGAAGGTTGCGGCGTCAGCGCTCGTGGCCGGCCTGGGGCTCAGCCTGCTGGCTTGCTCCACGAAGAGCGACGACGCAGCGAACGATGCGAGCGGCAAGGTGACCATCACCGTCGACTGCCAGCCGGTCGGAGCACAGAAAGAGCTGTTGAAGAACTGGAACGACGACGTCGTCGAGTTCCAGCGGCAGAATCCCGACATCGTCGTCAAGAGCGTCAGCGTCGGCGAGCAGTGCAACAACCCGCCGGACTTCGCCGCTCGCCTTGCCGGCGGCACCGTGACCGACGTGTTCTACGGGTACATGACCGATCTCCAGCAGGTGCTCGACTCCGGTCAGGCGATGGACATCAACGAGTTCGCCAACAAGGACACGGTTCCGACCTGGGACAGCGTCGACCCGGCACTCAAGGAGGTCTTCAGCGACGGCGGCAAGCTCTACGCCGTCCCGGTGAAGAACTACTCGATGGGCCTGGTCTACAACAAGGTCCTGTTCCAGAAGGCGGGGCTCGACGCGAACAACCCGCCCAAGACGTGGGGCGAGGTCCGGGCCGCCGCCAAGAAGATCTCCGCGCAGGGCAACGGCATCGCCGGCTACGCGGAGTACAGCGCCGGCAACACCGGAGGCTGGCACTTCACCTCCCTGCTCTACTCCCAGGGCGGCCAGATGCTGGCCCCGGACGGCAAGAAGGCCGACTTCAACAACGCGATGGGCAAGCAGGTCCTGCAGAACCTCAAGGACATGCGGTACGGCGACAACAGCATGGGCGCCCGCCAGCTGCTGCAGTGGGGCGACCTGCTGACCAACGCCGGCGCGGGCAAGGTCGGCATGTTCATCGGTGCGCCGGACGCCACCCAGGCGATCGTCAGCCAGTTCCAGGGCAAGTTTCAGGACTGGGCGATGGCCCCGCTGCCCGGCCAGGACGGTGCGGCGAAGGGGACGCTCGGTGGTGGCGAGGGCTACTTCTTCAAGAAGGGTCTCTCTCCCGAGCAGGTCAAGGCCGGTCTGAAGTGGATCGCGTACCAGAAGCTGACGCCGGGCAAGGGTCAGTTCGACTACGTCCGGGCCAAGCCGCAGAACTACCCGGTGGGCCTGCCCCAGCCGCTGCTCTTCGCCAACGGCAGCGACGCGCAGAAGCAGGAGCTCGAGCTGCGCAAGGCGAACGCGAACGTCGACACCGCGAACTTCTCGCTCTTCGAGGCGAACCCGGTGCCGATCAAGGGTGAGCCCCGCAACGCGCAAGCGATCTACGCGGTGCTCGACGCCGCGGTGTCCGGCGTGCTGACGAACCCGAACGCGAACATCGACGCACTCCTATCAACGGCCGAAGGCAAGGTCAACAAGCTCCTCGCTGCCGAGAGCTGATCCGACGGTGTGGGGGCCGGCGCATCGGCCCCCACACCCTCCGCGCCGCACCGTCCGGTCACCGAATCACGCAGGAGTTGCCTTGGCGATCACCACCGTCCCGAGGACCGAGAGAGCACCGGGACGCCCCGCCTCGTCGTACCCGGCAGGGTCGCGGCGCGCGAGCCTCCGCCGCAAGGTACGAGACAACCTCACCGGGCACACCTTCCTGTTCGGCGCCGTGGTCTGCTTCGCGTTCTTCTCCTGGTACCCGATGATCCGTGGCGTCGTGATGAGCTTCCAGCGCACCCGGCGCGGCGTCACGACCTGGGTCGGCTGGGACAACTACGACCGCATCATCGCCGACCCCAGCTTCTGGACGGCCTGGAAGAACACGTTCTACTTCACGCTTCTCGCGCTCGTGCTCGGGTACGCGGTGCCGTTCTTCGTGGCGATCCTGCTCAACGAGTTCCGCCACGCCAAGGGATACCTGCGGATCCTGGTCTACCTGCCGGTGATGCTGCCGCCGGCCTCGGCGCTGTTCCTTTTCAAGTTCTACGCGTACGACCCCAGCGACGCGGGACTGTTCAACTCGATCCTCAAGGCGCTGCACCTGCCCACCTCGCAGTGGATGCAGTCCGTCGGGATGACGATGCCGGCAATGGTGATCGCGTCGACCTGGATGAACATGGGCGGCGCGGTGCTCATCTACCTGGCGGCACTGCAGAACATCCCCGGCGAACTCTACGAAGCGGCCGAGCTCGACGGCGCCGGGATCTGGCGGCGGATCCGCAACGTGACGATCCCGCAGACCCGGCTGATCCTCGCACTCCTGGCGATGATGCAGATCGTCGCCACGATGCAGTTCTTCATCGAGCCGCTGATCCTGGCGAACGGTACAGGTGCGGAGGACTCCGCCACCTCGGTGGCGTACCTCATCTACCAGCACGGATTCTTCCAGAACGACCTCAACGGCGCCGCGGCGCTCGGCGTGATCATGCTCGTGGTGCTGGCCGGCTTCTCCGCCGTCTACGTGCGGCTGAGCGCGAAACAGGACTAGGACGGGGCGAGGACATGGCACACGGCTCCGGGACCCGGACCCTCATCTCCCACGCACAGCTCAGGCGGGGGCGCGGCAGGATCATCTACTGGACGCTGCTCACCGTCGTCGTCTTGGGCTTCACGCTCGTCTTCCTCGGGCCGCTCTACTGGATGGTCACCGGCGCGCTCAAGTCCGGCCAGGAGATCGCGCAGACCCCGCCGTCGCTGTTCCCGAAGGATCCCCAACTGCAGAACTACGCCGACGCGTGGAACAACCTCGACCTCGCCAAGTTGCTGTTCAACACGTTCTACTACGCGGCCGGCGCGCTGCTGTTCCAACTCGTCCTCGACACCGCCGCGGCGTACGCCCTGTCGAAGCTCCGACCGGTGTTCGGCAATCTGATCCTCGCCCTGATGCTGGCCACGCTGATGATCCCGGCGATGGTCCTCATCGTTCCGCAGTACGTGACCGTGATCGATCTGCCGATCCTGCACGTCAACCTGCTCGACTCGCCGTTCGCGATCTGGCTGCCCGCCGTCGCGAACGCGTTCAACATCTTCCTGCTGAAACGGTTCTTCGACTCGATCCCGGAGGAGCTGATGGCGGCGGCCCTCGTGGACGGGGCGACGCCGCTGCGCACGCTGTGGTCGATCATCCTGCCGATGTCGCGCCCCATCCTCGGCGTGGTTTCGATCTTCGCGGTGACGGCGGTCTGGAAGGACTTCCTCTGGCCGAAGCTGGTCATGCCGTCGCCCGAGACCCGGACGGTCAGCGTCGGGATCTACGCCTTCGCGGGTGGCACACCCATGAACGTCGTGATCGCCGCGTCGGTCATCGCCGCGATCCCGACCGTCATCGTCTTCCTGATCTTCCAACGGAGCATCATGTCCGGCCTGACCGCCGGCAGCCTCAAGGGATAGCCCGAAGGCGCGGACGCCGAGCACCGCAGCCCTCGGGCGGGCTCGATGACGGGCCGACGCACCGGCGCACCACCAGCGCGAACTCCCGCGGCGAACAACGACCGTTCGCCCGACACACATCCAGGTCCGGCGAACCCGCCGACGTACCGACGCAGAAAGCAGGTGCTCGTGCCCACAGCAGACAACAGTCCGTGGTGGCGTGGAGCGGTGATCTACCAGGTGTACCCGCGTAGCTTCGCCGACGGCAACGGCGACGGCATCGGTGACATCGCCGGCATCCGGTCCCGGCTGGATCACCTGTCCGCGCTTGGCATCGACGCGATCTGGTTCAGCCCCTGGTACCCCTCCCCGATGGCCGACGCCGGCTACGACGTCACCGACCACCGGGACATCGACCCGATGTTCGGCAGCCTCACCGAGGCGGAGGCGCTGATCGACGAGGCGCACGGGCGGGGCATCCGGATCATCGTGGACGTGGTGCCCAACCACTGTTCCGAGGCGCATCCCTGGTTCCAGGCGGCGCTGGCCGGCGGCCCGGACGCCCCCGAGCGGGAGCTGTTCTGGTTCCGCCCCGGCCGGGGCCCCGGCGGCGACCAGCGGCCCACCGACTGGGTGTCCCAGTTCGGCGGGGACTGCTGGACCCGCACCACCAACCCCGACGGCACCCCCGGCGACTGGTACCTGCACCTGTTCGCCCCGGAGCAGCCCGACCTCAACTGGGACCACCCGAGGGTGCGCGCCGAGTTCGAGGACATCCTGCGGTTCTGGTTCGACCGGGGGGTGGACGGCATCCGGATCGACTCGGCCGCGTTGCTGGTGAAGGACCCGGCGCTGCCCGAGGTGACCGACGACGCCCCGAGCCCCTTCGTCGACCTGGACGCGGTGCACGACATCTACCGCAGCTGGCGGCGGATCGCCGACGGGTATCCGGGCGACCGGGCGCTGATCGGCGAGGTGTGGCTGCCGGACCGGGAGCGGTTCGCCAACTACCTGCGCCCCGACGAGCTGCACTCGGCGTTCAACTTCGACTTCCTCGGCTGCGCCTGGGACGCGGAAGCCCTGCGCCGCTGCGTCGACGACACGATCGCCGCGCACGCCCCGGTCGGTGCCCCCGCCACCTGGGTGCTCTCCAACCACGACGTGACCCGCCACGTCACCCGGTACGGCCGGGCGGACACCACGTTCAGCTTCGCCAGCAAGCGCGAGGGCGTCCCCACCGACCTGGAACTGGGCACCGTACGCGCCCGCGCGGCGGCGCTGCTCACCCTGGCCCTGCCCGGCGCGGCCTACGTCTACCAGGGCGAGGAGCTGGGCCTGTGGGAGGTCGAGGACGTCCCGCCGGAGCTGCGCCAGGACCCGATGTGGGGGCGCTCGGGGCACGGCCGGGACGGCTGCCGGGTGCCGCTGCCCTGGGCCGGCGACGCGCCGCCGTTCGCGTTCAGCCCCGACGGTGCGGCGCGGGTGCCGTGGCTTCCCCAGCCCGCCGAGTGGAAGGACCGCACGGTCCGGGCGCAGATCGACGACCCGCACTCGATGCTGGAGCTGTACCGGGCGGCAATCGGCAGCCGGCGTGCCGAACCGGGCCTCGGTGACGGGGAGATGCGCTGGCTCGGAGCGCCTGACGGGGTGCTTGCCTTCGCCCGGGGGGCCGCCTTCGTCTGCCTGGTGAACCTGGGTACGACCTCGGTGCCGTTGCCCGCGCACGAGACGCGGCTGCTGGCCAGCGGGCCGCTGGTGAGAGACCTCCTCCCGCCCGACACCGCCGTCTGGCTGCGCACCGCCGACACGCCGTCCGACGGGGTTCCCGCCGTGTGGGCGGGGTCCGCCGAGGCGCCGCCGGCCGGCCCCGCGCCGGCAGCCTGACCGTTCCTCTCCGGCGCCGGGCGGGGCGGGCCGCCCCCGGCGGGGCCCCCCACCAACGGAGGCCACCGCCGGGGGGGCCCCCCCCCGGGGCCCCGGCCCGCCGGCCC
>NZ_JAPZLF010000032.1:0-34303 GCF_033804645.1 Micromonospora sp. RTGN7 | reverse complement strand
CACCGCCCCCCGCGCCGCCCCCGGGTGCGGGGCCCCCCCCCCGGCCGGTGCTGGAGGAGCGTGCTGACCCGAGGGCTCAGCAGTCGTAGTACATCGCGAACTCGTGCGGGGTCGGGCGCAGGCGCACCGGGTCGACCTCGTTGGCCCGCTTCCACCCCACCCAGGTGGAGATCAGGTCCGGCGTGAAGACGCCGCCGTCGAGCAGGTAGTCGTGGTCGGCCTCGAGCGCGTCGAGCACCTCGGGCAGCGAGCCCGGAACCTGCTTGACCGAGCCCCACTCCTCCGGGGGCAGGTCGTACAGGTCCTTGTCGATCGGCTCCGGCGGCTCGATCTTGCTCTTGATGCCGTCCAGGCCGGCCATCATCATCGCCGAGAAGGCGAGGTACGGGTTGCTCGACGGGTCCGGCACCCGGAACTCGACGCGCTTGGCCTTCGGGTTGCTGCCGGTCACCGGGATGCGGGTGCAGGCGGACCGGTTGCGCTGCGAGTAGACCAGGTTGACCGGCGCCTCGTAGCCCGGCACCAGGCGACGGTACGAGTTGATCGTCGGGTTGGTGAACGCCAGCAGCGACGGGGCGTGTTGCAGCAGGCCGCCGATGTACCAACGGGCCATGTCGGAGAGGCCGGCGTAGCCGGTCTCGTCGTAGAACAGCGGCTCACCGTTCAGCCACAGGCTCTGGTGGGTGTGCATGCCCGAGCCGTTGTCGCCGAAGAGCGGCTTCGGCATGAACGTGGCCGTCTTGCCGTTGACCCAGGCCTCGTTCTTGATCAGGTACTTGAAGAGCTGGAGCTGGTCGGCCGACTGCAGCAGGGTGGAGAACTTGTAGTTGATCTCCGACTGGCCGGCGGTGCCAACCTCGTGGTGCGAACGCTCCACGGTGAAGCCGGCGTCGAGCAGTCGACGGACCATGCTGTCGCGCAGGTCGGCGTAGTGGTCGACCGGCGGCACCGGGAAGTACCCACCCTTGTACGGGGTCTTGTAACCGCGGTTGCCGCCCGGCTCCTCGCGACCGCTGTTCCAGGCGCCCTCGACCGAGTCGATGTAGTAGAACGACTGGTGCGCCGAGGTCTCGTGGCGGATCGAGTCGAAGATGTAGAACTCGGCCTCGGCACCGAAGTATGCGGTGTCGGCGATGCCGCTCGCGGCGAGGTACGCCTCGGCCTTCTTCGCCACGTTCCGCGGGTCCCGGGAGTACGCCTCGCGGGTGAACGGGTCGTGGACGAAGAAGTTCAGCGCGACGGTCTTGTGCGTCCGGAAGGGGTCGATGAAGGCGCTCGCGACGTCCGGGAGCAGGAGCATGTCCGACTCGTGGATCGACTGGAAGCCGCGGATCGACGACCCGTCGAAGGCGAGGCCGTCGTTGAAGACGCTGTCGTCGAAGGACTCCACCGGCAGGTTGAAGTGCTGCATCACGCCGGGCAGGTCACAGAAACGTACGTCGACGAACTTTACGTCCTCGTTCTTGAGGTATCGCAGGAGTTCCTCGGGATTGGCGAACACACGTCCTCCTGGCACGTCCACGGGTGGCTGGCTTCTGGCGACGCTATGACCGCGCGGTTGCCCGGCCGTATCTTGAGTGTTTCTGTCGTGTTACGTCGCTTGCGCTACGTCATCTTCGCCGGTCAGTCGCCATCCGATGTCCGTTCGGACGATACCCCCCGTGGCACCGCATCGCAGATTACCGCCTTTTGCCCGTTTCGGCGGTGGATGCCGATCCGACCACTCCGCCACGCCTGGCTACCCTTGGCGACTGTGACCACGCCGCAGCTTCCCGAGCCGCCCGCCACCGACCCCGGGTTCGTCCCGCCCTCTCTGGGCCGCCGGTTCGGCGCCCTGGTGATCGACTGGGTGCTCTGCCTGCTGGTGTCCAACTTCTTCGCCGACCCGCTCCGGGACGGCTGGGCCCCCGTCGTGGTGCTGATCGCCGAGTACGGCTTCTTCCTCGGTCTGTTCGGCCAGACCCCCGGCATGTACATCACCCGGATTCGCTGTCTCTCCTGGGCCGACGGCAGCCGGATCGGCCTGGTCCGCGCGCTGCTGCGTGGCGCCCTACTGGCCATGGTGATCCCGGCCCTGATCATGGACGGGCACCGCCGCGGCCTGCACGACCGCCTAACCGGCTCCGTCATCGCCCCCGCCCCCCGCCCCTGACACCCCCACCCTCACCCCGCCCCACCCCGCCCGCGCGCGTGGCGCGTCGCCCCACCCCGCCCGCGCGTCGCGCGCCGCGCGTCGACGCAAATACACGGAATCAGTGGCTATTCGCGCGCGAATAGCCACTGATTCCGTGAAAGTGCGCGCTCCCCGAGCGGGGGAGGGAGGAGGGGAGGAGGGGGGTTAGCGGCCTCGGGACTGGCGGAAGGCGTTGCGTTGGGGGCGCATGTTCTTCGGGATCGCGCCCTTGGGCATCTGCGGGCGGGCGGTGAGCGCCTTCAGCCGCTTGTCGAGGGCGTTGACGTCCTTGCCGCCGAGGTTGCGCGGCAGCCGCATCAGCGTCATCCGCAGCTTGCGGATCGGCAGCTCGCCCTCGGCCTGGCCGATCACGTAGTCGTAGAGCGGGGCGGAGCCGATCACCTTGGCCAGCCGCCGCTTCTCCTGCCCCAGCAGGCCGCGAACCCGCTGCGGGTTCCCCTCGGCCAGCAGGATCACGCCGGGGCGGCCGATCACCAGGTGCACCATGTCCATCTGGGTGGTGGAGCTGACCGCGGGGGTGACCCGCCAGTCGCCACGCATGTTCTCCATGATCTGCGCCGCCGCGCCGAGCTGCCCCTCGGCGGCGTTCATCATCGCCTTGTTGGACCGCAGGTTGAGCACGATCAGCAGGGCGAGCAGCGCCAACAGGATGCCCAGCGGCAACCAGAGCCAGCCCCAGAGGAGAACCGCGACCACGGTCAGCGCGAGCGGGATCAGCACCGCGCCCGCAGCCATCGGTGCGAACCACCTGTCCTGCTTGGCGGTGAACTTGAACACCATCCCGATCTGCTTCAGCCGCTGGCCGAACGAGACCTTCTCCTGGGGCTTTGCCATGTCGAAGAGTCTAGTGGTCGCCGTGCAAGCGGTTTACCCGCGGCCGGCGCTCCCGGCCGGTCAGGGGAGCCGGGGCAGGACCGGGGCGGCGCGACCGGTGCCGTGCCGGCCGGTGGACCCGCTCGACGGGGAGCCGTCGGCCTGCTCGTGGTAGTCCTCCTCGACGTTGACCGCCCAGACGTCGTGGCCGGCGCCGTCGAGGATGTTCTCCACGGTCAGCATCGCGGTGAGCATCGAGTGGTCCTGGTTGTTGTAGCGGTGCATGCCGTTGCGGCCGACCGGGTGCACGTTCGGCACCGCCTCGGCGAGCCAGGAGCGCATGGTCTCGACGGCCTGCTCGTAACCGGCGTCGTAGACCGGGTACGCCTTCGGCATCCGGACCACGTACCCGGCGGAGACCGCACCGGGGTGGACCAGCCCGAGCGTCTCCAACTCGGCGGTGCCCAGGGCGATCAACTCGTCGTCGGCAGCGTCCCACAGCTCGTCGCCGACGTTGACGAAGTACTCCAGCCCCAGGCAGGTGAACCCCTCCCGCACCAGATACGGCGACCAGGAGCCGAAGTTCTGCACCCGGCCGACCCGTACCCCCGGGGTGTGTACGTAGATCCAGTTGTCGGGGAATCCTGCGGCGGCCGGTATCACCAGGGCCACGGTGAGGAAGTCGCGGTGGCGCAGCGCGTCGGCGGCGGCCAGCACCTCCGGCGGCGCGGGTGGGTCCACGGCCCGGACCAGCGCGGGCAGCGGCATGCTGCTGATCACGTGGTCGGCGTCGACCCGGCGCGCGCCGTCCGGGCCGGCGACGGTCACCGCGACCGCCCGGCCGCCGGCCCGGTGCACGGTCGCCGCCCGCACGCCCAGCGTCACCCCGCCGCCGGCCTTGACGACCTGCTCGGCGCAGCGTTCCCACATCATCCCCGGGCCGAGCCTCGGGTACTGGAACTCCTCGATCAGGCTGGTGATGTCGGCGCTGCCCCGACGGGGCAGCAGCGCGTTGCGCACCGCGCCGGCCAGCGACAGGTTGCGGATCCGCTGGGCCGCCCAGTCCGCCTGCAGCTCGGTGGCCGGGATGCCCCAGACCTTCTCCGTGTACGTCTTGAAGAACATCCGGTACAGCCGGGTGCCGAAGCGGGCGGAGACCCAGCCCTCGAAGTGGCTCTGGTCCGCCGGGGGACGCACCCGCGCCCACAGGTACGACCCGACGCAGCGGACCGCCTCGACGACCCCCAGGTTGCCCAGCGCGTTGCCCGCCCGCAGCGGGTAGTCGAAGAGCCGGCCCCGGTAGTGGATCCGGCTCATCCGGGGGCGCAGCAGGAAGTCGCCGTCGGGCAGCACCTCGTGCCAGAACGCCTCGACCCGGGCCACCTTCGTGAAGAATCGGTGCCCGCCGATGTCGAACCGCCAGCCGTCCCGTTCGACGGTCCGGCTGATCCCGCCCACCACGTCGTCCGACTCCACCACCTCGACGGGGGCGGTCCGCCTCGTCAGTTCGTAGGCGGCGGTGAGGCCGGCGGGGCCGGCGCCGATGATCACCGTCTGTGGCAGGGGCATGACTAAATTCACCATCTTCGACGCCTGATGGCAAGTGTCGCCTCGAAGGATGGGACGCCGCCCCCGCTGGCGCCACCGCATCCCGGTACGCCGGCTAACGGTCGAACCAGGGGCGGCGGGTCAGGCGCGGACGCCCTCGCGGGCCTCCAGCGCCTGCCGGTAGAGCCGGCCGGCGCGGTACGACGAGCGCACCAGCGGCCCGCTCATCACCCCGGCGAAGCCGATCTCCTCGGCCTCCTCGCGCAGCTCCACGAACTCCTCCGGCTTGACCCAGCGGGTCACCGGGTGGTGCCGGGGCGTCGGGCGGAGGTACTGCGTGATGGTGATCAGCTCGCAGCCGGCGTCGTGCAGGTCACGCAGCGCCTGGGACACCTCGGCGCGCTCCTCGCCCATGCCGAGGATCAGATTGCTCTTGGTGACCAGACCATCGGCGCGGGCCTGGCGGATCACGTCCAGCGACCGGTCGTACCGGAACGCCGGCCGGATCCGCTTGAAGATCCGTGGCACCGTCTCGACGTTGTGCCCCAGCACCTCGGGGCGCGAGCCGAAGACCTCGGCCAACTGCTCGGGAACCGCGTTGAAGTCGGGGATCAGCAGCTCGACGCCGCAGCCCGGCTGGAGCGTGTGGATCTGCCGAACCGTCTCGGCGTACAGCCATGCCCCACCGTCGGGCAGGTCGTCGCGGGCGACGCCGGTGATCGTGGCGTAGCGCAGCCCCATCGACACCACCGACTCGGCCACCCGGCGCGGCTCGTCGGCGTCGAACTCGGCCGGCTTGCCGGTGTCGATCTGGCAGAAGTCGCAGCGCCGGGTGCACTGGTCGCCACCGATGAGGAAGGTGGCCTCCCGGTCCTCCCAGCACTCGTAGATGTTGGGGCAGCCGGCCTCCTGGCAGACGGTGTGCAGCCCTTCGCGCGAGACCAGCCCGCGCAGTTGGGTGTACTCCGGCCCCATCTTGGCCTTGACCTTGATCCACGGTGGCTTGCGTTCGATCGGCGTCTCGGCGTTGCGCGCTTCGATCCGCAGCATGCGCCGCCCCTCGGGGGCGACCGTCGCGGTACGCGCAGCGGGGCTGGTCGTCGGCTGCTCGGTCGTCGGCTGCTCGGTCGTCGGCGCGGAGGGCTCGATCGTCACAAAAACGAGCCTACGCCCGGCGGTCGGCGTCGATGGACGGGACGCGATGCCCGTCACCCCCTAATAGCTGTGACGCCCCCCACGGGCATCGCCGAAAATCCGGTTACACGTTCCGTCCCCGGTGCTAGCTTGCCGACAGAGCTGCGACGGAGCCGAGTAGTGCGCCGCCCCGTCAGTCCAGAGAGCCGCCGTTTTGCTGTGAGGCGGTCTGGCGACGGCGCGCGAAGACCCTCCAGAGCTGCGGGAAGAACGGCGTGTGCGGGAAGGTCCCTTCCGGCGCCCGCCCAGTAGAGCCCGCCGGCTGGCCCTCGTCACGGGCGACGAACGAGGCCCCCGCCCACCGCGGGGGCGAAGGTGTGGTGGCACCGCGAGGACCCGCTCGCCCACACCTCCCGGGGATCGCGTTGCGATTGATCGAGGAGGTATCCGCCGTGCAACGCATCCTGTCCACCCAGCTCCCCGCCCACGCCGGCGCGACCGTCCGGATCGCCGGCTGGGTGCACCGCCGCAGGCTGCTCAAGTCGGTGGCGTTCCTGATCGTGCGGGACGCCGCCGGTCTGGCCCAGGTGGTGGTCACCGACCCGGCCGTCCGGGCCGCCGTCGAGGAACTCACCGAGGAGACCGTCGTCGAGGTCATCGCCACGGTGGTCGCGAACCCGGCGGCTCCCGCCGGGGTCGAGCTGACCCACCCGACGGTACGACCGCTCGGCCCGCCCGCCGTGCCGCCCCCGTTCGACCTGTACCGGCCGGCGCTGACCGCCACCCTGCCCACCCAGCTCGACCACGCCTGCACCGCCCTGCGTCACCCGACCCGCTCGGCGGCGCTGCGGATCTCGGCGGCGGCGGTGGCCGGCTTCCGGGCCGCCCTGGACGCCCGCGACTTCGTGGAGATCCACACCCCGAAGGTGGTCGGCTCGTCCACCGAGTCCGGCGCGAACGTCTTCGCGCTGGACTGGTTCGGTCGGCCCGCGTATCTGGCCCAGTCGCCACAGTTCTACAAGCAGCTCATGGTGGGTGTCTTCGAGCGGGTGTACGAGGTCGGCCCGGTGTTCCGGGCCGAGCCGCACGACACCGTCCGGCACCTGGCCCAGTACACCTCCCTCGACGCCGAACTCGGCTTCGTCGCCGACCACGCCGACGTCATGACGGTGCTGAGGGACACCCTGGCGGGCATGCTGGCGACCGTGGCGGACCGGGCCGACGGCGCCCTGGCCACGCTGGGCGTGACGCCCCCGCCGGTGCCGGCGGAGATCCCGGCCGTGCACTTCATCGAGGCCCTGGCCATCGCCGGCGCCCCGGCCGACGAGCCGGACCTCGCCCCCGCCCACGAGCGGGCACTGGGGGAGTGGGCGCGCGCCGAGCACGGCTCGGAGTTCCTTTTCGTCACCGGGTACCCGATGGCGAAGCGGCCCTTCTATACCCACCCCGACCCGGCGCGGCCGGCGTGCTCAAACGGGTTTGACCTGCTGTTCCGGGGGATGGAACTGGTCACCGGCGGGCAGCGTCTGCACCGGTACGACGACTACCTGGCTGCCCTCGCGGTGCGCGGCGAGCCGGTCGGGCCGTACGCGGGGTACGTCGACGCGTTCCGGCACGGCATGCCGCCGCACGGGGGCTTCGCGATCGGCCTGGAACGCTTCGTCGCCCGCCTGGTCGGCGCGGCCAACGTCCGCGAGGTCACCGCCTTCCCCCGCGACCTGAACCGGTTGTCGCCTTGACCGGGCGACGGCGACCGCTGCGGCACGGCCCCTTCGCCGCACCGCTGCGGTGACGGCGAGCACGCGCGCGGGAGGGGTTACAAAGAGTGATGGTCGCGTCCGCGCCAGGGTCAAATCACGCAGGGTGAGGGGTGTGGGGGGGGGTCGAGCCTCACCCACCCCCACACCGCGCGGAGAAGCCCCCGACCAGCGCCTCTCCCGGTCACTCGCCTCTCCCCACCACTCCACCCCCACACGCTTTGCTCTGCTGCTGCCCACGCAACAGTGACAGAGAGTGTCTGTTGCGTCGGCGGCAGCAGAGCAAAGCGGCGGAGAGGGAAGGAGGTGCGGGGGGTGAATGGTGACGTTACGTGGCGGACTCCGGGGCGTCGGTGTCCGGCGCCCACGCCGAACGGGTGAAGCGGTCAACCAAGTAGTCGGTCGGTGTTGCCGAGACTCCCGGCGGGCAGCATGCCGGGCGTGCCCGGCCGGGAGGACATGGGGCTCCGGAGGGCGCAGGGGAGCCGGCGGAATTGAAGGGCGGATCGGACCGCGCCCTGGGGACCGAACCGGGTCAGGTCGTGCTGGGTCAGGCGGGGTCAGGTCAGGCCGGGCCAGGCCGGGTCAGGCCGGGCCGAGGAGGTCCCAGGGGTTGCCGGCGATGTCGCGGAAGACGGCCACCCGGCCGTAGGGCTCGGTGCGCGGGGGCCGGACGAATTCGACGCCCGCGTCGACGAGGCGGCGGTGGGTGGCCTCGAAGTCGTCGACCCGGAGGAAGAAGCCCACCCGGCCGGCGGTCTGGTCGCCGACCGCCGAGTCCTGCCGTTCCCCGTCGGCGCGGGCCAGCAGCAGGCCGGTCTGCGCGCCTGGCGGGCGGACCACCACCCACCGCTTCGGGCGGCCGTCGTTGGTCAGGGACGGGGAGTCCTCGACCAGTTCGAAGCCGAGGACCTCGGTGAAGAAGGCGACGGCCGGGTCGTACTCGGCGACGACGAGGGTGACGAGATCGATCTGCATCCGCCGAGCCTAAGAGACGTCGCCGGGCCTGGGCGGTCAGGCGGGTCAGGCAGGCAGGGTGACCAGGGTGGGCAGGTGCCGTTCGACGACCGGCAGCACGTCGGCGACGGCGACCGGGCGGCCCAGCTCCGCGGTGAGGGAGGTGACCCCGGCATCGCGGATGCCGCACGGCACGATCCGGTCGAAGTACGCCAGGTCGCAGTCGCAGTTGATCGAGAAGCCGTGCAGGGTGACCCCCCGGGCGACCCGGATGCCGATGGCGGCCACCTTGCGGGCCGGGCCCCTCGCGTCCTCGGGCACCCAGACGCCGCTGCGCCCCTCGACCTGGCCGGCGGCCAGCCCGAACTCGGCGCAGACGTCGATCAGCAACTGCTCGGTGCGGCGTACGTACGCGACCACGTCCACCGGGTCGGGCAGCCGCACGATCGGGTACCCGACGAGCTGCCCCGGGCCGTGCCAGGTGATCTTGCCGCCGCGGTCGACGTCGACGACCGGGGTGCCGTCCATCGGTCGGTCCCACGGCTCGGTGCGCTTGCCCGCGGTGTAGACGCTCGGGTGCTCCAGCAGCAGCACCGTGTCGCCGCGCTCGCCGGCCACCACCGACTCGTGCAGCCGCCGCTGCTCGTCCCACGCGGCCTGGTAGTCGAGCACCCCTGCACGTACGGCGGTCAGCCCTGGAATCGTCGCGGTCACGCCCACCAGCCTAGTCTCGTACCGGCCGGTCACCCCCGGTGAGCCGGCTCACCACCGACCTGTCGGCGTCAGTGCGTGGGGACCTTCCACAGCCAGACGTCGTCGACGCGCTGCGGGGGGCCGAGCAGGGCGGTGGCGGTGCGGCGCAGGGCCTCCTCGTCGAGGTCGTACTTGGCGCCGTGCACCCGGTCGGCGAGTACGACCACCTCGACGTCCCAGTACCGCAGGTCGGCCAGGGACTCCTCGATGCTGCCCTCGGTGATGATGGGCACCAGCCCGGTGCGGCCGGCCTGGTCCATCAGGGTGTCGAAGGTGCGCGGTGGCGGGCCGATCCGGCCCCGGCCGTCCGTGCCGCCGGGGCCGAGGAAGAACCCGGCCGGTATGCGGAACTCGCCCTGCCGGTGGGCCAGCGCGTACGCCTGCCAGCGCTGCCCGTCCGGGGTCACGTCGAGGGTCAGCGGTAGCGGGGTGAGCACCCCGCCTCCGGAGACGTACTCGGTCCAGGTGCCGGCGGTGATGAACGCCGGCACCGGCTCGCGGACACTGGTCAGCAGCGGGGTGGGCAGCAGTGGCAGCAGCGCCGCCGCGAAGCCGAGAACCCAGGCGGCGGACGCGGCGCGACGCCGGGGCGGGTCCGCCCGCAGCCGGTCGACGGTGTACGCCAGCAGCAGCCCGATCACCGGGGCTACCACCAGTGCCAGCCGGGAGGGCAGGGCGGCGTTGACCACCGGCAGGTTGTTCAGCAGCAGGAACGGCAGCGGCCGGTCGGTGTGCTCGCCGTTCCACTTCATCCGAGGGCCCCAGGAGAGCACGGCGAAGACGACGGCGGTGACGCCCAGCGCCCACACGGTGGCCCGGTGGGCCCGGTCGCGGCGCCACAGGAAGCCGAAGCAGACGGCGGCGAGCAGCAGCAGCGGCACCCCGAAGAAGGAGTTCTCCTCGGTCGGGTTGGGCGCCAGCGAGGTGCCGAGGCCGGCCTCCCCGGCCAGGGACCGCCTCGGGTACGCCCCGAACGCGGCGACGTCCTCGGAGTGAATGACCGGGTCGAAGCCGGTGCCGTGGAACCGCTGCGGCCCGGCGAAGTGCAGCCACAGCGGGTACGCCAGCAGCACCCCGGCGGTCAGCGCGGTGATGCCCAGCCCGCGCAGGAAGGTGGGCAGTGCGGCTCGGGCGGCGGCCCGCCGGCTCGGGTGCAGCGCCCAGACGGGCAGGAAGACGCCGAGCGCCAGGGCGGTGAAGAAGAGCCCCTCGGCGGCGATGGAGAAGGCGACCGCGACGGCGACCCCGAGCACGATGCCGTTGCGTCTCCGGTGCTCGGGGCGGCGCAGCGCGAACAGCCGCCAGACCAGCAGCGGCACCAGCCAGCCGGCCGTCCAGTTCAGGTGGGCATTGGCGTGCGACACCATGCCGGGGGAGTACGCGACGAAGAGCGCGCCGACCGCCGCCGCGAGCCGGCTGCGGACGAAGTACCGGGAGATCAGCAGGTACCAGGCGACGGCCGTGGCGGCCAGGTTGAGGGTGAGGATCACCAGGAAGGTCGCCGGCGGCCCGACCAGGTACGTCAGTGGGGCGAAGACCGCCGCGTACACGGTGATCGAGGTGTTGACCGCGAGGTTTACCCCGTCGGGAACGTTGATCAGGTACGTGAACAGCGGGTTCTCGCCGTGGGTGAGCGCGTGTCCACCGAAGGCGAGCAGCCACTCGAACAGCGCCTGGTCACTGGAGTTCACGGTGATGGCCCGCTGGTCCGGGTCCCGCCACAGCCCGCTGGTCACCCAGACCGCGAGCGCCAGGGCGACGAGGACGACGGCCAGGTCGGCACGCCGGTCGCGGCGGGCTGGGCGGACGGGGCGTGCGGCGGCGGCGGGGGCGGGGGCGGGCGTCGGTCCGGTGGCCGGGGACGGAGAGGACGGCACGCAGCGGACGTTACCAACCGGACCTGGACACGTCGGTCAGACACGGAGCCCGGGGGTAAGGAAGGCCCCTTGTTAACGCATTTGGTTAGCAAGGGGCCCCTGCAATCACCCCCGCCGCTCAGTCGTGCAGGGCGGCCCGCAGGGCGCTCGGCAGGTCGGGATGGCGGTAGGTGAAGCCCGCCCGGGTCAGCACCCCCGGGAGGACCCGGGTGCTGGTCAGCGCCTCCTGGGCGAAGCCGCCGAGGGCCACCTTGAGGGCCAGCGCCGGGATCGGCACGACCGCCGGGCGGTGCAACTGGCGGGCCAGCTCCCTGGTGAACTCGGCGTTGGTGACCGGGGCGGGGCCGACCCCGTTGACCGGGCCGGCCACGTCGTCGCGGTCCAGCAGCAACTGCGCCACCCGTAGCCAGTCGGCCAGCGAGATCCACGGCAGCCACTGCCGTCCACTGCCCAGCCGCCCCGCGACGCCCAGCCTGAACGGCAGCAGCTGCGGCTTGAGCAGCCCGCCGTCGCGGTGCAGCGGCAGCCCGGTGCGTAACCGGACCACCCGCACCCCGGCGTCCTCCGCCGGGCCGGTAGCCGCCTCCCAGACCCGGCAGACGTCGGCGAGGAAGCCCTCGCCCGCCGGGGCGTCCTCCTCGACCACCCGGTCGCCGGTGTTGCCGTACCAGCCGATGGCGGAGGCGTTCAGCAGCACCGCCGGGCGGTCGGCTGCCGGCAGCCCGGCGATCGTGATGGCCAGCGTGGTCGTGGTGTCGACCCGGCTGGACCGGATCAACCCCTTGTACTCCTCGCTCCACCGCTTGTCGCCGACGCCGGCGCCGGCCAGGTTCACCACGGCGTCGGCGTCGGCGACCACCGCGGGGTCGAGCTGCGCGGCCGAGGGGCTCCACCGTCGCTCGTCGGGGGTACGCGTCGGTCGCCGGACCAGGTAGGTGACCTGGTGCCCGTCGGCTTTCAGCCGGTCGGCCAACCGGGTGCCCAGGAAGCCGGACGCGCCGGCCATGAGGATCCGCATACCCCCATCTTCGGGTACGCGGCCCCGATCGGATGCGGTGAGCGGATCTCGATCACAGTTCTCGATCACAGTGCGGGACCGCGTCAGGCCAGCCCCGCTGGTGGCGGACGCGCGCCCACGCCAGGAACCGGTCGAAGAGCTGCCCCGGCTCCGGGGCGTCGTGCGGGTTGAGGGTGTACAGGTGGCCGATCGCCTCGTGCAGCAGTCCGGCGAGGTAGATCAGCAAAGCGATCCGGTCGTCGGCGTACTCCCGGAGCAGGGTGAGTCGGGCCGTGGCGCACGGCCAGGGGGCGGCGCAGGCCCGGCAGAGCCAGAGCGGGCGTAGCGGCAGGTGCCGACCGGCCCCCGTCACCAGTGACCGCCGTTGTTCCGCCGGGTCCGCCCGCCCGGCCCGGCGGACCCGTCCCGCCAGTGGGTGTTGCGCGGCGGCGGTGCCGCCGGCTCGGTGGGCGGGGTCGCGTGCCGGTCCGGGCACGCCGCCCAGCGCAGGCCGCACGAGCACCAGCGCTGCCATCCGCGCCAGGTCCGCCGGTGGCGCGGGCCGAGGGGGATCGGCTCCGCGCCGCGTCGCAGGCCCGGCCACATCACCGCCACCCCTCGGGTACGCGGAACCGCTCCTGGCCGATCGTTGAGTGCACGCCTTCCCGCCCTTCCTCGCCGGATCGGTGGGGTGGCACCCGGCCGACCGGGGGATGGTCGGCCGGGTGCGTCCTGCGCAGGACCACCGGCTCCGGGTTTGCAGACCTGGGAGCCAGCCGCTGCGAGCTTTACACAACAAGACATGTAAAGCAAGGAAGAGCTGGTCCTTACTTGTTGTGGGTAGTAGTTCGTGGTCGAATGGCGGTGCAGACCTGGGAGTGTGGATGCCCGCTAAGGCAAAGTGGGCGCAGCTTGCCGACAACATCCGTGGGCGGATCGAGTCCGGTGAGCTTGCGCCAGGAGACAAGCTGCCATCGACCGCGCAGCTCAAACTGGAGCACGGCGTGTCGGCGACGGTCGTGCGTCAGGCGATCCTTGTCCTACAGATGCAAGGACTGGTTGAGGGTGTTCACGGTGTCGGGGTGTTCGTCGCCGAGCGGCCGGGGGGCTGACCGATGCGTCCGTGACCGGCGCATCGCGGTCCCGAGCCGGCCGGTGTCCTGGATGCCGACGTGCCACGCCGCCCAGACCAGCGACGCCAGCACGATGCCCGGCCAGCGGCCCAGGATCGACTCCCACCGGGTCACGAGCCAGGCCACCATCGGCAGCGCCGGCCCCCAGCGGTGCGCGGCGTCGGGGGCGCCGACTCGGGACGCCATATCGGCGTCCGCCGCCGAGCCAGCCAGAACACCCCGGCCGGTACGCCGAGCAGCAGTGCCAGCTTCAGCAACGAGTACGCCGGTTCGCCGCCGAGCAGCGGCAGCGTGACCGTGAAGGCGACGGCGGCGAACAACAGCGGCACTGCCTCGCGGTACGGCGCGACAGGATCGGGCCACGGTACGGCGGGAGCCGGCGGTACCAGCCGGACGAGCGCGATGCCGACCAGCGCTACGAAGTGCTACGCGGATCGCCCTGCGACGTGGCCTCGACCTGCGGAGCGAGACGCCGCAGCACCGGGGTGAGCGGGTCGAGGGCGTTGGCGCGTACCACGAAGCGGGTGACGCCCCAGCGGCGCTCGTGCCCGGCGACCGCCGCGACGATCTCGTCCTCCGTGCCGATCAGCACGAACGGCGTGGCCAGCAGCTCGGCGACGGTGAGGCCGGTCCGGGCGGCCTGATCGGCGGCGGCGGCCTCCGCGTCGTCGGTCACCAGCACCGTCTGCACCAGGGCCTCCAGCGCCGGCGGTACGTCCCGGCCCGCCGCCCCGGCGGCGACGCAGGCGAGCTGCGCCTCGAGCTGGTCGGCCCGCCACCGGGCCTCGTGCTGGTGCCCGTCTTCGAGGGTACGGCCGAAGCCGGTCAGCCCGACCACGTCGGCGTGCGCGCCGGCCCAGCGCAGCAGCGTCGAGTTGGATGTCCCGACGGTCAGCGGGATGCGCTCCCGCACCGGCCGGGGCGAGGTCAGGCGGGCGGCGTGCACGGTCAGCTCGGGAGAGTCCACGGTCACCTCCTCCCCGTCGAGCAGGGCGCGGACCGCCTCGGTGACCGCGACGCAGCGGCGGACCCGGCCGGCCACATCGGGGCGTTCCCGGCTGACCGCCCGCCACTCGGCCGGGGTGTGGCCGGCGCCGACGCCGAGGCGGGCCCGCCCGCCGGAGAGCACGTCGAGGGTGGCCACGTCGGTGGCGAGCAGCATCGGCTCGCGGACGCCGAGGTTCGACACGTACGAGCCGAGCCCGATCGTCGAGGTCACCGACGCGGCCGTCATCGTGTCGGGGGCGGCCCCAGCCGCCTGTCGAGTGCGGCCACCAAGGCGTCGGTGGGCGTGACGCCGCTGCTCCTTCCCCCGACGAGAGCCTGGCAGGGGGTCCGGCGTAGCCAGAATTCGGCGGTGGCACCGGTCGCGTCCGCCACGATGAGCGAGTCGAGGACGGCCGGTGGCGGGTACCCGGGATAGCTGCCGCAGCTGGTGACCTTTCCCTGGTCGAAGGCGGTGTTGAGGAACGGGCGGAGGGCGTCGGCGTCGTCCCGGTCGCTGTCCTGCCCGATCAGCCGGGCACTTGCCTCCCCCACCTCGTATCGGCATGCCACCACCGCCACCAGCTTGCTCGGCAGCTGCGGGTCCTTGCTGGGATTGTTGGCCGAGACCTGGTCGTCCAGGCCGCTCCGCCCCGGGGTCAGGCGAAGCCGGCTGGTCGGGATGCGCGACGCGCAGGCCGGGGTGGGAATGGTGGCGGGCGGCGTCTGGGCGACAATCTGAGCCCGATACCGGTCGAGGAAGGTGGCGAACAGGGCGGGGTCCAGTCCGCGTCCCTGCGCGCCGCTCACCGCCACGCGGCAGTTGGCGCTGGTGTAGACGGTGACCGGTTGCCGATCGTGGTAGCGCAGGACGTAGGCGAGTTCACGGTCGTAGGCCACCGCCGTGCAGCGGAGGCTGCGTTCAACGGCCGCCGGCGACCCGGCACCCCCCATGGTCTGGTGCGGCGGCAGGGAGTTGAGGGCCCGGACGATGTCGCCGACGCCGGTGGTGAGCACCCGGGGAGCGGTGCGCCCGTGATCCTGCCGGCCGGCGGGGTTGGGCACCTCGCAGGCGGTGATCTCCAGTGCCCCCCCGGGCACCAGCGGTTCGCTGTCGCCGTACCGTGCCGATTCGAGGTTCGGGAACTCCCGCAGATCAACCGGACAGCGGGCCTCGCGGATGGTCGCCTGGGTCGCCGCCCGGGGCGCCGGGGGGTGGTCGCCGCCAGCGAGGATCTGGACGCCTCCGACGCCTACTCCCACGGTCAGGGCCACCGCGAGCGCGGTGCCTGCGCTGAGGCGTCGTCGACGCCGACGGACCCGCCGCGCCACCGCGCCGACCCGGTCCGGTGGCGGCGCCAGCGGGGGAACCGCCTCGGTCAACAGGAACCTGATGTCCTCGTCTTCGTGTGTCATCTCATGCCCTCCAGGCGGCGAACAGCTCAAGGTTCGGGTCGGCGCGCAGGGTCCGTAGGGCGCGGGACGCCTGCACCTTGACGGTGCTGTAGGAGCAGCCGAGCACCTCCGCCGTCCGCTGCACCGTCAGATCCTCCGCGTAGCGGAGCACCACGATCGCCCGCTGCTGCCGGGTGAGCCGGGCCAGGGCGCGACGTAACGCATCCCGGTTGGCGGACTCTCCAGCCATGTCGCCGTACTCGGGCTCGTCCGTGGGCGGACTGGGAATCTCACCGCGCCAGCGCCGCCGCCACCAGGAGACGTACGTGGTGAACAGGGCCTTGCGCACGTACGCCTCGGGATGTCCAAGAGCCGTGATCGTGGCCCAGCGCCGCCAGGCGTCCGCCAGCACTGTCTGCAGCAGATCCTCGGCCCGTCCGGCGTCGCCGGTCAGCAACCAGGCGGAACGTAGCAGCGCAGCGGAGCGCGTCGCTACGAACTCGGCGAAGCCCTCCGGCGGCGTCAGCTCCCGGGGTCGTTGCATGTGTATGTGTACCTCCCGCCTGGTAAACGCGCTGGGAGGGCGGCGAGGTTAACGCGGGGGTCGATCCGGCGCCCCGCGCACCATCCTCGACGCTGTGTCCGGCACCGAGAACCGCCCGCGACCAGCCCGGACAGTGCTCATCCCGGGCCACCACCGCGATGGCGACCCGGGGCAGGGCGGCTAGCCGGGACGGCCGGACCGGAGCGAGGCGGCCGCGCCGCCGAAGCCAGTGCCCCCACCGCCCGGCCTGCCGGCGGCGCGGCGCGGAAGGCAGGCGGTTCTACCCAGGGCCCGCCCCGGCCGCAGGGCGCGCGCGACCTGGCGAGGCGACGTCACCAGGCCGGTGGGGCGAGGCCGAACAGCTCCTCGGCGGTGCCGGCGTCGGCGCGCAGCGCGTCGAGCGCGGCGATGATCGTCCGCTCCTCGAAGCCGAAGTGCGACTCGACGATGGCGGTGAGGCCGTCCAGCTCGGCGAGCACCCGGGCGGCGATGGCCGGGTCGGCAGCAGGCGGGCCGGCGGCCAGTTCCTCGATCCGGCGCACGATGCCGTCGATCATCCGGTGGTCCTGGGTGAGCTTTTCCAGGACCGGGCGCAGCCGCGGCTCCTCCTCGGCGAGCACCCGGAACGCGCCGGCGTCCTCGCCGGTGTGGTGCGCCGTGAGGGCGGAACAGAAGCTGAGGCAGTGGGCCCGCAGGCTGCGCAGCCGGTCGTCGCCGGTCGGCGTCGCCGCGCCGGGTTCGAGGCTCGCCCGCAGCCGGGCCAGCTCCTCGCGGAGCCAGTGGTGGATCTCGATCAACTGGGTGCCGAGCGCCGTGAGGCGGTCGCCCGGCCGGGGGGAAGGGTGCACGTCAGTCCCGTACGTCCCGCGTCTCCATGCCCTCGGCGGTCTCCTTGCCGGGTGCACCGCGACGCTGACGATGATCCTACCCACTGTGGCCGCCGCCGTGCCGGCCCTGAGGCCCGCACCCACAGTGGCCGCCGGGTGCCGGCCCCTGCCAACCCGCGCCCGGCGCGGTCGGCCGGCGAGCCGATCACCGCTGGCCGGGCGGCTGCTCCCCGGAGGCGTTCTCGCGCCACCGGGCCCGCCAGGCGGCCTCGCTCGCCTCGTGGCTGTCGCGCTCGCGGATGACTTCCTCGTGGAGGGCGTGCCGGCCCTCCGCCATGATGATCACCTCGGCAGCGACCAGGCCCACGCAGATCGCGGTCAACAGCGCCATGGCGGCCAGCCCGGGCAGGCGCACGCCGACCGGAATGCAGGCGGCGAGCACCACGACGGCGGCAACCCGGGTCCAGGACAGCGTGCGCAGCGTGCGGAACTGGAACAGCATGTTCCCGACCAGGTAGCAGATCACCCCGCCGAAGAGCAGGGGCACGGCCGGGCCGTGGGCCGCCTCGCCGACGGGCACGTCGGGGCTGGTGATCCCGCGCACGATCTCCTCGGCGCCCAGGGCGAACAGGATGATCCCGGCGATCATCGGCAGGTAGAGGTAGGCGAACGCGTCGCGGGCCATCGCCGCCCGGGGGCGGCCCTTAGCGGTGTGCAGCGCGATCCGGGCGGCCGGCCCGATGACGTCGTAGTGGGCCCACCACAGCGCCGCGGTGAAGAAGATGCCGAGGACGGCCGAGGTTACCGCCGGCCAGGTGGGCGGCTGGCCGAGGAGGTTGCTGCCGACGCCGACCGAGATTACCGACTCGCCAAGCGCGATGATCAGGATGAGGTCGTAGCGTTCCGTCCAGTGCTCCGCTGACGGCACCGCCCACCCCTCAGTGCCGAAGAGTCCCGTGCCGTACTGGAGCAGCACCACGGCCACCCAGAGCCCGTCCCGGGCCATGGTCGCCCAGTCCAGGTTGTCGATCAGGGCGGGAATCAGCGCCGCCGCGAGCAGCAGGAACGTGCTGAGCACCACCTCCGGGGCGAACCGGAGAAGCTGCCGGCGCTCCTCCGGGCTGTCCCGCGCGGCGTACAGGTAGAGGAGGAACAGGTGTACGCCACGGATGACCACGTAGCTGATCGCGACGATCACCGGCCCGGCTGAGCCCTCCCGCGGGTCGTCGAATGCCTGGGGCAGCGCCAGCGCGAAGCAGAACAGCGCGGCCATCCCGACGACCATCAGCACCGGGACGAAGCCCTGGCCGAGCCGGATCCGGGTGGCCACCACGCTGTGCACCACCCAGGCCCACCAGAGCACGGCAAGCACCAGCATGGCGTGCAGCAGGGACGTGCCGGTGATCTCGGCGGCGGTCGCCCGGGTGATGATGAAGAACGAGAAGACGAAGACCAGGTCGAAGAAGACCTCGAACCTGTCGACCCGGGCGCCCGGGGCGATCGCCACGGCCGGGCCGAGCCTCCGCCGCCGGTTGCCGCCCACCCGTCCACTCTCGCAGCGCGCGGCGGGCCCGGGGTCGATTCGGCTCAGGGTACTTCGAGGACTACGTCGACGGGCGCCCCGGTCGGTGTGACCGGGGCGCCCGTCGCGTCGGACAGCGGGAGTTACAGGCCGAGCTCGGCCTCGAAGTTGCCGGCCTCCAGCCGCTCCTTGACCGCGACCAGGAAGCGGGCCGCGTCCGCGCCGTCGATCAGCCGGTGGTCGTACGACATTGCCAGGTACACCATCGAGCGGACCGCGACGACCTCGCCCAGCTCCGGGTCGCTCACCACGACCGGACGCTTCACCACGGCACCCGTGCCGAGCATCGCCGACTGCGGCGACGGCACGATCGGGGTGTCGAAGAGCGCGCCCCGGCTGCCGGTGTTGGTCAGCGTGAACGTCGCCCCGGCGATCTCGTCCGGGCTGATCTTGTTGGTCCGGGTGCGCTCCGCCAGGTCGGCGACCCGCTTGGCCAGGCCGCCCAGGTTCAGGTCACCGGCGCCGTGGATCACCGGCACCATCAGGCCGCGCTCGGTGTCCACCGCGATGCCCAGGTGCTCGGCGTCCGGGTAGGTGATCGTGCCGGCGTCGAGGTCCATGCTGGCGTTGACGATCGGGTACGCCTGGAGCGCCTCGACCGCCGCGAGGGCGAAGAACGGCAGGAACGACAGCTTCACGCCGTGCCGCTGCTGGAACGAGTCCTTGGCGCGGGCCCGCAGCTTGGCGACCTTGGTGACGTCCACCTCGACCACGGTGGTGAGCTGCGCCATCTCGTGCAGCGACTGCTGCATGCGTTTGGCGATGGTCGCCCGGATCCGGGGCAGCTTCTCGGTGGTGCCGCGCTTCGCGCTTGGCTGCGGCTTCGCGGCCGGCTTGGCCGGGGCCGCCGCTGCGGCGGGCTGTGCCGCCGGAGCCGGGGCTGCCTTGGCCGCCTTGGCCTTTTCCGCTGCCTCCAGCACGTCCTGCTTGCGGATCCGGCCACCCACGCCGGTGCCGCTGATCGAGGAGAGCTCGACGCCGTGCTCGCCGGCGAGCTTGCGGACCAGCGGGGTCACGTACCCGGCCGCCTCCTCGCCGCCGCCCTGCGCGGATGCCGTCGGGCGCGCCGGGGCTGACGGCTGCGCCTGCTGCTCGGCCTGCGCCGGCTTCGCCGCCACCTCGGCCTCCGCAGACGGCTCGTTGTACGACAGACCCGGGGTCGGCTCCTCGACCTTCGGCTCGGGCTTGGCCTCTGCCTTCGGCTCGGGCTTCGGCTCGGGCTTGGCTTCTGCCTTCGGCTCTGCCTTGGCCTCTGCCTTCGGCTCCGGCTTGGCTTCCGCCTCGGTGCCACCGGCCGCGCCGACGATCGCCAGGTCGGCGCCGACGGCGGCGGTCTCGTCCTCGGGGACCTTGATCTCCAGCAGGGTGCCGGCGACCGGCGACGGGATCTCCGTGTCGACCTTGTCAGTCGAGACCTCGAGCAGCGGCTCGTCCACCTCGACGGAGTCGCCGACCTGCTTGAGCCAGCGGGTCACCGTACCCTCGGTGACGCTCTCGCCCAGGGCCGGCATCTTCACCGGGGTGCCCTTGCCCGACGGCGCCGGGGCAGCCGCGGCCGGGGCCGCCGGCTCCTCGACGGCGGGCTGCTCCGCCTCGGCCTGCGGCTCGGCTGCGGCCTCTTCGGCCTCCTCGGCCGGCTCCTCCTGCTGCTGCGGCGCGGCGGACTCGCCGCCGCCCGCGGACTCGCCCTCACCGGCGATGACGGCCAGCTCGCTGCCCACCTCGGCAGTCTCGTCCTCGCCCACCACGATCCGGCTCAGCACGCCCGCCGCCGGGGACGGGATCTCGGTGTCGACCTTGTCAGTCGAGACCTCGAGCAGCGGCTCGTCGACCTCGACGGTGTCGCCCTCCTGCTTGAGCCAGCGGGTGACGGTGCCCTCGGTGACGCTCTCGCCGAGCCGAGGCATGGTGACCGATACCGGCATATTTCAAAACTCCTTCATTCCCCTGGTGCGATCTCGCCCGTCTGCCGCCGGACGCCGCGGAATCAGTTCTCGATCAGGCGTGCGCGTGCAGCGGCTTGCCGGCGAGGGCGAGGTGCGCCTCACCCAGGGCCTCGTTCTGGGTCGGGTGGGCGTGCACGAGCTGCGCCACCTCCGCCGGGTACGCCTCCCAGTTGTAGATGAGCTGCGCCTCGCCGACCAGCTCACCGACCCGGGCGCCCACCATGTGTACGCCGACGACGGGGCCGTCCTCCACCCGGACCAGCTTGATGAAGCCGGCGGTCTTGAGGATCTGGCTCTTGCCGTTGCCGCCCAGGTTGTAGTTGTACGTCTTGATCTTGTCGGCGCCGTACTGCTCCTTGGCCTTGGCCTCGGTGAGGCCGACCGACGCCAACTCCGGGTCGCAGTAGGTGACCCGCGGGATCCCGGCCTCGTCGATCACGGCCGGATTCTGGCCGGCGATCTCCTCGGCGACGAAGATGCCCTGCTGGAAACCGCGGTGGGCGAGCTGGAGGCCGGGCACGATGTCGCCGACCGCGTAGACGTTCGGCACGCCGGTGCGCAGCCGCTCATCGGTCAGTACGTAGCCGCGGTCGGTCTTGACGCCCTGCTGCTCGTAGCCGAGGTCGGCGGTGTTCGGCCCGCGGCCGACGGCGACCAGCAGTAGCTCGGCCTCGACGATCTCGCCGCCGGCGATGGTGACCTTGACGCCCTTGTCGGTCTTCTCGACCTTCTCGAACGGCTTGCCGACCTTGAAGTTGATCTTCCGCTTGCGGAAGGCCCGCTCCAGCGCCTTCGACGACTCCTCGTCCTCGGCGGCGACCAGGCGGGGCAGCGCCTCGATGATCGTCACGTCCACGCCGAAGGACTTCCACACGCTGGCAAACTCGACGCCGATCACGCCGCCGCCGAGCACGATCGCGGAGGCGGGCACCCGGTCCAGGGTCAACGCGTGGTCGCTGGTGATGATCTTCTCACCGTCGACGTCCAGGCCGGGCAGGCTCTTCGCGTATGACCCGGAGGCCAGCACGACGTTGCGGCCGGTGTAGCGCTTGCCGTCGACCTCGACGACGTTCGGGGCGACGAGCTTGCCGGCGCCCGCGACGAAGGTGATGTTCTTGGAGCTGCCCACCAGGCCCTGGAGCCCCTTGTACAGGCGGGAGACCACACCATCCTTGTACGAGTTGACCCCGGCCATGTCGATGCCGATCAGCTCGGCCTTCACACCGAACTGCTCCGACTCACGGGTGGAGTCGGCGATCTCGGCGGCGTGCAGCAGGGCCTTGGTCGGGATGCAGCCGTTGTGCAGGCAGGTTCCGCCGAGCTTGCCCTTCTCGATCAGCGCGACCGACAGGTCCAGTTGGGCGGCGCGCAGCGCTGCCGCGTAGCCGCCGCTGCCACCTCCGAGGATGACAATGTCGAAGGTTGCGTCGTTCGGCTCGCTCACGTCCAACTCCCAGTTCGCGTCGCTGCATCGGGGGTCACGGCAGGGTGGCACGGACAGACCCCACCTCGGTCATCTTGTCACCACCGTGATCCCGACGCGTACCGAGGTGCCCAACGACACGTGACTGACACGTACGCTTGGCACCGACTTCGGTGCACAGAAGTGGGGGAGACGGTCGGTGGCGCTGTTCCGACGACGCAAGCAGGCACGCCCGGCGGGTCGCGACCGCGCGGCCGACCGCGGTGATCTCGAGCACCTGGAGAACTTCATCCGGACCCGGCGGGGCGTCGAGGCGTACATCGAACCCCGGACCACCGTCACCGAGACCACCGTCATCCTCATCGCCGATGACGGGGAGTGGACCCGCCGCCGCATCGACGGCCCGGACGGCGCCCGCCGCTTCGCCCACAAGCTGGCCATCCCGATCTACGACGTCCGCCTCATGGGCTACCCCCAACGCATGCGCGACTTCAACGAACGCCGCAAACGCCGTCCCCACCAGCCCTGACCCCCACCCCACCCCCACGGGCCGCTAATACACGGAAAGAGTGGCTATTCCACGTGGAATAGCTACTCTTTCCGTGAAAGTGCGGGGGTGGGGGTGGGGTGGGGTTAGCCGTTGGTGGCTACGTCTTCGACCAGGTGGATCAGGGTGCGGACCGGGACGCCGGTGCCGCCCTTGGTCCAGTAGCCGGTCGCCTCGCCCGAGTGGTAGCTGGGGCCGGCGATGTCGAGGTGCACCCAGGCCACGTCGTCGGTGACGAACTCGCGCAGGAACACCCCGCCCTGAAGCATGTGACCCGCACGGTCCATCCCGGCGTTGACCTGGGAGATGTCGGCGACGTCGGAGTCCATGCCCTTGCGCACGTCGTCCGGCAGCGGCATCGGCCAGGCCGGCTCGCCGACCGCGTCGCCGGCCACCCGGACCCGCTCGCACAGCTCCGGGGTGCCCATCACGCCGGCGATCCGCTTGCCCAGCGACACCACCTGACCGCCGGTGAGGGTGGAGGCCTCGAAGAGGTAGTCGGTGCCGTCCTCGCAGGCCCGCGCCATGGCGTCGCCCAGGACCATCCGGCCCTCGGCGTCGGTGTTGAGCACCTCGACCTTCTTGCCGTTGTACATGGTGATCACGTCGCCGGGCCGGTAGCTCGTGCCGGACGGCATGTTCTCGGCCATCGGCAGGTAAGCGGTCACCGTCACCGACGGCTTCAGCGCGGCGATCGCCAGCATGGCCGCGCCGACCGCCGCCGCGCCGCCCATGTCCGACTTCATTTCCCACATGCCCTGGGCCGGCTTGATCGAGACGCCGCCGGTGTCGAAGGTGATGCCCTTGCCGACCAGCGCCACCCGCTTGCCACTGCCCCCGTCGGCCGGGGTGTAGGTCAGCTTGACCAGGCGCGGCGGGGCCTCCGAGCCCTGCCCGACGGCAACGATGCCGCCGTACCCGCCGGCCGCCAGGGCCGCCTCGTCGAGCACCTCGACGGCCAGCCCGGCCGCCCGCGCGGCCTCGGCGACCGCGTCGGCGAACGCCGGCGGACGCAGCAGGTTCGGGGCGGTGTTCACCCAGTCCCGGGCGAGCCGAACCGTGCCGGCCACCGCCTGCGCCCGCTCGACCTCCGCCAGGGCGGTCGCGTCGCCGGCCTCCGGGACGGCGATGAGCACCTCGGCCACCGGCTCCCGCCGGGCCGGCTGCGGCCGGGTCTTGTACCCGGCGAAGCGGTACCCGCCGAGCAGCGCGCCCTCGGCGACCGCGCGCAGCGCGTCGGCGGCGTCGGCGTCGTCCGGCAGCGGCAGGGTCAGCGCCACCCGGCGTGACCCGGCCAGCGCACGGATCACCGCGCCGGTGGCCCGGCGCAGCGTCTCCGGCGCCGGGGCGGCCCCGGTCGGCTCGGCACCCAGCCCGACGGCCGCGAGGACCGGGGCGGTGATGGTGCCCAGGGTGGCCAGCTTGATCACCTCTCCCGGGGCGCCGGTCGCGCCGAGCAGCGCCAGCGTCTCGGTCAGCTTGCCGTCGAAGGCTACGGCGATGCTCTCGGCGCCGGTGGCCAGCAGCAGCGGCCCGCTCGGAGCGCCGGTGGCGTCCCGCTCTCCGGTCTGACTGTGCACGCCGATCACGATCGCGTCGACGGCGAGCTCGGCGGGGTCTGTGTCGACCAAGCTGATGGTGGTGCTGGACGATGTCACTGAGGCTACTCCGGGCGGGCCGGGCCGGTCGCGTCGTCGCATCCGGCGATGAAGGTCTCCGGCGGCAACCTACCCGCCGGACGATTGGCTGTCCCGCCAAACTCCACCAGCGGGTCCCGCCGATGCTAACCACCCGTTCAGACCCCGGTAAGTTGCCACCCATGACGGACGTGACCTCCGACTCCGCCGCGACCCGGCTGCGTCGTTCCCCGCTGCACGAGCGGCACACCGCTCTCGGCGCCAAATTCGCCCCTTTCGGTGGCTGGGAGATGCCCCTGGAGTACGCCGGGGGAGGGGTGCTCAAGGAGCACACGGCGGTCCGTACCGGGGTCGGGGTGTTCGACGTGTCGCACCTGGGTAAGGCCCGGGTGGTGGGGGTGGGCGCGGCGGACTTCGTCAACGCCTGCCTCAGCAACGACCTCGGCCGGATCGGCCCCGGCCAGGCGCAGTACACGCTCTGCTGTGACGACGCGACCGGCGGGGTGGTGGACGACATCATCGTCTACCTGCACGCCGAGGACCATGTCTTCCTGATCCCGAACGCCGCGAACACCGCCGAGGTGGTACGCCGGCTGCGCGCCGCCGCCCCGGAGTCGCTGGCCGTCACCGACGAGCACGAGGCGTACGCGGTGCTGGCCGTGCAGGGGCCGCGCTCGGCGGAGCTGCTCGGCGCGCTGGGCCTGCCCACCGACCACGCCTACATGAGCTTCCGCGCCGCCACCCTGGCCGGCGCCGAGCTGACCGTCTGCCGCACCGGCTACACCGGCGAGTTGGGCTACGAGCTGGTGGTGCCGGCGGCGCACGCCGTCGCGGTCTGGGACGCGCTGGTCGCCGCCGGTGCGGCGGACGAGCTGCGGGCCTGCGGGCTGGCGGCGCGGGACACCCTGCGTACCGAGATGGGGTACCCGCTGCACGGGCAGGACCTGTCGCTGGAGATCACCCCGGTGCAGGCCCGCTCGGGCTGGGCGGTCGGCTGGGACAAGCCGGCCTTCTGGGGCCGCGACGCGTTACGCGCCGAGAAGGCCAGCGGCCCCCGGCGCACGCTGCGTGGCCTGGAGGCGGTCGACCGGGCGATCCCTCGCCCCGGCATGCAGGTGTACGCCGGCGACACCCTCGTCGGCACCGTGACCAGCGGCACCTTCTCGCCGACCCGCAAGCAGGGCATCGCGCTGGCCCTGCTGGACGCCGCCGCCGGCCTCTCCGACGGGGACACCGTCGAGGTCGACATCCGTGGTCGCCGCGCCCCGATGCGCCTCGCCCGTCCGCCGTTCGTCACCCCGTCGGTCCGGTGACCGCCTCGGGATGAGGCCCGTCGGTCCGGTGACCGCCTCGGGATGAGGACGGTGGGGTCGCCGACGTCATCCGGGCGGGCCGGTGGCCGCTCCGGGGTTCAGGACGGTCGGTCGCCGGCATCCAGAACGGCCTGGGTCCAGCCGCCCTCGATGACGCCGGTGCCGTTCAGGACGGCCCAGTCGACGACGTCCGCCGCCTCGATCACCACGGGGGAGCCGATGCGAACCGTGGGGTCGCCGTCGGCGTCGCTGGCACTGGCCCCAACGATTCGCTCCGCGGTCTCCCACGAGGTCACCCCGGCCCAGACGTACTCGGGACCCTCGCCGCCCGGCAGGCCGTACTTGACCACGAGCTGCGCCTCCGCCGGCAGCCGGCCGGCGAGGAACCGGGCCCGGACGTCGTCCAGACCGGCCCGGGCGGTGGCGATCGCCGTACTCATCGCGTCCCCCCGACGGGCGTAGCGCACGTCCGGCGCGATGCCGTCGAAGAGGGTGGCGCAGGCCGCGGCGAAGTACCGCCCGTCGGGCCCGGGGTGCCCCGGCGGCGGGCGCAGACTCAGGAACGAGTCGGCCTCCGGATCGGTGGCCGGGTCCAGCTCCAGCCGCAGCAGCACCGGCGCCGTGGCCCCGTGTTGCTCCGGGTTGCCGTACGCCACCGCGATGTCGTGCCCGGTGACCGTGGCGAGCACCGGGAGCTGCACGAACGCGGGCACCTCCTCGCCGGCCAGCCCGTCGGTCCAGTCCCGCAGCAGTCGTCGGGCCGCGCCGGTCATCACCGCGCCCCAGGCCCGGGTGAGGTGGTCGGGCACCCCCTGGGTCTGCAACTCCAGCAGCCCGAACCGGCGCAGTCCCTTGGTGGTGAACCACAGCCCCTCGGCGTCCGAGGAGTACGGCACCAGCACCCAGTCGACCAGCCGGATCCGGCCCTGCTCGTCGGGGAGCGAGCGCAGCGCGACCGCCGGGTCGAGGAACTGGAGGCCGAAGACGTCCACCACGTCGCCGCCGACGCTCTCGGCGACTGCGGCGGCGACCGCCCGGGCGCCCCACTCGTGCGCGGGCGGCCAGCCCGGCCGGTACTCCGCCTGCACCACAACCAGGTGGGTGGCGGCGGCGAGCCGGGCGAGCTGTGCCTCGGTCGCCCCGAACGCGGTGAGCAGGTCCGGCGGCAGCGCGGGGAACTCGGCGATCGGCCGGGTGTCCACGCTCATCAGTGGACTCTCCAGCATCTGCGTGGCCAGCCCGTGCACCGGCTCGGCGAGCCGGCCTGCCAGCGCCCGCACCGCCGTCTTCGTGCCGACCTTCGGCAGCCCCGTCATCGGCACCAGGTAGGTGGCGCTCAGTGACTCGGGGACCGGGACAGGCAGGAAGTCGTCGGTGATGAGCATGGAGTCTCCTCGTCTTCCCGCGCCGGCCTGTCGTCCGAAACGCTACCCGTCCCGGCGGGTCCGGTTCAGCGGGTCAGCACCAGACCCAGGTAGACCAGCGTGGTGACCACCTCCACGGCGGCTCCTAGCACGTCGCCGGTGATGCCGCCGAGGCGGCGTACCACGTGGTGTAGCAGCGGGGCCGCGACGGCGAGGGCGGCGAGCACGACGACCGGCCCCTGCCACGGGCGGCCGGGCACGGCAGCGACCGCGACGGCCGTGACGGCGGCCGTGCCGAGGCCCGCCGCGAGGGGGCCGACGCTGCCGGCGACCAGCGCGCCCAGCCCGTCCGGCCGGGCCGCCGGCACGCTGCGCCGGCAGGCCAGGGTGACGCCGAGCCGGCCGGCTGCCGTCGCGGTCACCACGGCCGCGAGCGCAGCCGGCCACGAGCGGCCCACCAGCTCCGCGAGCGCCGCGGCCTGCACCAGGAGTACGACGACCAGCGCGGCCACCCCGAACGGACCCACGTCCGGCTTCTTCATGATCGCCAGCGCAGCCGCCCCCCGCCGGTACGACCCGAGGGCGTCCACGGTGTCGGCCAGCCCGTCCAGGTGTAGCCCCCGGGTCAGCAGGGCACCCGCCGCGACCGTCACACCCGCCGCGACCAGCGGGGGAGCGACGGCCGCGAGGAGCAGCAGCAGCCCGGCGAGCGCCGCACCGAGCAGCGCGCCGACTGCGGGGGCGAGCGCCATCGCGGTGCCCGCGGTGGCCCGGTCCACCCGGCCGGCGTGTACCGGCAGGACAGTGAACGTGGTGAGCGCGAGCCGGACGCCGTCGGCGAGCCGTGGCCCGACCTGCCGACGGCGTTCACCCGGCCCGCCCTGGCCGTCGTGTCCGCTCGGCCCGCCCTGGCCGTCGTGTCCGCTCGGTCCGTCGTGTCCGCTCGGTCCGTCGTGTCCGCTCGGTCCGTCGTGTCTGTTCGGTCCGTCGTGTCCGGTCTGCCTCTCGGGGTCAGCCGTTTCCTCGGGGTCAGCCGGCATGCCAGCCGGCTGGGTCCGGCGCCGCCGGTTCGGTCGGCCCGGTGGTCGCCGGCCCGGGGCCGTCCGGCTTCGGCTCGCGGAAGTCGGGCTCGCCGTCGCCCCGATGCCTGCCGCCGTCGCCGTCGTCGTTGTCGCCGTTGTCGCCGTTGTCGTTGTCGTTGTCGTTGTCGTCGGGGCGGGCGGGCAGCGCGGCGGCCAGCGACAGCACCGAACGCAGCAGCGGCAGTGCGGCCAGGGCGTTGGCGCCCTCGCCGAGGTCGAGGCGCAGGTCCAGCAGCGGGGTCAGGCCCAGCACGTCAGCGGCGAGCCGGACCGCCGGGTGGCCGCCGGCGTCGGCGAGCAGGCACCAGTGCCGGGACTGACCGGCCAGGTCCCGGCTGATCATGCCGGCGGCAAGTCCGACGGGGCCGTCCAGCAGCACTGGTACCCGGCGGGCGGTCGCACCGAGCAGCACGCCGGTGGCCACCGCCACGTCCCCGCCGCCCAACTCGGCCAGCACGTCCTTGGCCTCCCGGGGCGAGCGCCGGGTCCGGTGCATCGCGTCCCGGACCGCCGCGCAGCGCCGCATCCAGGCCGCGTCGTCGATCTCGCCCTGCTCCGTCACCACCCGGCCGAGCACTGCCGGCGGCTCGGCGCCGGCGGTCGCCGCGAGCACCGCCGCGGCGGCGGCGTCAGCCCCCGCCCCGCACGCCGCCAACACCAGCAGTTGTACGCCTGCGTCGGCGGCCTCCTCGGCCAGTCTCCAGCCGTACCGCAGGGCGTTCTCCACCGCCTCGTGGTCCAGCGCCGGGGTGTCCTCCATGGGCGCGGCGGCCGGCGCGTCCACCACCTGGAGGCTGGCGCCGCTCTCGGCGGCCAACCGGGCCAGCACGCCCCGACCGGCGCGGGCCTGCGCGGCCCGCCGGGCGGATTCGCTGACCCGTGATCCGGCGGCGGCGCCCCCGGCGTGGTCGCCGTGCAGCAGCAGCACCCGGACGTTGCTCCAGGGCGCTGGGGTGGCGGTGCCCTGGGTGGCGGCGGCGAAGCCGACCACCCGTTCCAGCACACCCAGCCCGGCCCCGGGCACGTCCAGGGTGGCGAGTCGCTCCACGGCCTGCGGGCCGGTGTACTCGTCCGGCATGGGCAGCTCCATGCCGGCCTGGATGACCAGGCCGGTGGTGACCATCGGCAGTGCCATCGTCGGCGCCGACCACGGCACCCCGGCCGGCTCCGGCGGGGCCGTCGGGGTCAGCACGTCCGGCAACGCGGCCTCCCGCTCGCCGCCGCCGGCGGCCCCGGCCGCTGTCTCGCCGGCTGTCGGGGTGGCCGTCGAGCCGGGCGTCGGGGGGGTGGCGCCCGTAACGGCGGGGGGCTTCAACCAGCAGGCCTGGCCGGCGACCACCAGGACGACCGCGTCGCACGCGTCGGCGACCGCTCGGTTGGCCGCACCGAGGGCGTCGGTGAACGCCCGTCCCAGCAGGGTGGTCGGCACCAGGGACAACCCCACCTCGGGACTGACCAGTACCAGCCGCGCCGGGCAGTCGCGGACCGCCGCGGACAGCTCGGCGATGGTCGCCGTGTCGTCCGCCGGCTGGTGGGCCGGATCGAGCAGCACCGTCACCCAGCCGCCGAGGTCGTCGACGAGCAGCGTGTCGTTCGGCCCGGCCGATTCGACGATGTCGGCCAGCCGGCGCGGCTCTTCGGCGGTCTCCTCGGTGGTCCAGGTCCCCGGCCGGCGGCTCCGGTGGGCCTCCAGCCGGGCCGCCCATTCGGCGTCCTCCGGGTCGCCGGGCGCCGACGTCGCCACGTACCGCACCGTCGGGGCATCGGCCAGCAGGGACTCCGCGAACTCGGACTTGCCGGAGCGGATACCGCCGAGCACCAGGATCGTGTTCCACCCGTCAATGGACATGCTCCGTACCTTAGAGCCAGCCCGGGGGACGCCGGCCCCATGCCCCCGGTCGCGGCGCGATCATCCGGCCGGCGCCGGTCGTCGCGCGTCGCTCCCCGGGTCGGCGCCGCGCACCGTACCGGGCGGTGGCGGCCCCGGTGAGCTGCCCGGCCGCCGGCACCGAGGCGGCCCCCGGTGGAGCGTCGGGCCGTCCGGCGTGCGGCCGACTACGCTTGCGGAGATTCGTCCCAGGGGACTTCAGCGGCGAGGGGAGACGCGGCATGGCGTGGAGCTGGCGGTACGAGGGCGCGAACGGCGAGGCGGCCGAGGGGCCGACGGAGACGTTCGGCAGTCAGGCGGACGCCGAGTCCTGGATCGGCCAGGCCTGGCGGGAGCTCGCGGCGTCCGGCATCACCACGGTTGTGCTCGTCGAGGACGACCGGGTGGACTACCGGATGAGCCTGCAACCTCCGGCCGAGTGATGGTGCCGGATCGGCCGCCCGGCGGCGAGCCGCTGGTGCTCGGGGTGCCCCGGGCGGCCTTCCGGCCCAGCCCGGTCTTCCTGGCACTGGTCGCGCTCTTCGCGGCCAGCGGCGTGATGGCCTGGAACCGGTTCGGCAACGTCCGGCTCGACGTGTTCCTCTTCGTCGTCTCGGGCTGGCTGGTCTCGCTCTGCCTGCACGAGTACGCCCACGCGGTGGTCGCGTACCGGGCCGGGGACCGGAGCGTGGCGCACCGGGGCTACCTCACGCTCAACCCGTTCAAGTACACCCATCCGCTGTTGTCGATCGCACTGCCGGTGCTGGTGGTGCTGCTCGGCGGGATCGGCCTGCCCGGCGGTGCGGTGTGGGTGGACCGGCACGCCATCCCGGGGCGGCTGCGGCACACCCTGGTCAGCCTCGCCGGCCCGGCCACCAACGTGCTGTTCACCCTGCTGCTGGTGGCCGTGCTGCGGATCGGGCTCGGCGGGAGCGGGTCGGTGGAGTTCTGGGCGGGGCTGGCGCTGCTGGCGTTCCTTCAGCTCACCGCCAGCGTGCTCAACCTGCTGCCGGTGCCCGGCCTCGACGGCGGCAACATGATCCAGCCGTGGCTGAGCCCCCAGTGGCGTCGGATGTACGACCTGTTCGCCCCGTTCGGGTTCATCCTGCTCTTCGCGTTGCTGTGGAACCCACGTATCGGCGGCTGGTTCTTCGACGCGGTCTTCGCCGTGGCGGACGCGCTGGGACTGCCCCCGTGGCTCTACGCCGCAGGCCTGGACCTGATCCGCTTCTGGCAGGGCTGACCCCGGGCCCGGCCGGCGCGCGGAACGCCTGCCGGGCCCGAGGGGTCACGGCCGCTGGGGCGGGGACTGGGTCTTTGCCGCGTCGCGCTCGACGATCGGGTCGAAGATGTCGTCGATCGCCTTGAGCAGGTCGGCGTCCAGCTTCACGCCGGCCGCCTTGACGTTGTCCTGCACCTGCTCCGGGCGGGACGCGCCGATGATCGCCGAGGAGACGTTCGGGTTCTGCAACACCCATGCGACGGCGAGCTGTGGCATGGTCAGCCCGGCCTGCTCGGCCAGCGGCTTGAGCTGCTGCACCCGGGTAAGCACGTCGTCGGTGAGGAACTTGGCGATGAAGTTCGCCCCGGACTTCTCGTCGGTGGCGCGGGAGCCGGCCGGCGGTGCCTGGCCCGGCAGGTACTTGCCGGAGAGCACGCCCTGAGCCATCGGCGACCAGACGATCTGCCCGATGCCCAGCTCCTCGCTGGTCGGAACGACCTCGGTCTCGATGACCCGCCACAGGATCGAGTACTGCGGCTGGTTGGAGACCAGCGGGATACGCAGCTCGCGGGCGAGCCGGTGGGCCTCGCGGATCTCCGACGCCCGCCACTCGGAGACGCCGATGTAGTGCGCCTTGCCCGAGTGCACGACGTCGGCGAATGCCTCCATCGTCTCCTCCAGCGGCGTGCTGTGGTCGTACCGGTGGGCCTGGTAGAGGTCCACGTAGTCGGTCTGCAACCGACGCAGCGAGCCGTTGATCGACTCCATGATGTGCTTGCGGGACAGGCTGCGGTCGTTGCGGCCCGGGCCGGTCGGCCAGAAGACCTTCGTGAAGATCTCCAGGCCCTCGCGGCGCTCGCCCTTGAGCGCTCGCCCGAGTACCTCCTCGGCCTTCGTGCCGGCGTACACGTCGGCGGTGTCGAAGGTGGTGATGCCCGTCTCCAGCGCGGCCCGGACGCAGGCGGCCGCCGCGTCCTCCTCGACCTGCGAGCCGTGGGTGATCCAGTTGCCGTACGAGATCTCGCTGACCATCAGGCCTGAACGGCCTAGGTGTCGGAATTCCATTCCTCGACCCTAGCCCCGACCGATCATGATCATCCGCCGACCGGCCGGCCGCCGACGTGCGTCACAGCAGCGGAGTGGTGTCGGCGAGGAGCCGGTCGATCTCCTCAAGCACCCGGTCCCGGTTCGGGTGCACCAGGTCGATCAACGGCTTGCCCCGCCGGTCGAGGGCACCCCAGCGGCCGGCACCGTCGCCGACGAGGAACGCCACCGGGTGGACGACCAGCACGGGGTACATCGGCGCCACGACCACCCGGCCGGTGCGGTCCACCACCCCGCGTCGGCCGTTCAACTCCATCACGGCCAGGCCCTCGTCGGTGAAGCCGTCGATGTACCGGCCGTCGGCCAACGCCGTGGTGAGCCCGTGGTAGCGGGTCGGGACGACCATCGTGCCGGTCCGGTCGACCGCGCCCCAGCCGCCGCCGACGCGGACCGCCGCCACCCCGCCCCGGAACAGGCGGACGTCGTCGAAACCAGGCGGGATCACCACAATGTTGGACCGGTCGATTGCCATCCAGTTGCCGGAGCCGTCCATCGACACCCAGGCCAGGCCATCGGAGAACGAGCCGACCGCACCGTAGCCGTTGTTCGCCTGGATCAGCGTGCGCCCGGACTCGTCGATCAACGCCCACCGGGAGCCGTCGGGGCGGCGCACCCAGGCCATCGCCTCCCGGAACGGTTGCACCTCGGCGTAGTCGCTGCCCACGACCAGGTTGCCGTCGGCGTCGGCGTAACCCCAGCGGTCCAAGCCCTCGTCGTACGTGGGCACGGGCGGGTGGCCCGTGCGCAGGATCTCGTCCCGGGTGCGCGGGTACGGGCCGAACCCGTCCCGCCCGGCCCGCTCGGCGACCGCGTCGAGGCTCACCCGGAGCCGGGCGGTCAGCTCGACGTCGGCCACCCGGCGCAGGTCCAACGCCCGCTCGAAGTGGTGACACGCCTCGATCAGCCGGCCCTGGTCGTAGCAGCACCGCCCGGCGTGTTCGTGCAGGGACGCCCGCAACCGGTCGGGCAGTTCGGTCGAGCTGGCCTCGGCGAAGAGCCGGTCGGCCTCGGCGAACTCGCCCCGCCAGCGCAGCACGTGGGCCAGCCGCGCCCGTGCCAGCGCGGTCCGCCGGAACTCGCCGGTGGTCTCGGCGTACGTCAGGGCGAGCCGGGCGTCGTCGATCGCGTCCGCCAGGTCGCCGAGGATGCGGGCCGCGACCGCCCGCAGGCTGAGCAACCGGGCCCGGGAGCGGTTGTCCATTGCGACGGCCAGTTTGGCGGTCAACCCGTCCCGTGCCGCGCGCAACCGCTCCGGGTCGTCGGTCACCTCCCGCAGGGTCTCCGGGTGCAGGCGCCACCGGAATCCCGCGAGCATCTGCTCCGGATCGGCGGCCGGCACGCCCGGGACAGGGTGCGCCGGTGGTGCGGAGACGGGGTGCGCCGGTGGTGCGGAGACGGGGTGCGCCGGTGGTGCGGAGACGGGGTGCGCCGGTGGTGCGGAGACGGGGTGCGCCGGTGGTGCGGAGACGGGGTGCGCCGGTGGGCCCGAGACGGGATGCACCGGTGGCGCGGAGACGGGGCGTGCCGGCTGCTCCGGCTTCGGTGGCGCCGTCAGCGGTGCTGCCGGAGCCTCGCTCCCCGGTCGGGAAGCCGTCCCCTCCTTCGCTGGCCCGGTGGCGGACGACACCCCGGTAGCGGCCTTCTCCGTCCCCTCCGTCGCGGGGCGGGGCTCGCCGAGGGCCGACGGGTCGACGGACGCCGACGGTTCGGGGGACGGAGGTGGGGGGCTACTCGGGCGGAACCAGGCGTCCGGGCTGCCCTGGGCCGGCTCGGGCACGATGCGGGGCGGGGCGGGCACGATGCGGGGCGGGGCGGGCACGATGCGGGGCGGGGCGGCCGATACCGGGGCGTCCGGGCGGGCTGGAGGCGTGCTGGGTGGTGTCGAGGCAGAGTCGACCGGAGCGCCCGAGGTGCCGGAACCCGTCGGTGCGGTCGTGCCCACGGTCTGCGGCCCGTCGCCCCGCTGCCGGACGGGCTGCCCCGCCTCCCGCCGTGTCGGCGGCGTCGGCTCGTCGTCCGTCGTCGTGAGGCCTCGGACCGGGAGGCTCCCGACCGCGTCGGCCTCGGCGTGCGGCTCGTCGGCCACGCTGCCTGACTCGTCGTCGGCCTCGGCCACCGCTCCCGGCCCGCCGGCCACGAGGCCTGATCCGTCGGCACCGACGACGCCTGGTTCGCCGACGTCCACGAGGTCGCCGACGTCCACGAGGTCGCCGACGTCCACGAGGTCGCCGACGTCCACGAGGTCGCCGACGTCCACGAGGTCGCCGACGTCCACGAGGTCGCCGACGTCCACGAGGTCGCCG
>NZ_JAPZLF010000031.1:0-42844 GCF_033804645.1 Micromonospora sp. RTGN7 | reverse complement strand
CTCGCCTTCCGGCTGCTCAGCGCGATGATTCGTAGACATGACGTGATCCCCTCTGGCCGGGCTTCCTACCCGACCTAACGGACCACACCAAGATCAACCACAAAGTTTCTGGCTCTGGCTCACTTTCGGTGGTGACCGAAAGTAGTCGATGTCGTTGAGATCATGTGTGCAAGATTGATGATCTTACGAAGATGGTGTTCTCGGGGCTGTTGCCGCTGGTGATCGACGACGTGACGGATGAGGGTGAACGGATCCTGGTGCGGGCTCGGACTCCCGAGGGGCCGGTGGCCTGTCCGGGCTACGGGGCGTTGTCGGGCCGGGTGCACGGGTATCACCAGCGGACCGTCGCGGACGTGCCGGTCGATGTCCGGCCGGTGGTGGTCCGGGTACGCATACGTCGGCTGGTGTGCCCGACGTGGGGCTGCCGTCGAACGTTGCGGGAACAACTGCCCGGGGTCCTGAACCAGGGTCATTGCGTTGTCGGATAGGTGCTGGTCACGGCGGTGATGAGGTCGTGTGGGGGCGGTTGGCGCGTCGGGTGGCGCGGGCGATGTTGGCCTCGCCGTTGGTGCGGGGGTAGCCGATCGAGGTGTTGCGTAGGGTGGCCAGGACGGCGGGTCCGGTGCCGGTGTGGGCCTGGTGGAGGTCTTCACGGAACGTGACGTCTCGGACGTGGTGGACGCGGTTCTCGATGTGCCATTCGCGGCGGGCCCAGTCCTGTAGGTCGGCGGGCGGGTTGGGCCTGCTCGGCGGGTGGGGACATGGTGTAGTAGGTGGTCTCGTGGCTGGTCTTCGCGCCGGGGGTGCGGGTCCGGAGGATCCGGATGGCCTGCTGCGCGTGGGGGAATCCGATTCCGCCGGGGGTGTGCACGGTGATGGCTTTGACGGTGCGGGTCTCGTGGCGGCCGTGGCCGGTGTCGCGGCGGCGGTCGCCGAGTGGGACGTCGGGCCAGGGTAGGGCTTTGATCTGGGCGAACAGGGTGGGCTGGTTGCCTTTCGTGGGGATCATCAGGTGGGCGCCGCGGGCGGCGATCTCCTCGGCGTGGGCGGTCTGGGTGTGCAGCGCGTCGGCGATGAACAGCAGGCCGGTCAGGGTGCCCAACACGGTTTCGACCGCGTCGAGCAGCGGCGCGAACGCGGGGATCTCGTTCGACTTCGCGGCGATGGTGACCTG
The DNA here is from genome assembly GCF_033804645.1 of Micromonospora sp. RTGN7. NCBI lineage: Bacteria > Bacillati > Actinomycetota > Actinomycetes > Micromonosporales > Micromonosporaceae > Micromonospora > Micromonospora sp. RTGN7. The sequence goes on along the minus strand of NZ_JAPZLF010000031.1, from coordinate 41,670 downwards.
GGCCAGGACGATGCCGGTGCTGGTGTCCAGCGCGGAGGGCGGGTGGACCTGGCCGCCGTCGCCGGGGCGGGCGCCTCGAAGGGTTTTCCCGTCCACGGCGATCACCGTCCGATACCGGCGTGGCCGGGGTATGGTCGCCGGCTGGGCGCGGGCGGTCAGCCAACCGGCCAGGACGGTAGACAGCAGACCGTCGTCCAGGCGAGTCAGCAGCCGCCACACCGTCGTGCCCACCGGCACCCCATGATCGAACCCGAGCCGGTCGCGGGCCTGTTCGTCCAGGTCGTGCAGCCAGTCGGTGATCGCGGCGAACGACGATGCCCCCGCCAGGACCGCGCACACCGCGACCGCGAGCAGACCCGACAGCGGATACTGCACCCCACGCGGGTCGCGGGGATCTGGGACCGCCGACAGGGCCTGCATCAACCCCGCGCACTCACTGTCGGTGACTGCAGCTGGTGATATGTCAGGGGTGCCGCCGGCGACGGCGGACAGTGCGGGGATCGGGCATGATGACATCGGCGGGTGAGGTCCTCGGGGTGTCGTGAAGCTTAGAGAACTCCATGATCACCGACGCGATCTCACCCGCTCTTCCGGCCTCCACCCAGGCCACTCACTGCGCACATAGCCAGCTCAGGGCACCCGCCGATCGACTACGCAACCGCCCTGGGGCCGGATTGCTGCCGTATCCCCGCGGGCTGCCCGGGTCTGTCCGAGTATGGCAGGCTGTCCGGGTTGTAGCCGCTGTCGCGGGAAAGGTTGAAGCCACTGCGCACGGGACAGGCTTTTCGGGGAAAGCTCCAGGTGCTGCGGGAGCGCAATTTCCGGGTCTTTATCCTGGGTTATTCCACCTCCGCCGTGGGCACGTCCATGGCCACGGTGGTCCTCGCGTTCGCGGTGCTCGAGGACGGCGGTTCGCTCACCGATCTCAGCCTCGTGATGGCCGCCCGGATCGTGCCGATGGTGCTGTTCCTCATCGGCGGCGGCGTGCTGGGCGACCGGCTTCCACGGCGGACGGTGATGTTGTACTCCGACTGCCTGCGCGCCCTGGCCCAGGGCGGGGTCGCCACCCTCTTCATCGTGGGCACGCCCCCGCTCTGGGCGCTGCTGGCGCTGGTCGGCCTCGGCGGGCTGGGGGAGGCAGTCTTCCGCCCGTCCTTCGACGGGCTGATGCCCTCGCTGGTGTCGGCCGGCCGGCTGCAGGAGGCGAACGCGCTTCTGGGGCTGTGCCAGTCGACGGCGAACGTGGGAGGCCCGGCGCTGGCCGGTGTTCTGGTCGCCCTCACCAACCCGAGCGTCGTGCTGGTGGTGGACGGGCTCAGCTATCTGCCGAGCATCGTGTCGCTGCTGATCCTCCGGCTCCCGGACACCCGGCCGCAGTTCAAGTCCTCGGTGCTGCACGACCTGCGGTCAGGATGGCGACTGTTCTGGTCCTATCCCTGGCTCTGGACGGTCACTCTGCAGTTCACACTGTTCAACCTCGTGGTCTGGGCGCCGTACCTGGTGCTGGGGCCGCCCACCGCGGATCGCAACTACGGGGGAGCCGGCGCCTGGGGCGCCATCGTGGCGCTGTACGGCGCCGGCTCCATCGTCGGCGGCCTGTTCCTGCTCGGCAGGCGTCCGCAACGCCCGCTCGTCGTCACGACCCTCGTCACGTTCGCCTGGGCGGCGCCGTCGGCCGCGCTTGCTCTGCAGGCGCCGCTGGCCGTGGTGTGCCTGGCGGCGATACCGGCCGGCATCGCCAACTCGGTCTTCAACGGGCTGTGGTTGACGACGATCCAGCAGCATGTGCCGAGCGAGGCGATCTCCCGAGTGATGTCCTTCGTGGCCTTCGGCGCCTATTCGGTCGGCCCGATCGGCCTGGCGCTGGCCGGCCCCATTGCCGAAGCGACCAGCATCTCCGCCGTCCTGGCGGCTGGCGTGATCTGGCAACTGCTGGCCAACTCGCTCATTCTCGCGGTGCCGGCGGTGCGCGGGCTGCGCAGCCGTACGGCACCCGAGATGTCCGGGCCCGCGGCCGGCGAGGCCGCCGAGGCCACCTCGCAGCGGTGAGCCGGGTCTGATCCGGACCGGCTTTTCCCTGCCGGGAAAGCGCCCCGCCGCGGGGGGCCAAAGTAATGGACCAGAAATAGGGCGTCAAGGCACCTGTTTCCGGCTGTTGTCCCGCCGGCGGGACATTGGTTGAGACGACCCACGATGAGCAGAATCGTCTAGTGGTGACGCAATACGTCCCACTACACTCGGCTCGCCCGGCATTGATTCGGCAGCGTTCGCTGATCATGCCAGCGCCCATTGGCGCCATTGATTTCCTTTCCATTTACCGCTGCCCACGTTTTGACGTCGCTGGCTGTGCGGTGACCGGACATCCGCTCACGACGTGCGGACATCGGTAGAGGAGGCGCATCGCTGAACATTCGAACTCCTGGCGAGGCGACGGTGTGGGGGGCGTGTGGATTCTAACGGCTCTGTCTCATATTCGGCTCTGGCTCACATTCGGTGGTAGCAGAGAGTAGCGTCCCTGCCGGCTGGACGGCAGCGCTGTCTGAATCTGTATTTTTGGGGCAAACGGCGTAGCGGATCGATAGTTGCAGCCTTCACACGAAACCGGCCAGCCCCGGAATGCCGACGTCAGAGACTCGCGCGCACGCCCGCGACGTCGCTACAGAATGTCACCACCGAAAGTGAACCAGAGCCAAGTTTCTGACAGGCCCGTCTGTGCAGCTGGGAAGATTTCAAGAGTGACGCTGGTTTTGTGGCGACGGCCTGCGGTATCGGCGCGGCTGCCGGAGCTGGCGTCGGGTTCGTCGGAGCAGGCCCAGGAGGGTTGATTGGCTACACCGTCGGCACTGGATTGGCGCTGATCCACGCTGGGTACTCGGGGCTCGGCTAACAAGGAGGGCGATGTATGGTCACCTACCGGTGCAGCAGACCCGTCCGTTCGGTCCTGATTGGCTGACGTGTACTTTCAGCGCCATCGGGTATTTCGCAGGAGTTGCTGGCCTAGCTGCCACGGGCTGGGGTCTCGTGGGAGCGGTCGCGTTGCTCGGAATGTCGACTTACGGGGTATTGGATGGGTGTTACGACGACAACCGAGAGCCAATCGGCGGAATGTTCTAAATACCTTCGAATGGCTCTCAGGGAAACGGAATGGCTGACTTGGATCGCTTTCCAAGATTTTCACTCTGGGCGATGCTAATTTCAAGCTTATCGATATTTATCTCGGTAATGCTCGACGGCATAGACGGTCCACTAGATCTCGCTATCGGAATTTTTACCGCCTGCTTCGCCATCTGGGCAGCAATAACGCTCTGGATCAGGCGAGCAAAGGATCCCACCGTCAAGTCGTAGACAGCCTACTCCTAATCGGTCGAGGTCGTGCCGAGGCGCCGGAATGGGCTCCTGACCGCGTGAACGGCTGACGTCGGTCTGGGCCGGGCGATTCAACAGAATCGCCCGGCCCGGTTCCGCCCGATCAGCTCGAAGACGTCAAACAGTTCAAGGGCGTCATCTGTGGCCGCACCTTTAGCCTGAGTAAGGGCTCGCAGAGAATCAACCTGTTGCTTCCGGTGACTCGGCTCGTTGGTGTGGTATGTGCATCTCCGGTTCGGTCTGTCGCCAACTCTCGGTGAAGTTTGAGGTGTTGTTCGCGCATTTGGACGAGCGGCAGCGGCGGCTGCTGATGGGGGCCGAGGCCCGGGTCCTGGGACATGGCGGGATCCGGGCGGTCGCGCGTGCGGCTGGGTCAGTGAGACAACGGTGCGTAAGGGTGTGGACGAGTTGGAGGCCGGCGAGGAACCGCTGGGGCGGGTGCGCCGGCCCGGCGGCAGTCGGAAGAAGGCCGTAGACGTGGACCGAGGTCTGCGACCCGCGCTGCTGGCACTTGTCGAGCCGGATGTGCGCGGGGATCCGATGTCGCCGCTGCGCTGGACGACGAAATGGACCCGGAATCTCGCAACCGCGCCCGTGGTATCGGTCTCTCAGCACCCGCACCCTCGGTTGAGCATGTGCCGCTGGCGGGCGGGATCGGGCTTATCGTCACGCCTCAATCAGGGTCGGTTGGTGCTTGTGCGGGGAACGGTTGTCCCAGTTCAGATCAGCGATGCGAGCCGGGCGAGCAGGTGTGCGGGTAGCGGAGGAAGCCGAATATTATTCGTGCGAGACCCCGGATCTGGGGCAGGCCGGTAGCTGTGGGGAGCCCCTGTTGCGAGGACATCACGGTGTGCGTAGGGTCGAGTTGAACATTGACTGATCGTGATGTGGAGGCAGGATGGATCGGCTAAAGTCTCGTACCGTGGCCCTACTGGCAAGTGCCGCACTCGCCAGTCTGGGCGCCGTTGCGGTTCCCGGCGCTGCTCAGGCCGGCTATTACCAATACCGTAAGTGCTCGACCGCGGTCTCGCTTTCGTTCTTTGTCGACAGCACCTCGTCGACCACGAAGTGGCCGCACCAGGTCGGATTCAACAACGAGATGTACGCGGCCCAGGAGGCCAACGGCCGCTACCACGTCTCCCTCTGGGACACCTCCGGCAACACCAACGGCTGGGTCAGCACGGCCTGGGTCCGAGCCTGCTGAAGGGCCGACCCACGGCAATCCGCCGCGACACCGGCGCGGCCTGGACACCCACAACCGACGACGCGGAGGCACCCATGAGTACGACCAGCAAGCGTGCGCTCGCCCTTCTGACGGTGACCGCCCTGACCAGCCTTGGCACGACCGTGGCGACCGGCGGCGCCGCGCAGGCGGGCTACTACCAGTACAGCAAGTGCTCCACCGCCACCACCCTGTCCGTGTTCGTGGACAGCACCTCGTCCACCACGAAGTGGCCGCACTCGGTCGGCTACAACACCCGGATGTTCGCGGCGCAGGAAGCCAACGGCCGCTACCACGTCTCCCTCTGGAACGACAGTGGCGACACCAACGGTTGGGTCAGCACCGCCTGGGTCCGGCCCTGCTCGTAGCCCTCGGCGTGGCCTAGCCCAGTCCGGATCAATGACCGCCCTCCGTATCGGCGCGTGCTGATGCGGAGGGCGGTGATTCGTTCACCAACCGGTGCTGGCCGTTGCGCAACACACCCGGGTCAACCCCTTTCCGCAGCAGCCCGAAATCTAGGCAGGCGGGTGCGGTGCCACGAACGAGCCCTTGCCGTGGTGCACCTCGATCCAGCCTCGCTCGTCGAGGATCCGTAGGGCCAGCTTGATCGGCCCCCACGGGACTGGCCCCGGAACCCAATGATCTGGAGTACATCATCGGCACGACGGCCAACTTTGCCGGTGCCGGAGCCGGCGCGGGGGGTTGGTCGGTTGCATCGTGACGTTCTTGGCGGGATGCATCGAAGGCGCGGGCGCTGGTGCGGCTGATCGGCGGGGGCATCGGGGCGGTCGCCGGGCTTGGATATTCGACCGGAAGGGTTTGCAAAGAACATGACTGTTTGCCGTGGTAGCCATGACTCCTGAATCCGCAAAATTCCCCATCGGCAGAAGCACCGCGATCGTCGCGGTCGTGCTCATCGCTATCGTGGGATTCGTGCTCGGTGTGACCGGTGTGCCCAAGGGCGTCGCCATTGGCGTCACCGCACTGCTGGTGGCGATCGCCGTTGCGATCTTGGTGCCACGTTGGATGCGGCAGCAAAAGTCGGTAATTGGCACAGGTGGCCCGTCAGATGCGCCGGGCCACCTGCACGGGAAGGGTTTGCGCGTGAACAAAAAGCGGTACGCTCGAATCATTATCTTTCTTTCTGGCGCACTGGTGGCGATCGGGGGGTTGTTCGGCATCCTGGGGTCCGGACTCGCTCAGAAGACCGGCATGGCGCTTCTGGCAGCTGGTTGCGCAGGTGTTGTAATCGGCCTAGTGTCGCGTAATTGAGTTTGTTTACGTGGTGTTGTTGGTGAGGAGTTTGCGGACTTCGATGTGGACCCAGCAGACCTTGGTCAGGATCTCGCTGGGGGTCGCGGTCCAGATGAACGGCTTCGCGTCGGTGTTCCAGGCGGTGACGTAGTCGGTGATCGCTCTGGTCAGGCGGGTGATCGAGGTGAAGGTGCCGCGTCGGATGGCCTGCCGGGTGATGACCCCGAACCAGATCTCGACCATCTTCCACCACGAAGAACCGGTGGGGTGAAGTGGAAGACGATCCGGGGGTGCCGGGCGAGCCAGGTTTTCACCTCGTCGGTGGTGTGGGTGGACTGGTTGTCGACGACGACGTGCAGCTCACGGTCGGGGTAGGCGGCGGCGACGGTCTTCATGAAGGTCAGGAACTCGCTGCCGCGTCGTTTCGGGAAGCAGCGGGCGGTGACCTGGCCGGTAGCGGCGTCCAGGGCGGCGAAGAGGTGCGTGGTGCCGTGCCGGACGTAGTCGTGGGTGCGTTTCTCGCTGCGGTAGAAGTCGATCGGCAGCAGCGGCTGGGTCCGGTCGAGGGCTTGGACCTGTGTCTTCTCGTCGACGCAGAGGACGACCGCCCCGTCGGGCGGGTTCAGGTACAGGCCGACGATGTGTCGACGACCTTGTCGGCGAACGCCGGATCCTTCGACAGTTTGAAGGCACCGGACCGGTACGGTCGCAGGTCGTGGGCACGCCACAGGTCGGCGATGAAGTTGTGCGACACCCGAATGTTCTCGTGTCGGGCCAGATAGGCGGCCATCTCGCGGCTCGACCAGTGGGTCAGCCCGGTGACCTCCGGCGGTGTCATCCGGGTCAGCGCGAGGATCCGCGCCCGCACCGACCCGGGGACCTCGGTCGGCTTGCCCGGCCGGGGCCGGTCGGCGAGACCCGCCACCCCGTGGTCGTGGTAGCGGCGTACCCAGGTGTTCACCGTCGGACGCGACACACCAGCCAGGACCGCGACCTCCTCCGCGCTGCGGCCCTCGTCCCGCCACAGCACCATCCGCGCCCGTCCCGCCACCACCGCATCGACCCGCCGGTCACCAACCAGGCTCGACAACTCCACCCGCTGCCGCCGCGTCAACCCCACAAGCCAAAGTCAACCACCACGAAGCAACACCAACCAACGTAAAAGATCTCCATTACGCTAGATTAGCCGAAGCGGCCTGAGAGGTGTGTGGTGTCCGCGGGCCGCCGATAAAGGCGAGCGCGCCGGGCCCAATAGCAACAGCGACTACGCTGGCGTCAGCCGCTATCTCTCGCCGTAGTGGTACCGGCTGGCGATGATTTCGACATCCTCCTTGGTGATCCGATACACCAGCCGGTGCTCGCGATCAATTCGGCGTGACCAGAATTCGGACAGCTCCCCACGGAGGTGTTCCGGCTTGCCGATGCCCTCGTATTCGTTGCGCATCACATCCGCGATCAGGTCGTTGATGCGCTTGACCAGCTTGCGGTCCGGGTGGCTCAGGTACTGGTTCCATGCGGTTGCTGTGAAGACCAGCCTCATGCGACGTCCCGAACGGTGGCCGGGTCAATCAGTTCCCGCTCGGCGGCGTCGCCATCCTCAAGCTCCGCGATCGACCGGCGCAGGATTGCGGCGTTGCTCGGGCTGCGGAGGAGGTATTCGGTCTCCTTCATCGCTTCGTACTCCGCGAGCGGCACGATGACCACCGGCTCGTGGCCTGAACGGGTCACCACCACTTCCTCCGCGTCGTTGATGACGCTGTCGAGTTCGGCGGCCAGATTCTGTCGAAGCTGGGTGAAGTTGACGGTCCGCATAACCACCTCCAGGGCAAGTACAGAAAACTGTACCTAAGGTGGCCGTGCGCTCGCTCGGGCGGCCTCGGGCGGATGCGGCGGTGCGGCCCTCGGCGAGGCGATCCGTCTCACCCAGGGCGGATGCACCACCACCCACGAGTGGAGCAAGGACGACCGGGTCCAGAAGACCAGCTACTCCGGCTGCGGGTCGGGTACTGGGAACCGCAGGTCAGTCGTGGCGGTGATGCACGATGTAGTCGATGTAGCGGATCGTGTTCTCGCGGTCGTCCTCGCTGATCGAGTCCCACAGGTCCGCCAGCCAGTAGAGCGAGCCGGACAGCATCCAGGCCCACCCGCGCACCCAGGTCGCCTCGTCGAACCCGAGCGCCTCCCGATAGGCGACCCGCGCGCGGGCATCGAACAGGCTCCAGCCCGGCCGCACCTCGACCGCCGGATCGCCGCGGCCGAGACCGCCGAAGTCGATCACCCCGGTGAGCCTGCCCCGGTCGACCAGCAGGTTGCCTTCCAGGAGATCACCGTGCAGCCATACCGGCGGTCCGGGCCACTCGTCCGCCGCCATCGCCTCGTCCCACGCCGCGGTCACCGCCCGCCCGTTGATCCGGTCGCCCAGCGCCGCGATCGACTGGCGGGTCAGCTCGTCCCGCTGCACCAGAGGTACGCCGCGCTGAATCCCCTCCTTGACCGGCCCGCCCATCGGGTCGATCGCGATCATCGCGCGCACGAAGCCGGCGAGGTCGACGGCGAGGTCGACGAGGTCCTGCCCGGCTTCCGGATTGCGCCCGTCCAGCCACGGGACGACCGTCCACGGCCACGGATACGCCCTGCCCGGCCGGCCGACCGCGACCGGCACCGGCACCGGCACCGGAAGATGCGGCGCCAGCCGCGGCAGCCAGGTCGCGTCGGTCGCCACCTGGTCGACCGCCCACTGCGCCCGCGGCAGCCGTGCCGTCAGGGAATCACCCAGCCGGAACAGTGCGTTGTCGGTGCCGTTCAACGGCTGCGCAACGATCGGCAGGTCCGACCATTCGGGGAACTGCTCGTCGATCAGGGCGCGTACCTGCTCGACAGCGACGATGATCTCTCCAGGGCGCATCGCGGGACCGTAGAACCCGCTCGATTATCCTGTCAATCGAATTCGGATCACGGCGAACCGTGCGCGGGATCGACCGCTTGTACCTCGGCCCCGGTGGCGAACCCGCCGGGTCCGCCACCGGTGTGCATCCGACCGGCGAACACCTCGGCTGCCTCGCCGTCGTACCCACGCGATGGAGCGGTGTGAACAAAGGAGGCTCGGGATGCCGATGGGCCGCGAACCATGGCCCCTTGAAAGACCGTCGAGAATGCTTGCCTGGGTCGCGCGACGGTAACCATGTGATTTACACTCCTGGCCTGTGCTGCTGGCGGGGCAGTCGGGGGGGCCACGTTTGGGATGCTCGGCGGTGTCACCACTGCGCTCTTGACCGGCGGCGATCCTGAGGATGCTGCCTTCAATAGCATCTGGGGCATTGCGGGTATTGCTGGCAACCTCGTCAATTAGCGATGATGATTGGTCCTATGAAATTCAACGTGAAGCTCATGCTTACCGTATTTGTGGTCGGCCTGGCCGGCAGCGTTCTGTTTCAGGCTGTAACCGCGGGTTGGCCGACAGTTGACCGGGCGCTCGTCGCGGTAACGGTGCTTGGAGGACTTCTTGCGACGCTCGTGGGGCTGGCGATCTATCGGAGCATGCGCGAGTGAGTTAAACGCGGTAACTTGAATGGCGAATGCTTATCCAGGGAAGGTGCTGTCGCCATCTTCCCTGGATCAGACCCATCAACGGCCGCTACGCCGCCGCCTGCTCGTCCTCGCGAAGGCGGTACGGCGCCGCTTCCTGGGCGCCGTAGCGGTTCCCGGCGGCGCTGCCCACGCCGGCTATCACCAATACCGCAAGTGCTCGAATGCGGTCTCGCTCTCCTTCTTTGTCGACAGCACCTCCTCGACCACGAGGTGGCCGCACCAGGTCGGATTCAACAACGAGATGTACGCGGCCCAGGAGCCCCACGGCCGCTACCACGTCTTCCGCTGGGACACCTCCGGCAACACCAACGGCCGGGTCAGTGCCGGGCCCGCCATTTCTTGGCGCGCCGCAGGTAGTGGATCACTCCGGCCGGGCCGGTGGAGGCGGGCCAGTCGTCGGTGCGGAAGTAGGCGTCGGAGCCGCCGTCCAGGAAGATCACCGAGCCGCAGAGGAAGTCGGCGGCCGGCGACAGCATGAACGCCACCCATTCGCCGACGTCCGCCGGCTTGCCGCGTCCGCCGATCGGCACGGCCAACTGCTCGACCGACTCCTTCTCGCCCCGGGCGATCTGCTCGTCGAGCAGCGGCGTGGCGATGATTCCGGGAGCGAGGACGTTGACCCGGATGCCGGCACCGGCCCACTGTGGCGAGACCGCGCTGCGGCGCGCCCACCGTGTCACCGCCATCTTCGAGCTGGCGTACGCGAAGGGCGCCGAGCGTTTGCCGAAGCGCCCCACCACACGCAGCGCCTTGTCGGGGTTCCGGCCGAGCAGGGCCCGCACGGCGCCCTCCGGCACCATCGGGGTCAGCGTGACGGAGTTCGAGCCGAACACCACGACCTTGCTGTTGCCGGCTGCGGCCAGCGCGGGCCGCCACGCCTCCAGCAGATCCACGACGCCGAAGAAGTTGACCTGCTGCACGACGCGGTCCCGCCCCGGAATACCGCCCAGCCCGGCAGCGCAGACCGCGCCGTCGAGCCGGCCCCCGACGCGCTCCAGCACCTCGGCCGCCGCTGTCCCGCGCCCCGCCGGTGTGGACAGGTCGGCGATGACCTCGACGTCCCGCAGGTCCACGCCGACGACGGCGTGCCCGTCGTGGCGCAGCCGCTCGGCGGCGGCCCTGCCCATGCCCGAGGCGGCACCCGTCACCGCGTACGTGCCCATGTCGGTTCCCTCCTTTTCCGCCAGCAGTCGGTCGAACCCAGCCCGTTCAGTCTCGCCGGATGCTGACATCTGGTGGTCGCTTCGGCGCGGAAAGCCGGCCTGCGGCGTGACGGCCGGCGAGACTGTCAGACGGGTACGCGAGGATGCGGCCATGTCGTGCACGGACGGGTTCCGTAGCGAGCTGCTCGCGGGCGCTTCGACCGCGTCCGGCACACCTGATCACTGCTGACAGACTCGAAAGGATCATGGCGATGGCCAAGGTTGTCTCCACGCTGTTCATCTCGGCCGACGGGGTAGCCGAGATCGACCCCGACTGGCACTTCCCGTACTTCGACGAGAACATGGGCCGCGCCGTCGGCGAGGACTACGACACCGCCGACGTGCTGCTCATCGGCCGCGAGACCTACGACAGCTTCGCCGGAGCCTGGCCCGACCGCGAGGCTGCGGGCGGGGAGGACGCGGCGTTCGCCAAGCAGCTCGGAGACATGCGCAAGGTGGTCGTCTCGCGCCAGCGGCTGGAGTTCTCCTGGCGGAACTCCGAGCTGATCCAGGGCGATCTCGTCGATGCCGTTACCGTTCTCAAGGCCGACGCCGGCATCAGGGGCATACTCATCCCCGGGTCGATCTCCGTGGTGCAGCAACTGCTCGCCGCAGGGCTGGTCGACGAGCTGCGCCTGCTGGTGCATCCAGTGGCGGCGCGTAAGGGACGCAAGCTCTTCGACGACGGCGACGTGCCGTACCACCTGCGGGTGGTGGCGACGGAGGCGTTCCCGACGGGCGTGATCCGCGTGAACTACTCGCCGAACGCCGAGCCCGCGAAGGTCGGCTACGACGACGTCAAGGATCAGGTGCCCGCTGGGTAGCCGCCACGCCCTCGGGCTTGACGCGTTTCGCCATGATCGTCTGCTGATGACCGGCACGACACGCCGGCCGAGTTGCCCGTGCACAGCAGACGATCATGGACAGTCACGGAGCAGCCTGACGGGGCGGGCGGTGCCAGGCGGGGGCGCCGACGCCTACGTGGACACGGGACTCAGGCGGGCGGTTCCGGTGCAACGAACGAGCCCTTGCCCTGCCGAGTGACGATCCAGCCCCGTTCCTCCAGGATTCGGAGGGCGTAGCGAACCGGCCAGGCGCTCGATTGGTACTGCTCGCGTAGCTCGGCGATGGACGGCAGTTTGTCGCCGGCGTGGAGCGTGCCCGCACGGATAGAGGCCGTGACATCGGCCCTGGCCCGGTATCACATCGAGGCGTCGGCTCGGCCGTCCGACATCGCGCAGGTGCGGGCCCGGCTGGACCACGCGGAGCAGAGCTACCGGCACGCCCGGTACCCGGAGCTGCTCGCCCTGTTGCCCGGCCTGCTCGACGCCGCCCGCGCGGCCAGGGTCATCCGCCCCGGTCGGGCGACCGACGGTCTGCTGGTGCGCGCGTACGGGCTCATCGCCCTGGCGCTGGTCAAGGTCGACCAGAGGGAGTTGGCCTGGCTGGCCGCCGACCGGGGGATGGCCGTGGCGCTGACCACAGACGCCCCACGGGTGGCCGCCGTCGCCGCGGTACCACTGAGTCAGGCCCTGCGGGCCGCCGGCCGGCGGCGGTCCGCTGCGGAGGTTGCCGTGGTCGCCGCCCACCGCGTCATGCCGTGCCGGGCCGGCGACGATCCGCTGGCCGACCCGTCCCCGCACGGGACGCTGCTGCTTCAGGCGGCCCTCGCTGCCGCTGGCAGGGGCGACGAACGCACCACCCGGGAGTTGCTCGACCGGGCCGCGCGGACCGCCCTGGACGCCGGGGCCGGCGGCGGGCGTGGCGGCCCGGCGGCGGTCGAGGCTGCCCGGGTGGTGGCCGGGTTCGCTTTCGGCGACGTCGCGGCGGCGACGGTACGGCACCAGCAGTTGGTGGCCGGCGACGAGTGGCGGTGGCTGCCGCCCGAGCACCGGGCCGCCTACCTCCTCGACGTCGCCCGCGCGTACGCGCAGACGGGCGACATGCTCCGGGCGGGCCGGACGGTGCTGGAGGCGGAACGCACCGCGCGCGGCGAAGTGCACGACCGGCCGGCGGTACGGGAACTGGTCGCCGTCGTGGCGCGGTCCGCCGCCGCCCCGGCGGGTGTGGCACGCCTCGCCGCCGTCCTCCGCGTCGCCTGACGGTGGTGAGAAGGGTGCCCTTCTATACCGTAAGCGTTAACAGGGTGCCCCTCCTTACACCGGCGTCAGCCGGTCGCGGTGCCGCCGTTAATCTGGACGGCGATGGCCGTCGTGACTGACCCCCAACTCCCCGTCCCCTCCGAACCCCCTCCCGCGCCCGACCAGGGTCGCCGCCGGGTGGTCGCCATGTCGCTCTGGGCGGTCGCCTTCGTGGCCTGCTGGCTCGGCATCGGCCTGCCCACCGACCCGGCGTACGCGTTCCTCTGGATCTGGCTGGCCACGATCGCCTGGAACTCGCACCGCCCGTGGCGCAGCCACCTGCGGTTCGTCCTGGACTGGGTGCCGGTGGTGGTGCTGCTCGTGGCCTACAACCTCTCCCGGGGGTTCGCGGACAACGGGGCCACCCCGCACGCGATGGAGCTGATCGTCGCCGACCGGTTCATGTTCGGCTGGGCGACCGGCGGCGAGGTGCCGACCATCTGGTTGCAGGAGCACTTCTACCGCCCCGCAGTGCACTGGTGGGACGTTGCCGCCAGTTGGGTCTACTTCTCCCATTTCGTGGTGGCCTTCGCCGCGGCCGGGGTGCTCTGGATGCGGGACCGGGGCCGGTGGGCCGCGTACATGCGGCGCTTCGGGTTCCTCTGCGCCGCCGGGCTGGTCACGTACTTCCTCTACCCGGCGGCCCCGCCCTGGTGGGCGGCGCAGAACGGCCTGCTCACCGAGGTGGCCCGGATCTCCACCCGGGGATGGAAGGCGTTCGGCATGCACGGCGCGGGCAACCTGCTCAACTCCGGGCAGATCGCCGCCAACCCGGTGGCCGCGATGCCGTCGCTGCACACCGCCTGGGCGCTCTTCGTGGTGCTGTTCTTCCTGAACGCGACCCGCCGCCGGTGGTGGCCGCTGCTGCTGGCGTACCCGGTGGCGATGACCTTCACCCTGGTCTACTCCGGGGAGCACTACGTCATCGACGTGCTGGTCGGCTGGGCGTACGTGGGGATGACCTTCCTCGTGGTCGGCCTGGCCGAGCGCTGGTGGGCCGCCCGGCGGGCACGCCGCACACCGGTCGGGCCGCAGCCGGCCGACGCCGGACCGGACGGGCCGGGCGAGCCGGAGCCACAGCCGGCGGGGCCCGCCGCCGCCGACGAACCCCCGGCGGTCCCGGCCACCCGCTGAGCTCGGGTCGGTGACCGGCTCAGTCGGCCCCGTGGGGGAGATTCGCGGGCCGGCTCAGTCGGCCCGGCGGGCAACGCGCGCCCGGGAGGTCAGCTCCGCCGCCAGCCACCACGCCTCGGCGAGGTCACGGTCGAGTGCGGCGGCGCCGGCGCCGCCCGCGGTGTCCGCGTGCACGGTCGCCAGCCGCAGCCGCCGCTGCGCCGGGCCCTGAGTCACCCGCACGCTCTGGATCCGGGCGTACGGCACAACCGTGAGCTGCCGGGTGAGCAGCCCGGAACGGGCGGCGAAGACCCGTTCGTCGAGCCCGGCGCCGACAGCCCGACGGCTCAGTGGGCGCAACCACCGAGCCCGGGCCGGCGGAAGGGTTGTCGCCAGCTCGTCCAGCCGGACTCCCGGCAGCACCTCCGTCACGATCCGCTCCCCGGTGCCCCGGTCGCCCACGGGCAGCAGCCGGTCGGGCCGGTTCCGGTCGTCGGGCTCGCCGGCGGCGTAGCCGGCCACCTCCAGCCGTAGCCGCAGCCAGCCCTTGGCACGCCAGAGCAGCGGCCAGGTGACCCCGACCGTCTGCACCCGGTTCAGCGGCACGGTCTGGGCCCGGGTCTCCAGCAGGCCGTTGCGGATCCGCAAGGTGCCATCGTCGCGGGCCAGCCGGAAGTTCCAGTCGTCGAGAACGCGGCGGATCGGTTGCAGCAGGACACCGGCCATCGCGGTCAGCGTGCTCGCCACCGTGATGAACGACCAGGATCCCTCGGAGAGGAACTGCGTCACGACGAAGGCCACGCCGAAGGGGAGCAGGAACGCCTGCGGGGTGAGCAGTTGGCTGACCAGCAGATGCCGATTTGCCACGCTGTGCAGCGCCTGCCCGGGCGGCGTCGGCGTGACCGTCGCCTCGGCCGCCGTCGGCGACGGCTGCGGCACCGGCCCCCCGCCGGCGAGCGCGAGCAGCCGCTGCCGCAGAGCGGCGGCCTCGGCCACCCTGAGGTACGCCAGCGGCGCCTCGGTCTTCCCGCCGCCGACCACCTCCAGCCGCAGCTCGGCCAGCCCGGTGAGCTGGGCGAGCAGGGGCCGGACCACCTCGACGGCCTGGAGGCGTTCCAGCGGGATGGCCCGGGTGCGCCGCCACAGCAGCCCCTCGTACACCCGCAGTTCCCGGCCGACCACGTGGTAGCCGGTGTTGTACCAGCTGACCACCGCGAGCACGGTCGCGCCGAGGGCCAGCACGACCACCATCGCCGCGAACCAGCCGAAGCCGACCCGGGACAGGGTCGACCAGGACAGGCCGGCGATGACCACGGCCAGCGACTTGGCCCCGTGCAACGCCGGGCTCAGCGGGTGCAGCCGCTGTCGCGGTTCGCCACCCGGATTCGTGTCCCCGCCCTCCGCCCGGTGATCGGCGGGGTGCCGCCCCGGCCCGTCGGGGTGGGCGGCGACACCTTCGCGATCGTCGGCACTGTCGGGGGTCGGGATCGGGGCCGTCGGTCGGGGTGACTCGGGGCCGCTAGTCGGGGGGGTGCCGGGCCGGCCCTGGCTCACAGGCCCTCCGCTCGGTCCTCGCCGAGCGCGGTGAGCCGGTCGCGCAGCCGGGACGCCTCCGCCGGGCGCAGCCCCGGCACGCGGGCGTCGCTGGCCGCGGCGGCCGTGTGCAACTGCACCGTGGCCAGGTCGAACGCCCGCTCCAGCGGGCCGGCGCTGACGTCGACGAACTGCATGCGCGAGTACGGCACGATGGAGAGCCGGCGGACCAGCAGCCCGTGCCGCACCAGTAGGTCGTCCTCCCGCTGGGCGTACCCCCAGACGTGCACCGCGCGCACGATGGCGACGACCCGCCACGCGCCGGCCAGCACCGCCACCCCGAGGGCGACGCCGAAGAGCCAGTGCCCGGACAGCGCCCAACCGAGCGCCAGCCCGATCAGTACCACCCCGAGGAACCCCGCCAGGCGCAGCAGCTCGACCCAGATCAGGTCGGTCGAGACCGACTGCCACCGGACGGTCTCCGGCCACGGCTCCAGGGGCCCGGGCGGGAACGGCGGCGTGATCTGCGGGGGCGACGGCGGGCCGCCGACGGGGTGGTCGGTCACCGGGAGGGTCCGCTCTGCGCGCTCACAGGTCGAGCGTAGGCGATCCGGCCAGTGGCGTGACCTCCCGGAGGAAGCCGCGTGCGCCGAGAAAGTCGCCGAGTGAGGCGCGATGGTCGGTGCAGGCGAGCCAGGTCTTGCGCCGGTCGGCGGTGTGCAGGCGGGGATTGTTCCAGCGCAGTGCCCACTGCGCCGAACCGCGACAGCCCCGGGCCGAGCAGATCGGTGCCGCGTCGGCGGGGAGGGGAACGCTCATCCGAGCCAGTCTAGGCGCGCGCGGAGCGAAAAGTGAGCGCCGGGCGGCCACGGGGGGAGCCGCCCGGCGACGGGGTGAATCGTACACACGCCGGCCCCCCTGGTGTAAACCCGTGATCGGCGATTCGGAGCGGTCGGACGGCGTGGCGGAAAAGGGCTTCTCCCCGCCTCGGCTCTCAGCGAGGCATGCGAGTCTTGGTACGCATCACGTCGCGACAACCGATCATGCTGTGGAGGACCGGTGGCCCAGCCGACCACGCCCGACACCCCGACGCCGAACGGCAGCGCGCCGGACACACCCCCGTCCCCGCCGGCACCACCGACGCCGACGACCACCCCGGCCCAGGACGCGACGCTGCTGGAGCGGGCGCTGTTCGAGATCAAGCGGGTGATCGTCGGCCAGGACCGGATGGTCGAGCGGATGTTCGTGGCACTGCTCGCCCGGGGGCACTGCCTGCTGGAGGGGGTGCCCGGCGTGGCGAAGACCCTCGCCGTGGAAACCCTGGCGAAGGTCGTCGGCGGCTCCTTCGCCCGGGTGCAGTTCACCCCGGACCTGGTCCCGGCCGACATCATGGGCACCCGGATCTACCGGCAGTCCACCGAGAAGTTCGACGTCGAGCTGGGGCCGGTCTTCGTCAACTTCCTGCTCGCCGACGAGATCAACCGCGCCCCGGCCAAGGTGCAGTCGGCCCTGCTGGAGGTGATGAGCGAGCGGCAGGTCTCCATCGGCGGCCAGACCCACCGGGTGCCTGAGCCGTTCCTCGTGATGGCCACCCAGAACCCGATCGAGCAGGAGGGCGTCTACCCGCTGCCGGAGGCGCAGCGGGACCGCTTCCTGATGAAGATCGTGGTCGGCTATCCGACCGACGCCGAGGAGCGGGAGATCGTCTACCGGATGGGCGTGTCCCCGCCGACGCCGGCGCGGGTCTTCGACACCCCGGAGCTGATCGCCCTCCAGCGCAAGGCCGACCAGGTCTTCGTGCACAACGCGCTGGTCGACTACGCGGTCCGGCTGGTGCTGGCCACCCGTGCCCCCGCCGAACACGGCATGCCCGACGTCGCGCAGCTGATCCAGTACGGCGCCAGCCCACGGGCCTCGCTCGGCCTGGTCCGGGCCACCCGGGCGCTGGCGCTGCTGCGCGGCCGCGACTACGCCCTGCCGCAGGACGTGCAGGACATCGCGCCGGACATCCTGCGCCACCGGCTGGTGCTCAGCTATGACGCACTGGCCGACGACGTGTCGGCCGACCACGTGGTGCACCGGGTGATGTCGACGATCCCGATGCCGTCGGTGACGCCACGCCAGCAGGCCACCCCGAACGGCCTGCCGGCGGCCGGCGCAGGATGGCCCGGGCAGCGGCCGTGACCTCACCCACCCCTCATCCCTCCCGGGGTACGCGGTGGTCACCGTCACCGGCCGTTGCTTCCCGCAGCGACGCGCTGCTGTCCCGGCTCCAGCTGATGGTCACCCGCAAGCTCGACGGCCTGCTCCAGGGCGACTACGCCGGCCTGCTGCCCGGCCCGGGCAGCGAGGCGGGGGAGTCGCGCGAGTACCGCCCCGGCGACGACGTACGCCGGATGGACTGGCCGGTGACCGCGCGCACGACGACGCCGCACGTACGGCGCACCGTCGCCGACCGGGAGCTGGAGACGTGGCTCGCGGTGGACCTCTCCGCGAGCCTCGACTTCGGCACCGGCCGTTGGCTGAAGCGGGACGTGGTGGTCGCCGCGGCCGCCGCCCTGACCCACCTCACCGTGCGTGGTGGCAACCGGATCGGGGCGGTGGTCGGCAGCGGCGCGGCCCCGGCCACCCCGGCCGGGCGCGGGCGGGGGGCGCCACCGCCGGCCGGCCCGGGCCGGCTGGTCCGGCTGCCGGCCCGGTCCGGGCGCAAGGAGGCGCAGGGGCTGCTGCGGGCGATCGCGGGCACCGAGATCCGGGCCGGGCGCAGCGACCTGGGCGCGCTGGTGGACATGCTCAACCGGCCGCCCCGGCGGCGCGGCGTCGCGGTGGTGATCTCCGACTTTCTCGCGCCGCCACAGCAGTGGGCGCGGCCGATGCGCAAGCTGCGGGTCCGGCACGACCTGCTGGCGATCGAGGTGGTCGACCCGCGTGAGTTGGAGCTGCCCGACGTCGGGGTGCTGCCGGTGGTCGACCCGGAGACCGGTGAGCTGCACGAGGTGCAGACCGCCGACCCGCGGCTGCGCCGGCGGTACGCCGAGGCGGCCACCGCCCAGCGCGCGGAGATCTCCGCCCAGCTCCGCGCGGCGGGCGCGGCCCACCTGCGCCTGCGCACCGACACCGACTGGCTGCTCGACATGGTGCGCTTCGTCGCCGCCCAGCGGCACGCCCGCACCCGGGGGACGACACGATGATCCGTTTTCTGCAACCGTGGTGGCTGCTGGCCGTGCTGCCGGTGCTCGCCCTCGCCGCGCTGTACGGGTGGCGGCAACTGCACCGCCGGGCGTACGCGATGCGGTTCACCAACGTGGACCTGCTGCGCACGCTCGCGCCGAAGGGGTTGGGCTGGCGGCGGCACGTGTCGGCCGTGGCGTTCCTGCTCAGCCTGCTGGTGCTCGGCACCGCCCTGGCCCGGCCGGCGATGGACACCAAGGAGCCGCTGGAACGGGCCACCGTCATGCTCGCCATCGACGTGTCGCTCTCCATGCAGGCCGACGACGTGGCCCCGAACCGGCTGGAGGCCGCTCAGGAGGCGGCCAAGCAGTTCGTCGCGGAGCTTCCGGAGACCTACAACCTCGGCCTGGTGTCGTTCGCCAAGTCCGCGAACGTGCTGGTGTCACCCACCAAGGATCGGGGCGCGGTGACCGGCGCGATCGACGGGTTGGTGCTGGCCGAGGCGACCGCGACCGGCGAGGCGGTCTTCACCTGCCTGGAGGCGATCCGGTCGGTGCCGGCCGACGGCGCGGCGGGCATCCCGCCGGCCCGGATCGTGCTGCTCTCCGACGGGTTCCGCACCTCGGGGCGGTCGGTGGAGGAGGCGGCGGCCGGCGCCCAGGCGGCCAACGTGCCCGTCTCCACGATCGCGTTCGGCACGGACACCGGGCAGGTCGACATCGGCGGCCAGCTCCAGCGGGTGCCGGTGGACCGGATGGCGCTGGCCGAGCTGGCGGAGACCACCAAGGGGTACTTCTACGAGGCCGCCTCGGTCAGCGAGCTCAAGAAGGTCTACCAGGACATGGGCAGCTCGATCGGGTTCCGCACCGAGCCCCGCGAGGTCACCCAGTGGTACGCGGGCATCGCCCTGCTGCTGGCCCTGTGCGCGGGCGCCACCAGCCTGCTCTGGTCGTCCCGGCTGCTCTGACGGCTGCTTGTCGCGCGCCCGCGTCGCCCCGGCACCCTCCACGGGTGGCGGGGCGACGCGCATTCCGCCGGGCATCGGGCGCCCGCGATCAGTGACCGCTGCCGGCCAGCACGAAGATGACGGCCACCCAGACGGCGGCGAGGGTGAAACCCAGCGGGGCGACGTAACGGCTCATGGGAAGGCTCCGGTGGCGACTGGACGGTCCGCGCTGGCGCGGTAACCGCGAGGGGAGGCGGGGCGCACACACGAAGTCGTGACCGGGGTGCCCCCTCCCCGTCCTGACGGGACGGCGCGGCCGGCTCGCCGCCCCGGCTGGTGGCCGAGGGGCGGGCGGTGCGGGGGAGCGGAGCTGGGTCAGCTCACCTGCTGAGTCGTGGCTCAGCGGGGCTGACGTTCGGCCCGGCCACGACTGGGAGGATCGCTATCTCGCACAGCGATCACCTCCTACGGTCGACCTGGCCGGAACGCGGATCAGCGTACACCCGGCCCTCGCGAGGCCCGTACTCGGCGGGCCGGCCGGGAAATCCCGGGATCCGGCCCCGGGTAAGGGTTGTGGGCCGTTCCCGAGCCGCCGGACCGGTCCACCGGCACCACGCATCGTCGCAGGCCCGGGGTACGGCCGACGGCGGTCACCGCGCCACGCGCCCCCGCGTTCGCCCTTACCTGCCGGTAACGCCTAGGCTCCCCAGCGACGTGGATCGGTAGAGCAGAGGGGGACCCGTGGCCCGTACCGTGCTGGTGACCGGCGGCAACCGGGGGATCGGCCTGGCCATCGCCCAGGCGTTCGCCAAGCAGGGCGACCGGGTCGCGGTGACGCACCGTAGCGGCAGCGCACCCGAGGGGTTCTTCGGGGTCGCCTGCGACGTGACCGACTCCGACTCCGTCGACGCGGCCTTCGCCACGATCGAGGCCGAACTGGGCCCGGTGGAGGTGCTGGTGGCCAACGCCGGCATCACCGACGACACGCTGATCATGCGGATGTCCGAGGAGCAGTTCACCCGGGTGGTGGACACCAACCTCACCGGCTCGTTCCGCTGCGCCAAGCGCGCGTCGAAGAAGATGCTCCGGGCCAAGTGGGGCCGGATCATCTTCATCTCCTCGGTGGTCGGCCTCTACGGCGGCCCCGGCCAGGTCAACTACGCGGCGAGCAAGGCCGGCCTGGTGGGCATGGCCCGCTCGCTGACCCGGGAGCTGGCCGGGCGCAACATCACCGCCAACGTCGTCGCCCCCGGCTTCATCGCCACCGACATGACCGCCGCCCTGCCCGAGGACCGCAGGACCGCGATCCTCAAGTCCATCCCCGCCGGCCGGCTCGCCGCGCCCGAGGAGGTCGCCGAGGCGGTCACCTGGCTGGCCTCGGACGCCTCCGGCTACATCTCCGGCGCCGTGATCCCGGTCGACGGCGGCATGGGCATGGGCCACTGACGCTCCCCATCGCACCGACTCAACGGAGGAACACCCACATGTCCGGACTGCTGGCCGGTAAGCGGCTGCTGGTCACCGGCGTCATCACCGACGCCTCGATCGCCTTCTCCGTGGCGAAGCTCGCCCAGGAGAACGGCGCGCAGGTCGTGCTCACCGGCTACGGCCGGCTCTCCCTGGTCGAGCGGATCGCCCGGCGGCTGCCCGAGCCGGCCCCGATCATCGAGCTGGACGTGACCGACACCGAACACCTCGCCGGGCTGGCCGACAAGGTCCGCGAGCACGTCGACGGCCTGGACGGGGTCGTGCACTCGATCGGCTTCGCCCCGAAGAGCTGCCTCGGCGGCGGGTTCCTCGACGCGCCGTGGGAGGACGTGGCCACCGCTCTGCAAGTCTCCACGTACTCCTATAAGTCCCTCGCCATGGCGGCACTGCCGCTGATGTCGCCGGGCGGCGCGGTGGTCGGCCTCACCTTCGACGCCACCAAGGCGTGGCCGGTCTACGACTGGATGGGCGTGGCGAAGGCCGGTCTGGAGTCCACTTCCCGCTACCTCGCGATGCACCTGGGCGAGCGGGGCATCCGCAGCAACCTGGTCGCCGCCGGGCCGCTGCGTACCATGGCCGCGAAGTCGATCCCCGGCTTCGAGAGGTTCGAGAACGCCTGGGCCGAGCAGGCCCCGCTGAAGTGGAGCCTGAGCGACCAGGAGCCGGCCGCCCGCGCCTGCCTGGCCCTGCTCTCGGACTGGTTCCCCGCCACCACCGGCGAGATCGTCCACGTCGACGGCGGATACCACGCCATCGGCGCCTCGCGATGAGCGGCGGCCCCTCGCCGACGCCCAGGGCGTAGCAGGG
The DNA here is from genome assembly GCF_033804645.1 of Micromonospora sp. RTGN7. Lineage (NCBI taxonomy): Bacteria > Bacillati > Actinomycetota > Actinomycetes > Micromonosporales > Micromonosporaceae > Micromonospora > Micromonospora sp. RTGN7. Next base: position 19,839 of record NZ_JAPZLF010000031.1, on the reverse strand, counting down.
GCCCCTCTCGACACCCGTACCAGGGGGCGTCGCCCCCGCCGACCGGCGGGCGGGGAAGAATGGACCCATGGTGTACGACGCGTTGGTGCTGGTCTCCTTCGGCGGGCCCGAGCGGCCCGAGGACGTGCTGCCCTTCCTCCAGAACGTGACCCGGGGGCGGGGCGTGCCCCCGGAGCGGCTGGCGGAGGTCGTCGAGCACTACCTGCACTTCGGTGGGGTCTCCCCGATCAACCAGCAGTGCCGGGACCTGCTCGCCGCCGTCCGGGACGACTTCGCCGCCCACGGGGTCGACCTGCCGGTCTACTGGGGCAACCGCAACTGGGACCCGATGCTCGCCGACACCGTGGCCCGGATGCGCGACGACGGGGTCACCAACGCCCTCGCGTTCGTCACCAGCGCCTACGGCGGCTACTCCTCCTGCCGGCAATATCAGGAGGACATCGCGAAGGCCCGCGCGGCGGTCGGCCCGGACGCGCCGGTGATCGAGAAGCTGCGCCAGTTCTGGGACCACCCGGGGTTCGTCGAGCCGCACGCCGATGCGGTGCGGGCCGCGCTTGGCCGACTCGACCCGGCGAAACGGGCCACCACCCGGCTGGTCTTCACCGCCCACTCCGTCCCCATCTCGGCGGCGGCCGCCGCAGGCCCGCACGGCGGCCGGTACACCGCACAGTTGGCGGAGGTCGCCCGGCTGGTGCACGCGGCCGCCGCCCCCGACCTCCCGTACGACCTGGTGTGGCAGAGCCGCTCCGGCCCGCCCCAGATGCCGTGGCTGGAACCGGACGTCAACGACCACCTCACCGCCCTCGCCGAGGCCGGCACCACCTCCGTCGTGCTCAGCCCGATCGGCTTCGTCTCCGACCACCTCGAGGTGGTGTGGGACCTCGACACCGAGGCGCTGGAGACGGCCCGCCGGGTCGGGCTGGACTTCGCCCGCGCCGGCACCCCGGGCACCGACCCGCGCTTCGTGGCCATGGTGCGCGAACTGGTCGCCGAGCGCACCGAGCCGGGCGGGGAACGCCTTCGCCGCCGTCTCGGCGAGCTGCCGCTGTGGGACACCTGCCCGACGGTGTGCTGCGTACCGGCCCGCCGCCCGTGACCGCCGCCGCCCGCCCTGCTACGGTCCGGCTTTCGATGCCTGGGGCGACGAATGCGTGAGCGCAAGCCGGTGGAGAGCTGGCTGACCGACATGGACGGCGTGCTGGTGCACGAGGGGCAGCCGGTGCCCGGCGCCCCCGAGTTCATCAACCGGCTACGGTCGTCCGATACGCCGTTTCTGGTGCTGACCAACAACTCCATCTACACCCCACGGGACCTGCGGGCCCGGCTCACCCGGATGGGCTTCGAGGTGCCCGAGCAGGCCATCTGGACCTCGGCGCTGGCCACCGCCCAGTTCCTCGCCGACCAGCGTCCGGGCGGCACCGCGTACGCGATCGGGGAGGCCGGGCTGACCACGGCGCTGCACGCGGTCGGCTACGTGCTCACTGACTTCGCGCCCGACTACGTGGTGCTCGGGGAGACCCGGACCTACAGCTTCGAGGCGATCACCAAGGCGGTCCGACTGATCAACGAGGGGGCCCGGTTCATCTGCACCAACCCCGACGTGACCGGCCCGTCGGTCGAGGGCGCGTTGCCGGCCGCCGGCTCGGTCGCGGCGATGATCTCGAAGGCGACCGGCGTGCAGCCGTACTTCATCGGCAAGCCCAACCCGATGATGATGCGCTCGGCGCTGAACACCATCGACGCGCACTCCGAGACGACCGCCATGATCGGCGACCGGATGGACACCGACATCCTCTGCGGGTTGGAGGCCGGGTTGGAGACGATCCTGGTGCTGACCGGGATCAGCACCAGGATCGAGACCGAGCGCTACCCGTACCGCCCGTCCCGAATCGTCGACTCCGTCGCCGATCTGATGGACGAGATCTGACCCGCCGCCGCCACGTCACACCCACCCACCGGGCGGGGTCAGGGGCGCAGCGGTGCGTTGCAGGCGGCGACCAGGGCCTGCCGGCAGGCGGTGGTGAGTGGGCGCAGCGCGGCGTCGCGCTGCTGGGCCTCGTAGTTGTTGATCGCCCCGCCCGGCGCACCGTGCCCGGCCAGCGCGAGCACCCGGTCGAGCACGGCGGCGCGGGCGAACAGCCGCCGCGACCGGGGGTCGAAGCCCGGCGGCAGGTCGGTGGTGCCGTCGGGCCGACGCAGCGCAGCCAGCGCGCCGGCCAACTCCGGCCGCCACTGGGCCACGTCGAGCCGGGTCAGCGCCGCGGTGGTCTCGGCGAGCGCGCTGGCCAGCTCGGCCTCCGCCTCGGCCGCCCCCGGCGAGATCAGCGAGGCGGCCGGTGCGTCGGCGGGCAGGGGGTAACACCGCCAGAGCACCGTCTCCCAGGTCATCCCCGAGCCGGAGGTGTGCGAGCGGACCTGCGGGATCAGCCCGAGGCCGCCGGCCACGACCGCCTCGCCGGTGACCATCGCGGTGCCGGCGAAGTCGCCCGGACCGGGCAGCCCCCGGGGGTCGCCGGGCGCGGGCAGCACCAGCCGGATCTCGTCCGGGGAGAGCTTCGCCAGGGTGGGCAGCGCGTCGCGCAGCGAAACGTCGGTCCAGGTGCCGGGGGCGTCCGCGACGAGGTGCTCCTCGTCGCCGGCGATCTCCTCGGCGACCTCGTCGAACGGCACGAGACCGGCACGCCACGCGCGCACCCAGGCGACGAACCGGCTCGACCGGTGCGGCGTGATCGTGACCGCGCCCGTTGCGGGGGAGGACATGCAGAAGAGGGTACGTCCTACGCCCCATCCCTGTCTCGACTGCCGCTCGCCCGGTCCGCCATCGATCCGATCATGGAATCGTGGTGGCCGGGTATTCCGCTCGTGCCCCTTTCCCGGGGCACCACGGCTCCATGATCGGCGCGGCTGACGCGCTGGCGGGCGGGGCCGGGGTTAGCGTGGTGGGATGGTGGGGCGTTACGGCGAGGACGTGTTGGCGGGGGACTGGCGGCGGCGCAAGGTCGTGCCCGAGGTGGACGCCGAGCCCGATCTCGTGGTCGAGGACGCCGACTCCGGGTTCTGCGGTGCGGTCGTCGGCTTCGAGTCCGGCGCGGTGGTGCTGGAGGACCGGCACGGCCGGCGGCGCAACTTTCCGCTGTTGCCGGCGGCGTTCCTGCGCGACGGGGAGCCCGTGACGCTGCGTCGGCCGACCCGCGCCCCGGTGCCGGCCGCCCGCCGGCGCACCGCCTCCGGCTCGATCGCCGTCGCCGGCGTACGCGCCCAGGTCGCCAAGGCCAGCCGGATCTGGGTCGAGGGCGTGCACGACGCCGCCCTCGTCGAGCGAATCTGGGGCGACGACCTGCGCGTCGAAGGCGTGGTGGTGGAGCCGCTGGACGGCATCGACGAGCTCGCCACGGAGGTGCACGCCTTCGCTCCCGGTCCGGACCGGCGGCTCGGCGTGCTGGTCGACCACCTGGTGCCCGGCTCGAAGGAGAGCCGGATCGTGGCCCGGGTGAACTCCCCGCACGTGCTGGTCACGGGTCATCCGTACGTGGACGTGTGGCAGGCCGTCAAGCCGGCCGCGCTGGGCATCGCGGCGTGGCCGGTGGTGCCGCCGGGGCGGCCGTGGAAGGAAGGGGTCTGCGCGGCCCTCGGGGTGGCCGAGCCGGCCGACATGTGGCGCCTCGTCCTGTCCCGGGTGAACACCTTCGCCGACGTGGAGACCCCCCTGATCAACGCAATGGAACGACTGATCGACTTCGTAACCGCCCCCCACCCCTAACCCCCACCCACTCCCACCCCACCCACTCCCACCCCCCACCCACTCCGGCCGCGCACGGAAAGCGTGGCTATTCGACGAGGAATAGCCACGCTTTCCGTGAATTTGCCGGCACCGGGATCCCCGGGGGCGGGGGCGGGGTTAGGGGTGTTCGGTTGGGGTGCGGGTGAGGATGAAGGTGGCCATGTCGAGAGCGACCGGGTCGCCGGCGGCGCTTCGGAGCACGGTGAGGATTTCGCCGTCCTCCGGGCCCGAGCGGCCCCGCCAGCGGTCCGGGCCCTCCTGGGTGAACCGCATGATCGGGTTGCCGATCGGGCCGGCCTCCAGTTCGCCGGTGGCGGCGTCGGCGCGGAACTCGAACTCCGAGCCCATCCACCACCAGCGGCCGGTCAGCTCGGCCAGCTCGGCCGGGGGCAGGGCGTCGGTCGGGCGCCACGGCGTGACCGGGTCTCCCCACGAGTCCAGGACGGTGGTGAGTACCTCCCGGCCGAGGCCGCCGAGGTGGCCGACCCGCAGGCCGTACGAGTTGGCGAAGCCGACCACGGCGGTGCGGGTGGGGCGGTGCACGGCCAGCCCGGCGACGTACCCGGGCATTGAACCGCCGTGGCCGAGATACACCCGGTCGCCGACCCGGAACAGCTCGACGCCGAGGCCGTGCCCGCTGGTCCACGAGTCGAGGTCGCTGATCGCCACCGGCACGCACATCTCGGTGAGCGTCTGCGGGGCGAGTACGGCCGGGTCGGGGTCGGCCAGGAACGCCGCCCAGCGGCCGAGGTCGGTGATCGTCGACCAGAGCTGTCCGGCCGGGGCCATCGCGCCGGTGTCGGTGCGCGGCTCCTCCCGCAGCGTCTCGTGCCACGGGTGCACCACGTATCCCCGGGCGAACGGCTCGGTGGCCTGGTAGGTGGTGCGGGTCAGGCCCAGCGGCTCCAGGATCCGCTCCCGGAGTAGGTCGAACCAGCTCGTACCGGTGACCGCCTCCAGCACCCCGCCGAGCAGCCCGTACGCCAGGTTGGAGTAGTGGTAGACCCGGTGCGGCGGGTAGGCGATCTTGTGCTCGCCCACGCCGGCCAGCACGGACGCCAGGTCGCCGACCTCGGCCCGCTCCCACCAGGGGCCGTCGGGCTCGCGCTGGAGGCCACTGGCGTGGCCGAGGAGTTGGCGCAGGGTGAGCGTGCCGACCCCGGTGCCGGGCAGGTGGGCCTCGAGGGGGTCGTGCAGGGCCAGCGTGCCGGCGTCGCGCTGCTGCATGATCAGCACCGCGGTCATCGTCTTGGAGATCGAGCCGAGCCGGTACTGCAGGTCGGCATTCGGGCGGGGATGCTCGCCTGCGGCGGCGACGTGGGCCAACTCACCGTCACGCACCACGCCGAGCACGAGCGACGGGGTACGCCCGACGGACTGTGCCCTGGCGACCGCGGTGTCGACCTCTCGGATGGTTTCGGGTGGCAGTGACACGGCTCCTCCAGGGTTCGCGGGACGGGGTCGGCACCCTCGCGGGCGGCTGCCGCCGAGCGTACTGATCTTGCAAAGGGGCTGCGCGTGCTTTTACGTGTCACTCTTGGTGGGTGGACGCGGTTTTCTGGATCGTGCTGGGTGTGGTGTTGGCGGTCGCCGAGATCTTCACGACGACGCTGTTCCTGATCATGTTCTCGATCGGCGCGTTCGCCGCCGCCGGGGCAGCGGCCCTGGGCGCACCGACCGCCGTGCAGGCGGGGGTGTTCGCGGTGGTCTCCGCGCTCACCGTGGTGGTGGCCCGGCCGGCGATCCGCCGGCACGCCCGCTCCGGCGAGGCCAGTGCCGAGCAGTCGTTCGGGGTGGAGGCGATCGAGGGATCCACCGCGGTGGTGCTGGAGCAGGTCGACGCCGAGCGTGGCCTCGTCAAGATCGGCGGCGAGATGTGGAGCGCCCGGTCGTACGACGTGACGCAGAGCTTCGTCCCCGGGCGGCGGGTGCGGGTGATAAAGGTCCAGGGCGCGACGGCCCTGGTCTGGGATGACGACTTTTCCACCGCGGGTGAGTTGCCCGAAGCGAGAGGGTAAGGGTATGGAAATTCTGACGGTGCTGTTTGTCGCCATAGCGTTGATCGTCGTGGTGACCCTGTTCAAGGCGGTGCAGATCGTGCCGCAGCAGCGCCAGGACGTGGTGGAGCGGCTGGGCAAGTACAAGCGCACCCTGAACCCCGGCCTGAACCTGCTGGTCCCGTTCATCGACGCGGTTCGCACCAAGGTCGACATGCGGGAGCAGGTGGTCAGCTTCCCGCCCCAGCCGGTGATCACCTCGGACAACCTGGTGGTCTCAATCGACACGGTGCTCTACTTCAAGGTCATCGACGCGGCCCGGGCGACGTACGAGATCTCGAACTTCCTTCAGGCCATCGAGCAGCTCACCGTCACCACGCTGCGTAACGTGATCGGCTCGCTGGACCTGGAGCGGGCGCTGACCAGCCGGGAGGAGATCAACCGGCACCTCTCGGGCGTGCTGGACGAGACCACCGGCCGGTGGGGCATCAAGGTCACCCGGGTGGAGATCAAGGCGATCGAGCCGCCGGCCAGCATCCGCGACTCGATGGAGAAGCAGATGCGCGCCGAGCGGGACCGCCGGGCGGCGATCCTGACCGCCGAGGGCCACAAGCAGTCGCAGATCCTCACCGCCGAGGGCGACAAGCAGTCCGCAGTGCTGCGCGCCGACGGTGACCGGCAGGCCCGGATTCTCCAGGCCGAGGGCCAGGCGAAGGCCATCCGGACGGTCTTCGACGCGATCCACCAGTCGAACCCGAGCCAGAAGGTGCTCGCCTACCAGTACCTCCAGGCGCTGCCGCAGATCGCCAACGGCACGGCCAACAAGGTCTGGATCATCCCGGCCGAGCTGACCAAGGCACTGGAGGGGATGGGCGGCGCCCTGGGCGGGCTGAGCCAGATGGTCGGCGACCAGCCGGCGCCCGAGGCGGCCGAGCACGCGAGCGCCGTCGAGCGGGAGGCTGCCGAGGCCGCCCAGGCCGCGGCCGCCGCCGCCCAGCAGATCAACGACGAGGTACGCGTCGCCGAGGCGCAGGCCACCGGCGGAAATGTCCCGCGTGGGCTGCCGGCCCCGGAGCCGGTCTCCCCGGGGAGCCTGCTGAACGACCAGGTCGACCAGCGCGAACGCGGCTGACGGCCGGCCGGCCGAGAGGGCCGGGCAGGAATGCGAATAATCCTCATGTGGCGCTCCGGCACCTGACACGATCGGTCCTGAGGGCCGGTGGTGACCAGGAGCCGGGGCGCCGCGGCGCGTCCGGCCCCGCCGACCAGCGCAGCGAGGTGACGCATGAAGGATCCCACGAACAGGAACCGCTCCGCCGCTCCCACGCCCGGCGCGCACGACCCGGACGGGCCGCTCGGCACCCGGCGCACCGGGGGCGGGTTCGGGGTGCTGCCGTTCGTCTCCGAGCCCACGCCCGGCGCCCCGGCGACCAACGCGACCTGGGCCTGGTCACTGCGCCGCTTCGGCCGCGCGGCCGTCTGGCTGCTGCCGGCATACGCGGTCCTGTACGGCCTGGTCGCGATGGCCAGCGCCGGCGGGGTGGGCAATGACCCTTACCCGGCCGACGGGGGGCAGCTCTACCTGGTCGGCTGGGTCGCCGCCGTCTGGCTCGGGCTGCTCGCCCTGCTGGCCCTCACCGGTCTGCTCGCGGCCACCCGCAGCCGCCGGGTGGCCGTCGCCGGGCTGCTGGCCAGCATCGCCGGCACCGTGCTCATGCTGCCCTTCGCCGGGCTGACCGAGCAGGCCCCGGTCTTCGGCACCACGGCCCGTACCCTCGTGCTGGTCGGGGCCACCTGCTACACCGCCGGCTGGCTGCTCACCGGCTGGGCGGTGGCCCGCTCCGGCATGTTCAGCATCGGCGACGGCACGATGCTGATGATCGCCGCACCGTTGCTGGGCATCGGCGGTGCAGTGATCGGGTCGTTGCAGACCTTCGGGGCGATCTTCGTGCTGATCGCCGGGATCGGCATCGGGTACCGCTCCGGCCGCCTGGTCCCCGCCGCGATCGCCCGGGACGCGGCCAGCGCCAGCGTCGCCACCGCCGCCACGGCCCCGGGTGGCGGCACGACCCCGGGCTCCGGCAGCGGCCCGCTCGCCGCCGGTTGACCCGCGCCTGGCCCATCGCCCTGGCCCCCGCAGGCTGAGACCCCGCAGGCTGACTCCGGCGGTCGATCGCGAGGTTCGTCCCGGATCCTGCCGCCCGAGCGGGGAAGTGCCTGGCAGGGCGTGGTGAATTAGCTGACAATCACCCTCCGGGGTGGCCGGATCGCGGCTTTCGTAGCAATCCTTGGCTCCATGCCGCTACCCCGATCCCCCCTGTCGCGGCTGTTCACCGTGCTGCTCGCCGGCCTGCTCGCCGGACTCACCCTCGCGGTGGCGGCACTGCCGGCCAACCTGCTGCTCGGCTACGCCGCGAAGTCGGCCGTCGGGTCGTACGCCACGCTGCCGGAGGCGCTGCGGACCCCGGTGACCCCGCAGCGCTCGTACCTCTACGCCAACGACGGCACGACGCTGATCACCACGTTCTACGACGTCAACCGCACCGACGTGCCGTTGGCCGAGATCGCCCCGGTGATGCGCCAGGCCATCGTGGCGGCCGAGGACCGGCGGTTCTACTCGCACGGCGGCACCGATCTGCGCGGCCTGGCCCGCGCCCTGGTCGCGAACGTCACCGGCGGCGGCACCGAGCAGGGTGGCTCCACGCTGACCATGCAGTACGTCCGCAACGTGCTCAAGACCGACCCGAACCGCAGCGCCGAAGAGCGGCAGGCGGCCACCGAGCAGACCGTCGGGCGCAAACTCCAGGAGATCCGGTACGCCACGGCGCTGGAGCAGCGGCTCAGCAAGGACGAGATCCTCAACGGCTACCTCAACATCGCCTACTTCGGCTCCGGCGCGTACGGCATCGCCGCGGCCAGCCAGCGCTACTTCGCCAAGTCCCCGGCCGAGCTGACGCTCTCCGAGGCGGCCCTGCTCGCCGGCCTGGTCCAGTCCCCGGAGGCGTACAGCCCGATCGACGGGGACGCGGACGCGGCGCTGGACCGGCGCTGGTACGTGCTCGACGCGATGGTCGCCACCGGCGCGATCACCGCCGAGCAGGCCGCGACGGCCCGGGCCGAGAAGCTGGCCCTGCGCCCCACCCAGCAGCCCAACGGCTGCACCGCGGTAGCCGACGGCCACGACGACTGGGGTTTCTTCTGCGACTACCTGCGCCAGTGGTGGCTCACCCAGCCGGCCTTCGGCGAGACCGTCTCCGAGCGCGAGCAGGCGCTGCGCCGGGGCGGCTACACCGTGGTCACCTCCCTGGACCCGAAGATCCAGGCCACCGCGCACCAGCAGGTCACCGCCGTGTACGGGTACGACAACAAGCGCGCCCTGCCGATCGCGGCGGTGCAGCCCGGCACCGGCCGGGTGCTCGCCATGGCGGTCAACCGGCACTACAGCCTCGAGGAGAACCCCGACGGGCAGGCCAACCACCCCAACACGGTGAACTCGCTGATCTCCGGCGGCGGCGGTGTCGACGGCTATCAGGCCGGGTCGACGTTCAAGCTGTTCACCATGCTCGCCGCGCTGGAGAACGGCAAGCAGTTGGCCACCGGCTTCGACGCGCCCAGCCGGTTGTCCACCCGGTACGCCGCCGAGGGCGAGGGCAGCTGCGACGGCAGGTGGTGCCCGGCGAACGCCAACCCGGCGTGGATGGACGGCTACCGCACCATGTGGGACGGCTTCGGCCGCTCGGTGAACACGTACTTCGTCTGGCTGGCCGAGCAGGTCGGCCCGGCGAAGGTCGTGGAGATGGCCCAGCGCCTCGGCATCACCTTCCGGGCCGACTCCGACGCCGCCTTCGCGGCGGACAATGCCGCCAACTGGGGATCGTTCACCCTCGGCGTGGCCGCCACCACCCCGCTCGACCTGGCAGGCGCCTACGCGGCGGTGGCCGCAGAGGGGACGTACTGCGCCCCGCTGCCGGTGATCTCGGTGACCACCGCCGACGGCGACAAGGTTCCGGTCGGCGACCCGTCCTGCCGCAAGGTGCTCGACACCGACGTGGCCCGGGCCGCCACCGACGCCGCCCGTTGCCCCGTCGGCCAGCAGACCACGTACGACCAGTGCGACGGCGGCACCGCGACCGCCGTGGACCGGATCGTCGGCCGCCCGGTTGCCGGCAAGACCGGCAGCTCGGAGAAGAACGCCACCGAGACCTTCGTCGGCTTCACCCCGCAGATCGCGGTAGCCGGCATCGCCGCCAACCCGGACGACCCGAGCGACTCGGTCGGCTCGGCCGTGCAGGCGAAGGTGATCGACGCGGTGGCCCGGACCATCCGCACCGCCGTCAACGGCCAACCCGTACGCGCCTTCACCCCGCCCACCCGAGAGCTGGCCGGCGAGGTACACCGCCCCACCCTGCGCCCCACCCCCACCCAACCCTCCCTCCCCCCAAACCCACCCCGCCGTCCCGACCGCAGTCGCGGCTGAGCTGCGCGATCTGTGGAGGTGGGGTGGGGGTGGGTGGGTTATGGGTGGGTGCAGGGGGTGCCGTTGAGGGTGATGAGGGTGGGGGCGGGGTTCGGGCCGCCGGTGGTGGTGGCGTTGAAGCCGAAGGTGGCGCTGCCACCCGGGGTGATCCGGGCGTTGTACGACTCGTTTCGGGCGGTGACCGTGGCACCGGTCTGGGTCACCTTCGCCATCCACGCCTCGCGCACCTTCTGGTCGCCGGTGAAGGCGAAGCGGGCGGTCCAGCCGTTCACCGTGGCGGCGCCGGTGTTGCGGATGGTCACCTGAGCGGTGAATCCCGTGCCGTCGGACCAGGCGCCGTAGTTGGTGTACGACACGGCGCAGGTCGGTGCGGGGACGGCCGCCGCGTCGTCCTGGTCGGCGAGGAACGAGGCCAGCCAGGCCAGCGCCGAGTTCCAGTTGATGGCCACCTCGTTCGTCGAGTACGAGTTGATGTCGTCGACGTAGCAGAACATCGGCTCGCAGCCGGCCAGCAGGTTCGCCGAGAAGGGGTCCTGGAGGGCGGCGTTCGCGCCACCGGCGAGCGAGCCGGCGGGCGGGTTCGGCAGCGTCGGGTCGAACTGGTGGCCGTACATCCGGCTGTGCTGGTTCTGCGCGGCATGCTCGCCCCAGCCGGTCACGTACGAGATGTTGAGCGCGTTGCGGCCGAGGAGGTAGTCCGCCGCCTGCACCGCTCCGTCGCGGTATGTCGCGTCCCGGGTCAGGTCGAAGGCGGTGGCCAGCACGACCGCGTTGTTGGCGATGTTGCCGTTGGCGCCCCAGAAGTAGCTGTTCGCGTGGCCCGGCATCGGCAGCCCGTACGCCTGGCCGCGCAGGATCTGCAGGTAGCGGTCGGCGGCGGCGGTGACCGAGGCGCGGACCCGGTTGCGGTCGGCGGTGGGCAGGCCGCTGGGCACGGTGGCCAGGTCGAGGCGGCCCAGCGCGGCGACGCCCTGCCAGCCGAAGCCCTGGTCGCCGAAGACCGCGCCGGTGTGGTGCCGCGAGGCGCTCAGGTCGGTCAGGTACCCGGTCCCGCCGGTGCTCAGGTACAGCTCGGCGGCGGCCCAGTAGAACTCGTCGCTGACGTCGGTGTCGTCGTACGCGCCGCCGCCGGTGGCGTCGGCCGGGCTGGCGTAGACCGCCGGGTGGGCCTTCGCCGCTGCGTACGCCGTCCGCGCGGCGGTGCCGCAGCGGGTGGCGAACGCCGCGTCGTAGGGGGCGAAGAGCCGGGCGCACTGGGCGGCGACGGCGGCCAGGTTGAGGGTGGCGGCCGTGGACGGCGGGTGCAGCTCGCGCGGCTGTGGGTCGTCGGCCGGGTCGAGCGGCAGGCCGGTCCAGTTCTTGTCGTGGATCTTGTGGTGGACCATCCCGGCCAGCGGCTTGCCGGCCGGCACCTGCATGCGCAGCAGGAACTCCAACTCCCAGCGGGCCTCGTCGAGGATGTCCGGCACCGCGTTGCCGCGCTCGGGCACCCGTAGGGTGCCGTCGGCGAGGCCGGCGCCGCCGTCGGCCGTGGCCGCCGTCTTGGTCCGCTCGAAGGTGTTCAGCAGTTGGTACGTGGCGATGCCGCCGTTGACGACGTACTTGCCGTGGTCGCCGGCGTCGTACCAGCCGCCGCGCACGTCGAGGGAGTAGTCGCAGACCCCCGGCTGGCAGGGCACGCTGGTGTCGCCCTGGTTGGGGGCGACGCCGAGGTGGCCGGCGGGGCGCGCGTACTCGTCGCCGACCAGGCCGCCGTCGATGGCGATGCCGCTGCGCTGGATGTAGAAGAACTGGAGGGCGTCGCTGCGCAGTTGGTCGTAGAGGGCGCCGGAGATGTCGAACGGGTGGCTGGTCTCGCCGTCGGCGACGAGGGTGTAGCCGCTGCCCGGGGTGCGGTAGGCGGAGAAGTCGACGTTCTGCACGTTCTGCCCGGAGGCCTCGTCGACCCCGCGTGGGGTGCTGCGCCCGCTGGCCACCACTGCGCCGGTGGCGGAGCGGAGCTGCCAGCCGAGCGGGGCGGCGGTCTCGGTGACCACGGTGGCGTTCTTGGGGCCGCCGGGCAGGTAGCCGACCTGGTTCACCCGTACCCGGGGGCCGGTGTCCGGCTCGTACGGCTCGGGCGGCTCGCCGCCGCGCAGCGAGACGTTGTCCAGGCAGACCGTCTGCTCGATGGCGGCCCCGCCGACCTGGAAGATCAGCTGTGCGGCCGGGTTGTCCTCGCCGGCGGTGAACGTCGTGGCGAAGTGCTGGCTGCCGCTGGTGGCGGCGGCGTCCACGCTCGCATACTGCGTGTAGGGGGCGGCGCCGAGTTGGAGCACGGCCCGGACGTTCGCCCCGGGGGTGGCGGAGATGTCGAAGGAGAGCTGGTACTCGGCGCCGGCGGTCAACGGGACGGCGTCCTGGCCGATGCCGGCGTCCCAGGGGTTGGCCAGCCCGCCACTGACGGTGGCGCATCCCCGGCCGTCGGTGGCGCCGAGCGGGCCGGTGCCGTACGAGAACCAGGGGGTGACGCCCGCGCTGAAGTCGCCGTTCTTCAGTTGCTCGGGGGCGTCCGGGGGGACCTCGGCGTGGGCCGCGCCGGCGGTGGTGCCGGTGAGGGCGAGGGCGGTCGCCGCGGCGAGCGCTGCGAGGCGGCATCGGCGGCGTCGGGATGGCGTCACGGGGGTTCCTTCCGAGGGGACAGACTGCACCGGAGCTGGGAGCGCTCCCAGTATCGCTCCGATGTTTCCAGCGGGTGCCCGTCATGTCAATTGAAGAGTCTGAATAAGGCTTGGTCGGATCGTCGGCGGTCCGGGTCCGTCAGGTGAGATTCCCCGCGCCACGCGACGTCGTGGCGATCTCCTAGAGACAACTCCACCCTCCAACTGGCAGGCTGCCTCCCATGACCCTGAAGCTGCGTTCTGTGGGGGCGAGTCACCGCGGGCTGATCCGCAGCGGCAACCAGGACGCCCTGCACGCCGGGGCCTGGCTCGTCGCCGTCGCAGACGGCATGGGCGGGATGGCCGCCGGAGACCTGGCCAGTCGGATCGCGATCGACGCGATCGGGCCCCAGGACCTGGCTACCCCCGAGGACGCCCTCGTCGCCGCGCTGCAGAGCGGGATCGAGTTGGCGACCGCGGGGATCAGCCAGGCGGTTCGGGAAGACCCGGAACGGCAGGGCATGGGCACCACCCTGACCGCCCTGCTCTTCGCCCGTACCGGAAGCTGTCTCGCGCTGGCCCACGTCGGCGACTCCCGCGCCTACCTCTACCGCGAGGGGGTGCTCAAGCAGATCACCCGGGACGACACCTTCGTGCAGATGCTCGTCGACCAGGGGGTGATCACCGCCGACCAGGCCGCGAGCCACCCCCGCCGTGCCGTGGTCACCCAGGCGTTGCAGGGCGAGGAGGTCTCCCCGGCGTACGCGACGATGGTGCCCCGGGCCGGCGACCGATGGCTGCTGTGCAGTGACGGACTGTCCAACGTGGTCCGTTCGGACACCCTCGCCGAGGCGCTCGGCGCCCACCCCGACCGGGACGAGTGCGCCCGGCGGCTGATCGAGCTGGCACTGCAGGCCGGCGGCCCCGACAACGTCACCGTCGTCATCGCCGACGTGGTCGACGAGGATTGATCCGGCCGCTGCCGACGCACCTTCCCGACGCCGCCGACCGACGCCCAGCAGACCGCCCGGGTCAGCGGCGGCGTGGACGCCCGGGTCAGCGCCCGGGTCAGCGGCGGCGTGGCGCCGCCCGGCGGGTCGGCTCCGCCGTGGTCGGGTCCTCCGGCCAGGGGTGCCGGGGGTAGCGCCCGCGCAACTCGCCGCGGACCTGCGGGTACCCGGTGCGCCAGAACGACGCCAGGTCGGCGGTGACCGCCACCGGCCGGCCGGCGGGGGAGAGTAGGTGCAACAGCACCGGCACCCGCCCGTCGGCGATCCGGGGCGCGTCGGCCCAGCCGAAGGTCTCCTGGAGCTTCACCGCGAGGACCGGGGCGGCCGGGTCGGTGTAGTCCAGCCGTACCCGCGAGCCGCTGGGCACCGCGAGCCGTTCCGGGGCCAGCTCGTCCAGCCGGGCGGCCTGGCGCCAGGGCAGTAGGCGGCGCAGCGCGCTGGCCACGTCGACCCGGGCCAGGTCGGCGCGGCGGCGGGCGGCGGCCAACTCCGGGCCGAGCCACTCATCCACCCCCGCGAGCAGGGCCTCGTCGCTCACGTCCGGCCAGTCCGCGCCCAGGGCGTGCCGGCAGAACGCCATCCGCTCGCGCAGCGCCCGTGCAGCCGGGGCCCAGGTCAGCAGCGTCAGGCCGGCGCGGCGCAGCCCGTCGCGCAGGGCACCGGTCACCAGCGCCGGATCCGGCCGGATCAGCGGCCGGGCGACCAGCTCGATCGCGCCGAGCCGGACCACCTCCCGGGCCACCACGTCCCCGCCGGCCCAGGCCACCTCCCGAACCGAGCGCAGCAGCGGACCGCCGGCCTCGCGGGCGGTCGCCTCGTCCAGGCCGGCGGCCAGCCGGACCCGGGCGGTCGGCGCGCCGGGGGAGCGGTCCGCCACGGCGATCGCGAGCCACGCCACGCCGGCCAGCCCCGAGCCCGGGGCCAACTCCGCCTCGGTCCCGCCCGCCATCAGGTACCCCGATCCGCCGGCCCGGCGGGCGCGGGCCAGCCGCTCCGGGTACGCCAACCCGACCAGCAGCCCGGCCGCGAGGTCGTCGGGCAGCCGGCCCGCCCGCCGTTCCCGGGCCGGTGGGCGGCCGAGCGGGTCACCGACGGGACCGGGTGGTGGCCCGGCAGGGCCGGCGTGGCCTACCGCCCGTCGCGCGCCCGTCCCGTCGGGCAGGGCGGCCCGCAGCCGGCGTACCTCGGCTCGCCAGCGGGCCGTGGCCCCCGGGTCCGTGCCCGTGCGCAGCCGGCGCCAGGCGGCGGCCAGGTCGTCGCCCGGCCCGGCGACGGTGTCCTCGGCGAGCACCGCCACCACCTCGGCGGCCCGGTCGGCACCGACCACCGGCGCACCGTCGAGCAGCGCCCGGGCCAGCCGGGGGTGGGCCCCCGCGCCGGCCATCGCCCGGCCCCGGGCGGTGATCCGGCCGTCCGGGGCCAGGGCGCCGAGGGTGGTCAGGGTGTCCCGGGCGACCGTCATGGCGGCGACCGGCGGCGGGTCGGGCAGGGCCAGGCCGCTGCCGTCCGGGTCGCCCCAGGCGGCCAGCGCCAGGGCGAACCCGGTGAGGTCGGCGGTGGCGATCTCCGGCTCCGGCTGCGCGGCGAGCCGGGCGTGGGTGGCCTCCGACCAGCAGCGGTAGACGTGCCCGGGGGCCTCCCGGCCGGCCCGGCCGGCCCGCTGGGTCGCCGACGCCCGGGACACCGGGACCGTGATCAGCGCGCCCAGCCCCCGGGCCAGGTCCACCCGGGGCACCCGGGCCAGCCCGGCGTCCACCACCACCCGGACCCCGGGCACGGTGAGGCTGCTCTCCGCCACGGCGGTGGCCAGCACCACCCGCCGCCGGTCGGCCGGGCGCAGCGCCGCGTCCTGCTCCGCGCCGCGTAGTCGGCCGTGCAGCGGCAACAGCGCGACGGAGTCCCGCAGACCGGCCAGCCGGCCGGTCACGGCGGCGATCTCGCCCACCCCGGGGAGGAAGACCAGCAGGTCGCCGTCGTGCTCGGCCAGGGCCCGGCGGACGGTGGCCGCCACATGGTCCAGCAGCGCCGGATCGACCCGGCCGGTCCCGGTCGGGGTGACCGGCCGAGTCGGCGGGGCCCACACCCGGGCCACCGGGTGCAGCGCCGAGGCGGCCCGGATCACCGGGGCCGGCACGCCGTCGGCGCCGAGCAGCGCGGCGAACCGGCCCGCGTCCGGGGTCGCGGACATGGCCGCCAGCCACAGGTCGGGGCGCAGCGTCTCCCGCGCCTGTACGGTGAACGCCAGCGCCAGATCGGCGTCGAGTTGCCGTTCGTGGCACTCGTCGAGCAGCACCGCGTCGACCCCGGGCAGCTCCGGATCGTGGTCCAGTCGGCGCACCAGCAGGCCGGTGGTGACCACCTCGACGCGGGTGGCCGGGCCGACCCGGCGTTCGCCGCGCACCGCGTACCCGACCCGGTCGCCGACCCGCTCGCCGAGCAGCGCGGCCATCCGGTGTGCCGCCGCGCGGGCGGCCACCCGGCGCGGCTGGGCGATCACCACCCGGCCGGCGACCGCCCCGGCCACGGCCAGCGGCGCGAGGGTGGTCTTGCCGGTGCCCGGGGGCGCCACCAGGACTGCGCCGCCGGTCGCGCGCAGCGCGTCGAGCAGCGCCGGCAGCGCGGGTCGGACCGGCAGGTCAAGGGGTACGTCGGCGAGCATCGTCCTACTGTCGCACCAACGCCTGCAGCCGCCGACCGAGGCATGCCGCGTCGAGGCCGGCAAGCGATCGCCCGGGTGAGCTCGACAGCAATACCTCGGCGGCGGCCGGTGGCCTCGGCGGCCGGCCCGGCGATCACCCTCCGAGTCGGCCGGGGCAAGATTCGCAGGTCGCATGTGCACGGAGTGCGACTGCCGAAACTGGGAGTTGCGCTGTCATCAGAGGGCGTGCATCCTTTCACCCGGCGTCAACCAGTTGTGGACAATCTGTTCGGGAGGCTCGTTTGCTCACCGCCGACGAGTTCTATCTGATCGCTCACAACGACAGCCGGGGCAAGGCGAAGCTGCACCCCAGCGCGACGAACATCGGCCTGGCGGCTGGGCTCCTCGGCGAGTTGGTCATCTTCGGGCAGGTCACCATCACCGCCGGGAACGTGGTGGTGGTGGACCGGCGCCCACCGGCCGATGCCCTCGCGCACACCGTCCTCGACCAGTTGATCGGCGAACCACAGCACCAGGCGGTCCGCACCTGGCTGAGCTTCCTCGGGCAGAGCGCGGTGACGTCGGTGGCGGAGCGGCTGGCCCGGGCCGGGGTGCTGCGCCGGCATGAGGGCCGCCGCCTGCTGCGCACCAGCGTGAGCTACGTCCCGATCGATCTGAACGCGGTCGCCTGGCCGGCGACCCGGCTACGCGCCCTGCTCGACCGGCCGGAGCCGCCGAACGTGCCGGACGCGCTGCTGTTCGGTCTGGTCGCCGCCACCGGGCTTACCCGCGAGGTGCTGTGGAGCGCCGGCACCCGTGCCCACCACCGGCTCAGCGTCCTCATCCCGGCGTTACCCCCGCCGTTGAAGGAGCTCGTCGCACACACCGAGGCTGCCGTCGGCGCCGCCGTGCTGCGCGGCATGCCCTGACGGCCGACGCCCTTCACCCCTCCGGAGCACACCCTTGTCCCGCAGAGTGACAACCGAACGACCGAGCAACGTCACCGACGCGCTGGCCCGCGGCCGGCTCGGCGTGCCGGCGGTGATCTTCTTCGTGATGTCCGCCGCCGCACCGCTGACGGTGGTGGCCGGCGTGGTCACCACCGGGTACGCCATCACCGGCGTCACCGGCCTGCCGTTGGCCTTCCTCGTGGTCGGCGCGGTGCTCGCCCTGTTCTCCGTCGGCTACGTGGCGATGGCCCGCCGGGTGGAGAACGCCGGCGCGTTCTACGCGTACGTCACCCGGGGGCTGGGCCGGCCGGCCGGCATCAGCACGGCCTGGATGGCCATGATGGCGTACAACGCGCTCCAGGTCGGGCTGTACGGCGCGATCGGGGCGGCGGCGACGCCGGTGCTGGACCGGCTCTTCGGCGTCACCCCCGCCTGGTGGCTGGTGGCCCTGGTCGCCTGGGCCCTGGTCGCCGTGCTCGGCCTGCTCCGGGTGGACGTCAACGGCATGGTGCTCGCGGTGCTGCTGATCGCCGAGATCGTGGTGATCCTGGTGTTCGACCTGGGGCAGCTCAGCCACCCGGCTGGCGGCTCGGTCAGCTTCACCGCCCTGGTCCCGGACAGCCTGCTCGTTCCGGGGGCGGGCGCACTGTTGGTGATCGCCGCGACCGGCTTCGTCGGCTTCGAGTCCGCGGTGGTGTTCAGCGAGGAGAGCAAGGACCCGAAGCGCACCGTCCCGATGGCCACCTACCTGTCGGTGGCGATCATCGCCGGGATCTACGCCCTGTCGTCGTGGGCCATGACCGTGGCCACCGGCCCGGACCAGGTCGCCGAGCAGGCCGGCGAGCAGAGCATCGACCTGATCTTCAACCTGGCCGGGGCGCACTTCGGCGACTCCGCCGTCGCCATCGGCCAGGCGCTCTTCATGACCTCGGTGCTGGCAGCGATGATCTCGTTTCACAACACCACCGCCCGGTACATCTTCGCGCTCGGCCGGGAGCGGGTACTGCCGGCGGCGTTCGGGCGGACCTCGCCGCGCACCGGGTCGCCCCGGGTCGCCTCGCTGGCGCAGAGCACCCTCGGCCTGCTGGTGATCCTGTTGTACGCGGCCAACGGCTGGGACCCGGTGCTCCAGCTCTTCTACTACAGCGGCACGGGTGGCGGCTTCGGCGTGCTGGTGCTGATCGCCATCACCTCGGTCGCGGTGATCGCGTACTTCGCCCGCACCCGGGCCGAGGAGAGTCTGTGGCGGCGGTTGATCGCCCCCGGGCTGGCCGCCGTTGCACTGATCATCATCATCATCCTGGCGGTGGACAACTTCGCCATCCTGCTCGGCGTGGCGCCCAATTCCCCGCTGCGCTGGGCCATTCCGGCGGCGTACCCGGTGGTAGCGCTGGTCGGCCTGCACTGGGCGCTGGTGCTGCGCGGCAGACGGCCGGACGCCTACGCCCGGATCGGACTGGGCGCGGAGAGCGCGGCCCTGATGGACGTACCGCCGCCCGGCCCCGGGTCCGAGCCTGTTCCGGCGGGGCGACGGTGAGCGACGTGCGCGTCGAACGCCTGGGGTCGGCCGAGACCCGGCTGGCCGCCGAGCGGATCGCCGAGGCGTTCCTGGTGCTGAAGGCGACCCACTGGCTGGTGCCGGAGGCCGCGGAGCGGGAGGCCGTGCTGGCCGACGACTTCGAGATCCTGGTCGGGCACGCGATGGCGCACGGCCAGGTGCACGCCACCGCGGACCGCGCGGCGGTCGCCGTCTGGTTTCCGCAGCGCGGCGAGGAGGTTCCTCCTCCGGCGGACTACGACACCCGGCTGACGGCGGCCTGCGGAAAGTGGACCGAGCGGTTCCGTCACCTCGACGAACTGTTCGCCGACCACCACCCGCACGCCGACCACCATCACCTGGCCTTCCTCGCCGTCACGCCGGACCGGCAGGGGCAGGGGCTCGGCTCCGCGCTGCTGCGGCACCACCACGCCTGGCTGGACGCCAACGGGATACCCGGCTACCTGGAGGCGAGCAGCGAGACGGGCCGGGATCTGTATGCCCGGCACGGCTACCGGTCGCGGGAGGTCTTCCGGCTGCCGGACGGCACCCCCTTCTATCCGATGTGGCGGGAACCGGCGGGAGTCTGACCCGCGTCGCCCGCCTCGACGCGGTGGGGCCGGAACGTGGGAAGGGCCCCCCCCGCGGTGGGCCCCGGGGGGGCGTTCCCCGGGGGGGGGGGGGCGGGGGCCCCCCCCCCGCCGCCGACCCCGGCGGTGATCACGCCGACCCCCTCACCCGTGGCCCCGACCTCCGCAGGCCCGACGACGGCCGCGCCGACGTCCCGGCCGCCGACGCCTACGGGCCGGC